>JBOFTS010000084.1:0-35153 GCA_051652185.1 Aeromonas sp.
GACCTGTTGTATTGAGGCCAGTTGCTGATGGGATGAAGCGCTTTGCCCATGATGGATACTTGAAAAGGGATGATAGTGATCAGATCACCGGATCTTCAATTAGTTCCATGCACGTTGCATCGATTTGGGAAACAACGCCATTGATTACCCTTCCTGACTTTCCTCCGCCACCAGCTCAGCACCGGCAGATCCAAGCTCAATGCGGTCCACCCGCTGTAAACCACGGGGTAGCTTGGCGCCACGGCGACCGCGCTCGCCACGGTAGTAATCAAGGTCTGTGGGTTTAAGGGTCAGCTTGCGCTTGCCCGCAAACAGGGTGACATATTGCCCCTCTGGAATAATGGCGGCCATCACCATAAACTCTTCTCGCGCCTTGACCCGCGCCGATGGAATACTGATAAGCCGGTTACCCTTGCCCTTACCTAGCACTGGCAGGGTGTTGAGCGGGAACAAGAGCATCCGCCCTTCATTCGATATCGCCATGCACAGATCGGTCTCTGGTGAGTCAATTTTCAGGGGCGCTATCACCTGCCCACCCTCTGGCACGGTGAGCAGCGCCTTGCCGTTTTTATTCTTGCCAAGCAGATCGTCATAGCTACAGACAAAGCCGTAGCCGGCATCACTTGCAATGAGATACGGCTCGCCCTCGTTACCCATCACCAGATGGCGCACCTCTTCCCCTGCGCCTAGTGCAAAGCGGCCAGTGAGGGGTTCACCCTGGCTGCGAGCCGATGGCAAGCTGTGGGCCTCAAGGGCATAAGTGCGACCCAAGGTGGAGAAAAATACCGCCTGCTGGTTGCTGCGGCCACAGGCATGGGCTAAATAGCCATCCCCAGCCTTGTAAGAGAGTCCCGCTACATCGACGTCATGGCCCTTAGCGGCCCGCACCCAGCCCTTATCAGAGAGAATGACTGTGACCGGTTCGCTGGGGGTCAGCTCTTTTTCGGTGAGCGCCACGGCGGTGGCTCGCTCTACCAGTGGGGTGCGGCGATCGTCACCATATTTTTCGGCATCGGCCAACAGCTCTTTTTTAAGCAGGGTATTGAGCCGGCGCTCAGAACCCAACAGCAGCTGTAGCTTGTCCCGCTCAATGGCTAGCTCATCTTGCTCCGCCCGCAATTTGAACTCTTCCAGCTTGGCCAGATGGCGCAGTTTGATATCCAGGATCGCGTCAGCCTGGGTCTCGCTAATGTTAAAGCGCGCCACCATCTCTTTGCCGGGCTCATCTTCGGTACGAATGATCTCGATCACCTCGTCGATATTGAGGTAAGCCACCAGCAAGCCTTCGAGGATGTGTAGTCGAGCCAGCACCTTGTCGAGGCGATATTGCAGACGGCGCCGCACCGTTTCGCGACGAAAGATGATCCACTCAGAGAGGATCATCTTGAGGGTCTTCACCTGCGGTCGATTATCGAGGCCAAGGATGTTGAGGTTGACCCGATAATTTTTCTCCAGATCGGTGGTGGCAAACAGGTGGGCCATCAGCCCTTCCATATCGACCCGATTGGAGCGTGGGATGATCACTAAGCGGGTTGGATTCTCGTGGTCCGATTCATCCCGCAGATCGCTCACCATCGGTAGCTTTTTCGCCACCATTTGAGCCGCAATTTGCTCGATGATCTTGGCGCCAGAGGCTTGATGAGGCAGTGAGGTAATCACGATTTCACCGTCCTCCTCGCTCCACACCGCCCGCAGCTTGATCGAGCCCTTGCCGGTCTCGTAAATTTTACGAATGTCCCCTGCAGGCGTGATGATCTCGGCATTGGTCGGATAATCTGGCCCCTTAATATGGGCCATCAATGCATCGAGCCCAGCCTCTGGATTATCGAGCAGCTCGGCGCAGGCATAAGCCACTTCTCGGGCGTTATGGGGCGGAATATCCGTGGCCATCCCCACCGCAATACCTGTGATGCCGTTTAGCAAAATATGCGGCAGGCGAGCAGGCAGCACCACCGGCTCTTTCATGGTGCCGTCGAAGTTCGGCGTCCACTCCACCGTGCCTTGGCCAAGCTCAGAGAGCAGCAACTCGGAGAAGCGTGAAAGCCGCGCCTCGGTGTAACGCATGGCGGCGAAAGATTTAGGATCATCCGGCGCCCCCCAGTTACCTTGGCCATCCACCAGCGGATAGCGGTAGGAGAAAGGCTGGGCCATCAGCACCATGGCTTCATAACAGGCGCTGTCGCCGTGGGGGTGGTACTTACCCAACACATCACCGACGGTACGGGCAGATTTTTTGTGCTTGGACAGCGCCGACAGTCCCAGCTCGCTCATGGCGTAGATGATGCGCCGCTGCACCGGTTTGAGGCCATCGCCAATATGTGGCAAGGCCCGATCCATGATGACGTACATGGAATAATTCAAGTAAGCCTGTTCGGTAAAGGTGCGCATTGGCTGGCGCTCTACCCCATCCAGACTGAGCTCTAGATCGCTCATAGATTTGTTCTCTTTCGGTTATAGAGCCGGTTGGCGCTCTACTTCATCCAATAAAGTGAGCGCGATAGCCTCACTCATTAGATTGTTCTGTTGCGGTTCGAGATCCGCCACAGGGCGACTCCAGCTAAATGCTTGCTGGCCCGGTGCGGGCCAGCCGACGGCTTAGATGATGGCGAGGTTGCCCTTCTGCTCTAACCATTCGCGGCGATCTGGCGCGCGCTTTTTAGCCAGCAGCATGTCCATCAGTTGCAGGGTTTCTTCCCCTTCGGCCTCTGGCCCCATGGTGAGCTGTACCAAACGACGGGTATTAGGATCCATGGTGGTTTCTCGCAGCTGTTTCGGGTTCATCTCACCCAAGCCTTTGAATCGGGTCACCATTACCTTGCCTTTTTTCTTCTCCGCTTCTACCCGCTGCAGCACGCCGTTTTTTTCATCCTCATCGAGGGCATAAAACACCTCTTTGCCGATGTCGATCCGATAGAGCGGCGGCATGGCCACATAAACATGGCCATGGTTGACCAAGGTGCGAAAGTGCCGCACAAACAGGGCGCAGAGCAAGGTGGCGATGTGCAGACCATCAGAGTCCGCATCCGCCAGAATGCACACCTTGCCATAGCGTAGGCCGCTGAGATCTTCAGAGTCAGGATCAAGACCGATCGCCACCGAGATATCGTGCACCTCTTGGGACGCGAGCACCTGACCGGCCTCGACCTCCCAGGTGTTTAGGATCTTGCCCCGTAGCGGCATGATGGCCTGAAACTCGCGATCTCGCGCCTGCTTGGCACTGCCGCCCGCAGAGTCACCTTCGACTAAAAAGAGCTCTCCGCGCATCGGATCTGCGCAGTTACAGTCAGTCAACTTGCCGGGCAGCGCTGGGCCTTGGGTGATTTTCTTACGCACCACTGTTTTTGCCGCCCGCAATCGTCGCTGAGCGTTGTTAATACAAATCTCAGCAATCTGCGCCGCCAGCTCGGTGTTGCTGTTAAGAAATAGGCTAAAGGCATCCTTCACCACACCGGAGACAAACGCCGAGCTCTGGCGTGATGACAATCGCTCCTTGGTTTGGCCGGCAAATTGCGGGTCCTGCATCTTGACCGACAGAATGTAAGCGCAGCGATCCCAGATATCTTCTGGGGTCAGCTTAACCCCGCGCGGCAGCAGGTTGCGAAACTCGCAAAACTCGCGCATAGCGTCGAGCAAGCCTTGGCGCAGACCGTTGACGTGAGTGCCGCCCTGGGCGGTGGGAATCAGGTTTACATAGGATTCGGCGAGGCACTCGCCCCCCTCTGGCAGCCAGCACAGCGCCCAGTCAACGGCAGACTGTTCAGTGCTAAATGCGCCGATAAAGGGCTGCTCTGGCAGGCAGGTAAACTGCTTGACCGCATCAATCAGATAATCTTTGAGACCATCTTCGTAGCACCACTCCAACTTGATGCCGGTGTTCTTGTCGAGGAACTTGATGGTCAAGCCCGGGCAGAGCACCGCTTTGGCTTTAAGCAGGTACTCAAGCTTGGTGACCGAAAAGCGCGGGGAGTCAAAGTAGCTCGCTTGGGGCCAAAAACGCACCCGGGTACCGGTGTTGCGGCGCCCGCACGTGCCAGTGACCGTCAACTCCTGCACTTTATCGCCTCGCTCAAACGCGATGTCATAGACCTGGCCGTCGCGGCGCACCGTTACCTCAACCCGATCGGAGAGGGCGTTAACCACCGAGATACCGACCCCGTGCAGACCGCCGGAGAACTGATAGTTCTTGTTTGAGAACTTACCACCCGCGTGCAGCTTGCAGAGAATCAGCTCAACCCCGCTGACCCCCTCTTCCGGGTGAATATCGACCGGCATGCCGCGGCCGTCATCGATCACCTCAAGGGATTGATCTTCAAATAGGGTCACCTCCAACGTGCGAGCGTGACCGGCGAGGGCCTCATCGACGCTGTTGTCGATGACCTCTTGGCCGAGGTGATTAGGCCGAGTGGTATCGGTATACATGCCGGGGCGACGACGCACCGGTTCGAGGCCATTGAGAACCTCGATGGCATCCGCATTGTATTGAGTAGACATGGAGGGCCTTGCGAATTGACGTTTGGGGGGGATCTTAACTGCTAGGCGGGGGTAGAACAAACTCCCCCACACCGAAAGCGCAATCTAATCGACTGTGGCGCCTAGCTCTGCTTACCGAACTTTGCGTTGCCGAATGCAACGTTGCCAAGCTCTCATTGTGCCAAGCAGTCAAACGCGCTGGGTTATAGCCCTAAAACTGGGTTATAACCCTAAAAAATGTACAATCTGGGCCAGGTAGCGCTCAAATCCGACAAATCCATGATTGCCACCGCACTCAAGGGACAGCCGAGCAAAGCGGTAATAGCTCAATGTTTGGCGATAATCGAGCACCTCATCCCCTTGCTGTTGCAAAACCCACAATCGATCTGGGGCCGTCAGCGGCACGGCTAACATCCGCAGCTCTTCGATATGCGAAGGTAATAGCTCGTAGTGCTCACCGGTATAGGGGTTAGTCTGCGGGCCAAGGTAATCGCAAAGCAGTGCGTGAGGGCGCACCGCAGGATTGATTAACGCCGCGCGGCAACCATAGTGCTCGCTCACTTTCGTCGCCATAAAGCCACCTAACGAACTACCTACGACGCCAAGCTTCAATGAGTGACCATAACGCAGGAGTAGATCGCTCATGACCCGCTCAATGGCTGCCCATGCCGCCACGGGGGTATTAGGCTGAGCGGGAATGATCACCTCGATATCGGGTCGATGATGGGCAACCCAAACCGCCATCTGCTGCGCTTTCGCCGATCCCGGTGAGGAGTTAAACCCATGCAAATAGAGCAATACTGACTTCATCACGCTCATCTCATCGGCTCCTTAATAACCTGTCGCATCGGGATCTGGCACAAATTCACCCAGCGCCAAGCGCCATACTTCGCTAGCAACCCGACCATCTGGGCACAAAGTAAGGTAGCGCCAACCAGGGCCTGCTGTATCGAGCGTAAAGTCATCGCAAAGCGGTTTAAATTGAATGCAGGTCGAGGGGCTCGCAAGCAACCGTACCCCATGATGTATCTCATCAAATTCTTGATGAACATGGCCAAACAAGATGGTCTTTTGCTGCGGATGACGGGCCAATACGGCAAATAGGTCATCGGCATTTTTAAGATTGTGCTGATCGAGCCACCTGCAGCCCACTGGCACCGCTTGATGGTGCAAAGCAATCAATACATGGCGATCTGGATATTGGCGCAGGGCGCGATCAAGGGTGGCCAGTTGATGATCACCGAGTACCCCATGGGGTTTCCCTGGCACTTGAGTATCGAGCAAGATCACCTGCCAATACTCCCCAACTAGCTGCTTGGCCTCACTGATCCCCGCCGTATGAAGGTATTCTGTCATCAGCGGACTGTCGTCATGATTGCCGGGCAACCAGTAAATGGGGCGAGCAAGGGGCGCCATCATAGTGGCAAAGCGCTGATAAGATTCAGGGCTGTGATCTTGGGATAAATCACCCGTGGCCAAAATCATCTCGTAGGGGTGTGCGTTGGCCTGCACCTGTTTGAGCACCGCCGCCAGACTCTCTGCGGTTCGCACTCCTAATAACTGCCCCTCTTGACTGGCAAAAAGATGAGTATCAGTAATTTGCAACAGCCGCACGCTACCGTCTGGTGCCTCTGGGAGATCTATTTCCAACATGACGCTTCTTGTTATCTGTTCAACTAGGAATATTGATAGGGCTAGTACCATGCCTGAGACAAAATTTTAGCCATTCGGCTAAAAACAGGTTTACCTGCTCCTTTTCATCCCGCTGGTGCATTCGTTTATTCGGGTAATCATAACTTGGTTGCAAACGACAAATCTGTTGCGTGGCACACACTTCAGCCATTCGCACGTCATGGTACAAACGAATCTCAATTTGTACCTGTAAATATTCAGGCAGTTCAGGATTGTGCTGAGTCAGTATCACTTGGCTAGTAAAACGGCTCTCGCTAGTGATAGTGAGCGCAAACTGTAAATCGTGGCCAACCTGATAGCGACGAACCATCCCCACTGATGCCGCGGGCGGAAGCAACTTCATGATCGCCATATAATTGACCTCACAGGTGCGTTGCAAGGCCATCAGATCAGGCACATGGCGTTTGCGCTGTTGTAGCGTGAGCGCCACTTTAACGGGCAGCCAACCAGCGGACGCGTAGCTCGCCATGGTTTAACGCCAGCCATTGCAACGCAATGATGGAGGCGGCGTTGTCGATACGACCCTCTTTAACCCAGGCATAAGCCTGTTCGCGGCTCACCACGTGCACCCGAATATCCTCCCCCTCCTCGGCAAGGCCGTGCAATCCTTCCGCTTTGCTCGCGTCCACTTCACCTACATAGACTTCTATGCGCTCAGTGCTGCCACCCGGGCTCACCAAATAACTGATGGCATGCTCACAGCGGCCAACATCGATCCCAGCTTCTTCTACGGCTTCGCGGCGCACGACCACTTCTGCGGTTTCCCCTGCATCGATGATCCCTGCCACTAACTCCAATAACCAAGGGGTGGGGCAGGTTTCCATGGCTCCAATACGAAATTGCTCCACCAGCACTATCTGATCGCGCACCGGATCATAGGGCAACAAGGCTGCCGCATGGCCCCGTTCGAATAACTCACGCACAATAGGCGCATTCCAGCCACCTGCAAATAACCGATGCTGCAGTCGATACACATTCACCTTGAAGAAACCGTTATATCCCACTGATTTATCAAGGATTTTTACATCTTTCATGGCGTAATGATGTAGTTGTGGCAAGGGGTGCTGCGACATCCTGAACTCCCGTTGGCTTGACTTGTATCAGTTTGACCATAAAATCCGAGAAATATGAATGAACATTCATTCGCTCGGTATGCCATGGCAATGAGGGGTGGATTTTAGCAGCCACAGGCCATTTGGCTAGGCGCGTGAAGATAAAACTACGCTTCCGTTCTTGACGTTCCCATCACCAGATCTGAGACTCTTAGCATTAATTTTTGCTTATAATAGAGTGATTAAGCTGCAATTAAGCTTGGTCGGTGACAATGTTTGCCCTCTCCAGCAACCCATTGGGTTACTACATAAAGGTTAAAACAATCTATGAAAAGAACACTTTTGTCCGTCATGGTGTTGCTGGGCGTCAGTGCCGGTGCCCATGCAGATAACCTGCTCGACATCTATCAGCAAGCCCAGCTTAAAGATCCGCAGGTGCTGCAGTCTAAAGCTGTTCGTGATCAGGCCTTTGAGAAAATCAACCAATCCCGCGCCGCATTGTTGCCGCAAATCAATCTAGGTGCGGGTCTGAATTACCTGAAAAACAAGCGCAATACCCAAACTGCTACCAGCGCGAGCGGTAACCTCTCACTCGATCAATCTGTCTACCGCCGCAGCAATTGGATCAACTTAGATTTGGCCGAAAAAAGTGCCGCCCAAAGTGATGTAGCCTACAACATCGAAGTGCAAAATCTGATCCTGCGCAGCGCCACCGCCTATTTTGACGTGCTCAATGCAATGGATACGTTAGAGTTCGTTCGCGCGAATAAAGTTGCGGTTGAACGCCAGATGGAGCAAACCCGGCAACGCTTTGGGGTGGGGTTAGTGGCCATCACCGACGTGCATGAAGCTGAAGCTTCTCGCGACCAAGCGCTGGCAGATGAGATCAGCGCAGAAAATCAGCTAGCTAACAGCTATGAATCATTGCGTGAGCTGACCGGGGTTGATCACCGCAATTTAGAGGTGTTAAACACTGAACGCTTTACCCCGCAAAAGACTGCGTTTGACTCTGATAAGTGGCTTGCACTGGCGATAGATAAGAACCTGCAACTGCACAGCGCACGGATCGCCAAAGATATTGCCAAGCAGCAGATTGACCTGCAAAAAACTGGCCATGAAGCCACCGTCGATCTGAGTACTGGCCTACAAACCAGCGAAAGCGACTACCAAAATAAGACAATTAACCCTGAGAGCAATGCTAATCAAGCTAACATCGGCTTGACCTTCAATCTGCCACTTTACAGCGGTGGCGCTATCACCTCTCAAGTCAAGCAAGCCCAGTACAACTATGTGGCGGCCAGCGAACTGCTGGAGAAAAACTACCGCTCAGTACAAGGCTCAGTACGCTCTTCTTACAACAACGTGAACGCCAACATTGGCTCGGTACGGGCTTATAGCCAGTTTGTAGTCTCTGCCAAAAGTGCCCTCGAGGCGACTGAGGCCGGCTATGAAGTGGGTACCCGCACCATCGTCGATGTGCTCGATTACACTCGCAAATTGTACGACGCCAAGCAAAAGCTCTCCGAGGCGCGTTACAACTACATTCTCAACATCCTTAGCCTAAAACAGGCCGCTGGCGTGTTAGAAGCCCAAGATCTGGTAGATATTAACCAAGGTCTTAAGCCTGCGGTCGCCAAGACCAAAGCATGATTGGCTAACTGGTTATAAAAAAGGCGACCGCAAGGTCGCCTTTTTGTTATCTCACTGGCGCTTAATCGATCGCGCCGCGCTATTGATTGTCATCACTGCATGATGGCTCAGATGACCGGCCTATCAGCTCGGTCACCTAAGCCAATCAAAAGGCGCATTTAGCCGCGCTCACGAATCGTTTTGATAATCTCGGAGGTGGAGCAACCATCTTCAAAATTAAGGACCTGCACGTCACCGCCATTCGCTGTCACTTCATCGTAACCGGCGATATCCTTTGGCTGATAATCCCCCCCTTTGACCAGCAGGTCTGGCAGGATTTCTGCGATCAACCGCTGCGGCGTATCTTCACTAAACGGCACCACCCAATCAACGGCGCCTAACGCGGCTAATACCGCCATCCGTCGCTCGGTAGGATTGACTGGACGCCCAGGCCCTTTAAGGCGACGCACTGACTCGTCAGAATTGACTGCGACAATCAGGCGATCGCCTAATTTGCCCGCATTGGCGAGATAAGATACGTGACCGGCATGCAAAATATCGAAGCAGCCGTTCGTCATGACCACCTTTTCACCGCGCAGCCGCGCCGCCCGTACCGCGACTTTCAACTGCGCTTCAGACATCACGCCAAAGCCGGTTTCTTGTTCACTGTATAGAGCATTGGCTAACTCAACGGGGCTAACCGTTGAGGTTCCTAATTTGCCGACGACGATCCCTGCGGCCGTATTAGCCAGCGAACAGGCTTCATCTAGGGTTTTTCCTGCTGCCAGCGACGTCGCGAGGGTAGAGATCACCGTATCTCCTGCCCCGGTCACGTCATACACTTCATGAGCTTGGGCGGGCAGGTGCAACGCGGGCTGGCCTGCACGGATCAACGTCATACCATTTTCAGAGCGGGTAACGAGCAATGCGGCTAGCTCAAAGCGCTGGACCAGTGTTAATCCTTTCGCAACCAGCTCTTCTTCATTTTTCACCTTCCCAACCACGGCCTCAAACTCAGACATGTTAGGGGTCAGCAAGGTTGCGCCGCGATATTTCTCAAAGTCAGTGCCCTTTGGGTCAACCAACACGGGGATCTTGGCTGCTCGGGCTCGCTTTATCATGCCAGGCACGTCGTTAAGGGCGCCCTTACCATAGTCAGAGAGGATCATGACATCGCAGTTTGGCAACGCTTGCTCGAGCTTATTCATCAATAAGCTGGCATCAACCTCATGGAAGGGCTCTTCAAAGTCCAACCGCAGCAGTTGCTGGTTACGCGACAACACCCGCAATTTAGTGATGGTTGGAAAATCGGCCAGACGAACAAAATCACAGGCCACCTTAACGCCCGTCATCTGGGTAACCAGTGCATCCGCCGCTTCGTCTTGCCCTGTCAGGCCAAGCAATACAGCTTGGGCACCAAGGGCTGCAGAGTTAAGGGCCACGTTGGCAGCCCCCCCCGGGCGCTCCTCAATGTGTTCAACCTTGACCACCGGCACTGGTGCCTCAGGAGAAATCCGACCGGTAGGGCCATGCCAGTAACGATCTAACATGACATCGCCAACGACCAGCACGCGGGCATTTTCAAAATCAGGTAGGGTGATCTTCATCTGTATCGACTCTCAAAAATCTGAAAAATCAGCGGGCGATTTTATCACACTCTTTTCTTTGGTGGCGAAAAAGCCCATCGTTGCCCCCCTTGACGTCTCTCATTTGACACCGATTATCCGGTTAATCTGCATATCCTTATTCGCTCCCGCCCCCCCTTTTCGGCTAGAATCCCCCGATTGTGTTTGTAAGCAAGAGATTAACCATGGCCCATAACAATGCTCCCCATCTCGAGCCCCGTCTATTTCATCCCCGTTACTGGCCTAGCTGGTGTGGCCTTAGCCTGCTCTGGTTACTGACGCTCCTGCCGTGGCGCACCCAAATGTGGCTCGGCCGTCAGCTTGGCCGCCTCGCCGCCAAAATTATCCCCTCACGGGTCAAGATTGCCCGTCGCAATATCGCGTTGGCGCTACCGGAGCTCACAGCGAAGCAGCAGCAAACACTCCTCCAACAAAATTTTGAGAGCGTAGGCTGCGCCGTATTTGAAGTGGGAATGGCGTGGTTTTGGCCAGATTGGCGCATGCGCAACCTGATGAAGGTGGAAGGAGAAGAGCATGTCATCAACGCGGTAGAACAAGGCCAAGGAATGCTGCTGCTCTCGTGCCATTTCTTAACCCTTGAGCTCAATGCGCGCTGCTTTGGGCTAGTGCGCCCAGGGGTGGGGGTGTATCGCCCCAACACCAATCCGGTGCTCGAATACGCCCAGTATCATGGTCGCTGTGCATCCAATAAATATTTAGTGAACCGAGCCGATGTAAAAGGGATGATCAAAGCGCTGCGCAGCGGCGACGCCCTTTGGTATGCACCCGATCACGATTATGGCCGCCATGCCAGTGTGTTTGTTCCCTACTTTGCGGTCGAGCAGGCTGCCACTATCACCGGCACCGCGACGCTGGCCCGAGTGAAAAATACCGTCACCTTACCCTGCTACAGCATCCGTACCCGTGAGGGCTACACCTTGCATATCGGGGCTCCGCTCACCGATTACCCCACGGGTAATGAGATGGATGATGCCACGCGTGCTAACCGCGCCATTGAAGCGGCCGTGCGCACCGCACCAGAGCAGTACATGTGGCTCCATCGCCGCTTCAAAACTCGTCCCTCACCAGACGATCCAAGCGTCTATTAAGCTGCCATGTTGCCCCTGACAAACCGCCGATTGGCGGTTTGTTTTTACGCAAAGAAATGCAAGATTTAAGAGACAAAACAGCGATGTAGGGCGGGATCTGTGATTCAAGCTGCGAAGTTCAGGAGTAGTTGCCGCGATCTGATGAGGGGCATAGACTGGGGCTGGCATATCCCATAGGAGTAAACCATGACCGTCAGCGAACTTCGCAAACTCTATCAACAGCAGATCCTGCGTGAAGCAGAAATTTTGCACGATATTCCTACTTGTGGCTGGTACATCGAATTTAGAGACAACGCCGGTGCCATTTATGAACTAACGGACACCCTTGGTTGCCCCGTCAGTTTTGGCTCTATCGAAGAGGCCCGTGACCATATTCATCTGGTCGCCAATTGCCCTATTCAGGTGGAGCATCTCTACCGATTCTTCGAATGCTAGATAAGCGTGAACAAAAAAGGCTCTAAAGAGCCTTTTTTGTTCATTGCAGTTTATGGGGGGACGTTTGTTATTCCAACGGCGTGTTATTTGGGCGACGTTTTATTCCGGTTGTAAGGGCTCAAGCCCCTTTCCCTCTAGCTTTCTCACTGGTTTTTGCAAGATCAAATTTGCCGGATAGGTGACGAGATCCTCGTTATCATCCCGCACTCGCAGGTAGAACAAGCCAATTTCAGTAATCACGCCGGTGACCGAGTCATCCTTATCAAGAATGCGGATCCGGTCACCAATCTTGTAGGGAAAGGCAAAGAAGATCGTAATGCTGGCGGTAATGTTAGAGAGGATCGACCATTGGGCCACCATCGCGACCCCTAACACAGCAAAAAAGGAGGAGGCGAGCACCACTAGCCGTGAAAAATCGAGTCCCCATACCCCTATCAGCACCAGCAAAGTGGCACACCCCAGCAAAAAGTGGAACACGTGAGCCACATAAAGCACCCGATTTTCACTCACCTGCCGAGTTTTCCCTAGTGCCTGCAAGCTCTTATGAATGAGCGCGCGGATCAAGGTGTGCCCCAACAATACCAGCAGCGTAAGACCTATGGATGGCCACATCCGTGATTCCTCCTTACCACCAACGTCGGCGTTTAAGCCATACCACTAATCCCATTGCCATCAAGATTAATGCGCTGCAAAAAATCCAAAAAGCCTTAGGGTCGGTAATCCCGGGCAGGCCCCCAAGGTTGACCCCAAATAACCCCGTCAAAAAACTGGCGGGCAAAAATACCATCGCCATGATCGACATGTAATAAGCTCGCCGGTTAGTCGCCTCAAACATCAGGCTATTGATCTCATCGGCCAACACCGTGCAGCGCGCGACGCCCGCATCCATATCATCGAGCTTATGGCGCAACCTATCGGCGATATCGAGCAGACGACGACGATCATCGGCATCTAGCCAACTGATCTTCTCACTCGCCAAGCGCGCCACCAAATCTCGCTGAGGAGACAAATAGCGACGGATCATAATGAGCTGTTTGCGGATCAGCGCTAGGCTGCCATTACTTGGGATCTCGTGCATTAACACACTCTCCTCTAAATCGAGGATCTGATCATGCAAGTCTTCCACAAAGTCCCCCGCCCGATCGGTCAGGGCATCACATATTTCAACCAACCAATCACCCGGGCTATCCGCGCCGCCCCCAAGGGCTAATTGGTTAAACACATCCTGCTCAGAGAGCAGTGGACGATGGCGACTACTGATGATTAGACCTGGGGTGATGAAGATGCGCAGCGCGACCATCTCTTCTGGGCGATGGTCTTTGTTATGGTTGACCCCACGCAAAACCAGCAGCACCGCCTCGCCCATTCGGATCAGCTTTGGGCGATTACTTTGGCCAACCAATGACTCCTTAGCGATCTCGCTAAGTAAGGGGGTCTGCTGCAACCAACGTGCCGCATCAGGGTCACCATAATCAAGGTGGACCCAGCAGGGGCGAACGCCCGGGAGCTCGCTGCCTGCAGGCAGTGGCTCCATTCCCCCTTTGCCATCGAGGGTCAAGCTATAAATAACGTCACTGGGCGCCTGATCCATCTTGTTTCCTTCTCATTTGATATGCTGGCAGCAGCTTACACCAAAGCGGCCGCCGACTCAGCCCCATAGCGCGGGCGGTGACTGTGTTAATATGCCCTCTTCTTTATATGCACAGCCATACATGCACTGCGATATCTACCGCTGTATGCATCGCTTTTATTACAGGAAACCATGTCATGTCGATTTGGGTTGATGCCGATGCCTGCCCGACACCGGTCAAAGAGATCCTCTACCGCGCCGCCCACCGCACCCACGTCGTCACGACGCTCGTGGCCAATCAGAGCCTGCGGGTGCCCCCCTCTCCCTTTATCAAAACCCAGCAAGTGGCGCAGGGTTTTGATGTGGCAGATCATGTGATTGCTAAGCAGGTTCAGCCTGGGGATTTGGTGATAACCGGTGATATTCCGCTAGCATCGTGGGTGATTGATGCCGGCGGTGAAGCCCTTAATCCTCGCGGTGAGATTTATACCCGTGACACCATTAAGGCACGACTTGGGATGCGCAACTTAATGGAAGAGCTGCGTTCAGCAGGGGTACAAACCGGTGGCCCCGCCCCCTTTAACTCAGCGGATAAACAGCGCTTTGCCAATGCCCTTGATCAATGGCTCGTCAAAGGAAAGTTGTAAGCAGATTCTAAAGACGCCCTTCATGGGCGCTTTTTCGCCATAAGGTGCTGATCTTTCAAATAACAGCTGACCCAGAGCCCCAGACTGGTAAGATTTAGCCTCCTCTCTTTGATACTGTAATCGCCATGACCGCCCAAGGGCATCTGCTGTTTTCTGTCACCTGCACCCTGCTCGCTCATAAATTGCAGCTCACGCCCGCACTGGCCGATGCCAGTTTATGGCAAACCATCCCTGCTGCGCTAGCTAGCAGCCTGCTACCCGATCTTGATCACCCCAATTCCTTGCTAGGCAATCGTCTGCGGTGGATTTCAATCCCACTATCGCGGCTATTTGGTCATCGAGGCTTCACCCACAGTCTGTTGATCGTCGCCATCATTGCTTGGGGGCTTAAGCTAGGTCTACCCGCAGGATCCGTTCCGCTCGGGGTCACCGAGGGCTTGATCGTGGGCTACGTGAGCCATCTATTAGGGGACTGGCTTACCCCCGCAGGTATTCCACTCTTTTGGCCCATCAAACGCCGCTTTCGAGTACCAGGCTGGCCACTCTCTTGTGGCGGTGCCATCGAGCATATTTTTTGTACGTTCACTTTGCTGCTGACCGGTTTGTGGTGTTACTGGCCCTTTGCATGGCAACCTTCATGGCCACAGGCATGGCATCTCCCATGGCTGCTATAACGCCAGTCGCTTGCGCTCAACAGCGCGTTGTACAATGATGTCACTCCTGCACATCCACTTTATGCTTACATTTCAATATCTTAACGCTTATTTATGCGATACCTGGCAACCATACCCCCTATGATCCGTGGGTACAGACATTGTGATCCCGCCGTGCAGATTGGGTATACTGCCCCCCTTTTTACTACCTCATTTGCAACATAAGAGAACAGAGATGGCCAATATCTGGGACAAAGCGCTCATAGTGCCGCCATTGGGCTGGGCGCTGTGGCTTGGGATCTCGCAGCAGCAATGGTGGCCACTGGCCGTCTTGCTGACCATGAGCCTACTCACGGTGGCGGCCTACGCCTGGGATAAACGCCAAGCCGTGCGTGGCCAGTGGCGGGTACCTGAGTCTCGACTCCATCTATTAGAGCTGTGCGCGGGCTGGCCTGGGGCGCTATTTGCCCGCCAATGGTTTCATCACAAGACCCAAAAGCGCAGCTACCGACAGATTTTTTGGCTCATTGTGCTGCTGAATTTGACGCTTTGGGGCGCCTGGGTCAGCCACCCATTTTGGCAGTAACCACAGCCGTGATAGAGGCAGTGATTAGCGCCACGATCAACGCCTCCCCACCACGATCATCCCTTTAGCCTATTGCCATGAGCCATTGCCGCCATGAGCTATCGCTGCCGTATTCCCCCTTTGCGGTAGCTTTTCCTTGGTTTGCCCCGTGGTGTTCACTCGGTGAGTCGTTTACTCTTGAGACCACCCGTTGTTAACGAGCACTTCGCATCTAATGAGCAAGCACCCGAACAAACCTGTGCATATTTGTGCTGATCAACTGGATTTACCCAAGCCTAAACCACAGATCCTCACGTCCCACATCGTGGCCGAGAGTCGCCTGTTTAAGGTCGAAGCCGTACACCTTAAATTCACCAACGGTGAAGAGCGCATCTATGAGCGAATGCAAGGTGGCAACCGAGGTGCCGTAATGGTGGTGCCCCTTATCGATGCCCATACCTTACTGCTCGTACGCGAATATGCCGCAGGTACCCACAGCTACGAGCTGGGGTTTCCTAAGGGGCTGATCGATCCTGGTGAAGATGCGTTCGAGGCAGGTAATCGAGAGTTAATGGAAGAAGCGGGCTTTGGTGCCAAGCGCCTAACGCTACTCAAGCAGGTCTCGCTGGCGCCGGGCTATTTCTCTAGCCGGATGGATATTCTACTGGCGCAAGATCTCTTCTCGCAGCTGCAAATAGGTGACGAACCCGAGCCTCTCGATGTGATCCCTTGGCCCCTGAGCCAAATCGACGATCTGCTCGCACGGCCAGATTTTAGTGAGTCACGCAGTATCAGTGCCCTGCTGTTAGCGCAAAAATGGCTGGCCCAAAAATCACTGCCCCCAACATCGCTAATCGCGTAGCGTCGATGAGCTCGCGGGGGGCAAGCTGCCGCCGCCTACGATGGGTAGCTAAAAGAGCCAGCCGTTAACACCATCAATAGTTAAAACCATCAATAGTTAAAACCATCAGCCATTAAAACAACAAGAGGCGACCCATGGGTCGCCTCTTGTTTATGGCCATATGCTCACTCTGGATCGAAATCTTCGATCTCTTTACCCAACGCCTCCATGATGGCGCGAACATGAGCAGGAACGCTATCGGGATGATCTTTGCGTAAATCATCATCCCCAGGCAGTGGCTGGCCAGTGAACGCATGCAAAAAGGCTTCGCAGAGCAGCTCGCTATTGGTGGCATGACGCAGGTTATTGACCTGTCGACGGGTGCGCTCATCGGTCAACACTTTCAGAACCTTAAGGGGGATCGAGACGGTAATTTTTTTGACCTGTTCACTCTTTTTACCGTGTTCCGCATAAGGACTGACGTAGTCGCCGTTCCACTCTGTACCCATGACTCACCTGTTCTCATTTAGCCGTGACGGCGGATTTTAACCCTTACCCAAATGAATGGCAATCCAACAGCAAAGCCTTCTAGCCATCTAGATGCATTGACTGCTTGATTTGGCTCACGTAAGGTGGTCCGGCATTCGCCCGCAAGGCAGGAACGCCGTGATAAAAAGCGTGCAACCACGCGGCTCGGTAGCTCAAGGAGAGAGCAATATGACTTCCCCCCCACTCGCACTGTGGGTATTGACCGGACATACGACGTCCAGCGCGCCGTTATCTTGTCTTCTGTTTCTCTTTTTTACCCCCACCCTGTTGGCAATAGTTCCGGTTGTAATTGCTCTCGGTGTGATTGCGCCCAGTGCAACAGGGCCCAGTGCCATTGCGCCCCTTATCACGACCGCGTTTACCATGTTGGCCGCCATGGCCAATACGATGATGGCCATGCCGCTTATCTTATTTATCTCCCCTTTAGCGCTGGCCACATTCACCTACGCGGCCAATCTCTACGCTCCCCCCCGCCTAATTATTGGCGCCAAGCACCGTCAACACAGAGTAGCCCTTGAGCCCACCTCATTGAACAAAGACCATAGGCAAAGCAGGTAGCAACCGAATGGAACAGCAACAACAAGGATCAACCCAGGTGGCAACAACCATAAACTCAACACAACGCCATGTGCACAAATTTGGTGGCAGCAGTTTGGCCGATCCGGCCTGTTATCGCCGGGTTGCCAGCATCATTGAACAACAAACTGACACTGCAGCCCTGATCGTGGTCTCCGCCGCCGGAAAGACGACCAATCGGCTGCTGCAATTGATAGATCTTGCAGACAGCGGCGATGAGGCAGCACCCACCGCTATTGCGGCGCTACTGGGCTATCAGCAGAGCTTGATCAACGAGCTGCTAGCAGGTGAACTACAGCAAGATCTGACGGCCCAGTTAACTCACGATCTGCAGTGCATAACCAAGACCCTCGAGGAGCAATTTGACCGCTTCGCGCGCAATGACCTGCTCGCCTTTGGTGAAGTGTGGTCAGCGCGACTCCTCGCGGCGCTACTGACCCAGCGGGGTGATAAGGCGATCTGGCTTGATGCCCGCCAGTTTTTGCGAGCAGAAGATGGCGCCCAAGTAAACGTCGATATTGCGCACTCTCGCACTCTACTCAATACCCTGCTAAACACCCATCTAGCCACCCATTCTGGCCGCATTGTGGTAACAGGTTTTATCGCCGCTGACGCCCAAGATCACACTCTGCTCCTTGGCCGCAACGGATCTGACTACAGCGCGAGCTTATTGGCACAACTGGCCGACAGTGAATCAACCACTATCTGGAGTGACGTTGCCGGGGTTTACAGCGCAGATCCGCGGCGAGTCAAAGAGGCGAAGCTATTGGAGCGACTGAGCCTAGCGGAAGCCAACGAGCTCGCCAGACTGGGCTCTTCGGTATTGCATTCACGTACCCTGCAGCCAGTGGCAGACAGCCGTCAGCGCCTCACATTGCGCTGCAGCTACAACCCCGACCAAGGCTGCACCCATATTTTGCGCCGCACCCCACGCTCTGGCGGCGCACGGATCGTCTCGTCGGTCGATCACATCGCGCTGATCGAGCTGACGGTATCACCGCTGCTCGATTTTGAGCAGACTATCGCCCTCATCGAGGCTCACCTGGGCCGCTACCGCCTCCCTCCCCTTACCCTGCAACGGCAACCGGATCGACGGCTGCTGCGCTTGGCTTACACCCTTGAAATGGCCGAAGGGGGATTCGCACTGCTGCGCGACATTCAACAACAAGGCAGCTTTACGGGTCTCACCAAAAAAGAGGGATTCAGTTTGGTGGCCCTGGTGGGATCAGGGGTTACCGACAATGCCGAGCAGTGTTATCGGTTCTATCAACTGCTCACAGATCAACCGCTGGAATTTGTTCACGTGGCTAAAGATGGGCTTAGCCTAGTGGCGGTGCTACGCCAAGTGGCGCTTGAGCCGCTACTGATTGCCCTGCATAGCGCCTTGTTCAGCCGCCCCACTCGGGTTGGACTGGTGCTGTTTGGCAAAGGCAATATCGGTGGCCATTGGCTGAGCCTTTATGCCCGTGAAAAAAAACGCCTCGAGCATGAACTGCATCTAACACTCACCCTCTATGGGGTATTTGGCGCAGACGGCGGCCAGCTTGATGAAGAAGGATTAGATCCACTCAACCAGCCCTGTGGACTCACACCGCTGATTTGGCCCTCTTTACTCAGTCAACTCGAGCAGCACAACTTCGATGCGTTGATCGCGTTAGACATGACTGCCAGTGAAACGGTGAGCACCTACTACCCCGATTTTGCCCAGCGCGGCATTCATATCATCACCGCTAACAAGTTTGCAGGGGCGGCCGACAGCGCATTTTACCAGCATCTAAAACAGACCTGCCGCGACCATCAAGTACAGTGGCGCTACAACGCGACAGTGGGTGCAGGTTTACCAATCCAATCGAGCATCCATATGCTGCGCCAAAGTGGCGAGCGTATTCAGCGCGTCTGTGGCATCTTCTCTGGCACGCTCTCTTGGCTGTTTCAACAATATGATGGCAGCCGTCCCTTCTCTGAGCTGGTGGATGAGGCGTGGCAACATGGCCTGACCGAACCCGACCCCCGTGAAGATCTCTCTGGCCAAGATGTGCGCCGCAAGCTGTTGATCTTGGCCCGAGAAGCCGGATTTGAGCTCGACGCTGCCGATATCACCCTCGAAAACTTGGTGCCAGTACCGCTTCGCAAAGTCAGCGCAGAGCAATTTATGGATCAACTGCAGCGACTAGATGACCCCATTCAGACTGCATTCGAGGGGGCCCAGCGCCTTGGTAAAGTGCTTCGTCACGTCGCCCGCTTTAGCCGTAATGGCAAGGCGCAAGTTGGGCTCGAGACGCTCGAGCCACACCACCCCTTTGCTAACCTGCGCCCCTGCGACAACATCTTTGCCATTGAAAGTGACAGCTATCGCGGTAATCCGTTGGTGATCCAAGGGCCCGGCTCTGGCCGAGAAGTGACTGCAGCCGCCATCCAATACGATCTGTGGCAGATCTGCGCCAGCCTTTGAAGTTGCAACAATGATGGGCAAGATGCACAGACGCAACTGCCTAATCAGGCGGTCATAAGGCTTGCCTAGCAACGCATTGCCCATAAAAAAAGCCCGAGTCAATGACTCGGGCTTTTTACACAAAACTGTCTCGATTAGGAGAAGCAGGCCTGCAGTACGTAGAAAATGCCGATAGCCAAGATCGCGCCAGCAGGCAGGGTGATGATCCAAGAGACCACGATGTTACGCAGCACCCCTAGGTTCAACGCCGCAATACCGCGGGCCAACCCCACCCCCATCACCGCACCCACCAGGGTCTGAGTGGTGGAGATAGGAAGACCTGTACCAGAGGCGATCACCACAGTCGCAGCGGTCGCGAGCTGGGCAGCAAAACCACGGCTAGGGGTCAAGTGCGTAATACCGGTGCCCACTGTCGCCATGACCTTCTCGCCCATGGTCGCCAGACCAATAACGATACCAATGCCGCCAAGTGGTAGGATCCACCACGCGATAGATGCCTGGCTGGTAATTTCACCACCCGCAGCAACGATAGATGCCACCGCAGAGAGTGGGCCAATGGCGTTAGCCACATCGTTAGAGCCGTGAGCAAACGCCATGGCGCACGCGGTGATCACCATCAAGATGCCAAACACCTTCTCTACGTTGGCAAAATGCATCTTGCTATCATCTTGTGGGTTGTAGTTTTGCCCACGAATGTAGAAGAAACCGATAATCGCCACCGCAATAGAGATGGCAACTGACAGCATCACCCCTTCCATATCAGTCAGGTGCAGCCCCACGTGGGTCAGCCCCTTCTTGATGGTAACCAAGCAGATCACCAAGGCGGTCAAAAACATATAAAACGGGACATAGCGCTTGGCATTACCCAATGGATCATCGGTGTTGAAGATAAGCTTCTGCACACTAATGAACATAAAGTAAGCGATAACGCCTGAGATAGCTGGCGTTATCACCCAAGAGCCAACGATGCCACCGAACTTGCTCCACTGCACCGCTTCAGGTCCAACACTGACCAACGCAAAACCGACGATCGCGCCGATGATGGAGTGGGTAGTGGATACCGGCCAGCCGAAGAAAGAGGCCAAAATCAACCAAGAGCCTGCCGCTAGCAGTGATGCAATCATCCCAAGCACCAGCAGATCTGGGGTAGCCGCAAACGCATTGGTATCTATGATGCCGTTACGAATGGTGGCCGTCACTTCACCGCCGGCGAGATAAGCACCGGCAAACTCGAAGATCATGGCGATAATAATCGCCTGGCGAATGGTCAGAGACTTAGTACCAACCGATGTCCCCATGGCGTTGGCCACGTCGTTTGCACCAATGCCCCAGGCCATCAAAAAGCCGAACAAGGCCGCCACGATCACCAGAGTGGCGCCGTAATTTGCGATAATGTCCATTAGTCGTTGTTATCCAGTCAGTTGATTACTAACGAGCCAGCATCAGTTCAAGACGAGCACCTACACGCTCAGCCTGATCAGCCAGGTCACCTACCCATTCGAGGATCTTGTAGAGAAAAATCACATCAATCGGATTGTAATTTTGCTCTACCGCGTGCAGTTTTTGCCGTAGCCCAATCTGCATCACATCGGTATCGTCCTCGATCAGATCCAACTGGTGGATCATCTCGGCAACCATTTCAACTTCCCGTCCTTTGAAACCCGTTTCGAGCAGCTCATCGAGCTCCCCGATGGCTTTTTCAGCCTGAGCCGTCGCATCAATACAACGTTTGAGATAGGCCATGAAATCAGCCCGCATTTCGGCAGGAAATTCCATACGACGACCCAACATACGCCCAGAGATATCCTTGGCGCGATTGGCAATCTTGTCTTGCTGGGTTAACAGCTCGAGTAGATCGGTACGAGCAACGGGCAAAAACAGACCCCGTGGAAGTTTTAAGCGAATTTCACGCTTGAGGATATTCGCCTCTTTTTCTAGCTGAGCGATCTGTTCCCGGATCTTCTCAGCATCTTCCCAACGGTCTTCTGCAACGGCGTCAAAAAACGGAATGAGCTGCTCGCAGCACACGTGAACCTTGACGATATGCTTTTGTAACGGCTTGATGGGGGACTTGGCAAAAAGTCCCAAAATAGTATTTACTGGCATGGTCAAACCTGTGTCGGTGAAAAAACACTCGATAGGATTTTATGAGGCGCGCATGTTAACCGAACTGCGTCACCAATAAAACCGCGAATTGGCCTAGTCATTTCGCGAGCATTATATCCTCGCAGTCCACATTCTGCCTGCCAAAGTTACCTGCCCGTCTGGAATAGCGATGCAAACTGAGATTGAGATAAAATTTTTTGTTGTCGGAAAGATACATACGACACTTACTACCCTGCTAAATTCTCTTGAAATTAACGCCTCCTCCTCCCAGCAACTGGGCAATGTCTATTTCGATACCCCCACCCTGGCGCTACGCCAACTAGAAATGGGATTACGGATCCGCCGCTGCGATGACTTTGCCGAACAGACCATCAAGTGCCGAGGTCATGTGGTCGGTGGCCTACATGCCAGACCTGAATACAATGCCCCGGTGAGCGGCGATCGGCCGCAACTGAGCGTATTTCCAGCGCAGATTTGGCCGGATCTGGCGACAAGGGATCATATCCAGCAGCAGCTGGCCCCCCAATTTTGTACCGATTTTTTGCGCCGTAGCTGGCAGATAACCTTTGCAGATGCGCAGATTGAGTTGGCATGGGATCAAGGGGAGATAGTGGGTAGCCAAGGACGCGCAGAGATCAACGAGCTTGAGCTCGAACTCAAATCAGGTGACACCTGCGCGCTATTTGCGCTCGCCGCGCGCGTGGCTCAGATAGGTGGGCTGCGCCTTGGCCTGCAATCTAAGGCGCAGCGGGGTTATCAGCTCGCAGGCCTTGGCAAACCGTTGACGCTGCAAACCTTGGCCGCGCCCGTCCATGGGCCGGCCCTTGCAAACATCAGTGACGGGCTGCAGCACTGGCAGCATCACGAGCAACTCTGGCTTACGCTATCGCCCCATGACCCCCTTCGCCAACAAGCCTTGCACGCGTTGTGCCAAGGCATTGAGCTCATTATCTATAGCGCTCGCCCCTTGCCACCATCCATACCATGGGCCCTCCCCTTAAGTCGTTTGCACGCACACCTCACCGGTGCCGCACCTCAGACGGGGGCGTGGCCTCTCGATCTTGCAACGCTGTTTTTGTATCCGGATTATGTCCAATTACAGCTAGCGGTCACCGCGTGGCTGCATCACACCACCTAAATCGGCGTATTTTCATCGCAGGTTATCGTTTCTGCTCAAAAAATGGGGCTTGGCGCATGTTGCAACCACAGCATAAATGTCAAGGTGAAAGGGGCCATGTATAATGGCCGCCCAAAATTGTGTGGAGATACCCGATGAGCAGCCCTATCAGTGCCGTCAGCCAGATGCTGGAACGAAACCAAGCCCTTTTTGTCGGCAAACGGCTACTGGTCTGCGGCGCGCTGGAGGATGATTACCCCCGCCAGCTGGCCAGCTTGGCCCAGACCTTGACTGTCTTTACCACCGATTACTGCTACTACCAAAGCCAACAGGCGGCCCTTGGCGAAGGGATCTTGTTTGATCATCAACTCGGCGGCGAGCCTCGCTTTGATGCTCTGTTGCTGCTGATGCCCAAAGCCAAAGCCGAGGCGCAATATCTGCTGGCCATGATGACCCCGCTACTTCATGGCGGCGCCGATCTATTTTTGGCCGGTGACAACCGCGGTGGCATCAATAGCGCCGACAAGCTACTGGCGCCCTATAGTGCATCGCCCATAAAACGCGACTCCGCTCGCCGCTGCTCTCTTTATCACAGCGAGCTAAGTAAGCCGGTTGCCCCCTTTGATCTCGAGTGCTGGTTTAGCCGCTACCAATGCCAGGCCGGTGATACCGAGCTGACGGTGCTGGCACTGCCGGGGGTGTTTAGCGCCACAGAATTAGACCCAGGTAGCCAACTGCTCCTTGCTGCATTGGCACCAATGAAAGGTGAATTGCTTGATTTTGGCTGTGGAGCTGGCGTCATTGGCTCGGTATTGGCCAAGCGCAACCCCGCGCTGCAGGTCCATTTGGTTGATATCAGTGCGCTAGCGCTAGAGTCAAGCCGCCGCACCTTGGCCATCAATGGGCTACAAGGCAAGGTGTATCCCTCTGATGTCTATTCCGATGTCACGACTAAATTTCGGCATATTGTCTCTAATCCGCCCTTCCATGCCGGCCTTAAAACTTTCTATGCGGCGACTGAAAGTTTTCTTGCCAAGGCCCCTGAATTTTTGTTGCCTAATGGCTCGCTGACCATTGTGGCTAATGCCTTCTTACGCTACCAACCGATCCTTGACTCCCACTTCAAACGGGTCGAAACGATCAGCAGTAATAACAAGTTCAAGGTCTACATGAATAAAGTGTGACCTCTCCCCCCATTCATCTGCGCCGACCTGATGACCCATCAAACCGCGCCTAGCAATCGTGGTTTGATGCTCAACACTAAGCTCGCTTGCGGGAGTGTGACGCAGGGCACAGAGGTTGAAATTGCGCAAGATCCGCTTATCGGTGAAAATCTGGGCCGCTATATATTGTGAATGACAGATCGTAAATGACCGATTGTGAATAACAGAGAGTAAATAACAGAAAGTGAATAACCACCTCACAAGGCGGTATTGTGGTGGAACTTAAGGGAGTAAAAGTTGGCTATTAACCCACTGAAGATTTTGTTTGTTGCCTCAGAAGTCGAGGGACTGATCAAAACAGGGGGCTTAGCAGATGTTGCTAGAGCCCTGCCTATCTATCTGGCCCAAAAGGGTCACAATGTCAGACTGATTCTGCCATTTTACCAAAGCCTAAAACGACGAAATGAGGCCACCTTGGTGTCATCTCACTGGTTACCCACCGTCGCAGGATTGCCAGAGATCCATTACCAGATTTATCAGCTAGATCTAGATGGCATTGTTGTTTATCTACTTGATTGCCCACAATATTTCGATCGCCCGCAACCTTATGCCGAAAACAATCAAGCCTACCCCAATAACGGTGAGCGCTTTGCCTTTTTCTGCGCGGCAGTATTGCATGCCAGTCAACAACTGAACTTTGCCGCTGACATTGTGCACTGCAACGATTGGCATACAGGCCTTATTCCGTTGCTGCTCAACACCCGTCACGCTCATAACCCGTTCTTTGAGCGCACCCGCAGCGTGATCAGCATTCACAACGCCGCCTTTCAAGGGGTGTTTCACCATGAGCAGTGTTGGGCAATCCCTGAAATTGTTGATTATCAACGCCGCATCAATGACGGCGATGATTATGTAAATTTTCTCAAGTGCGGGGTGCTCTACGCCGACAAGATCAATGCCGTCAGCCCTAACTATGCCAAAGAGTTACTGACTTATCTTGGCGCCCACGGCATGGCCTCAGTCTTTTTAGCGCGCGCAGCAGATTTGTGCGGCATCCTCAACGGCTGTGATTACCAAGATTGGGATCCCGCCTGCGATGCTTTTTTGCCAGCGACTTACCACATCGGCAACCTCGCGGGAAAGCGCGTCTGCAAACAACAGCTGCAACAAGAAGCCGGATTACCGATGGCCAACCTGCCGATCTACGGGATGGTCTGCCGCTTAACCGAGCAAAAAGGGGTGCCACTGCTGATCCCTGCACTAGAGCAATTTCTGCGTCATAACGTGCAGGTGGTGATTGTTGGGTCAGGGGATCCCGTTATCGCCGCCCAGCTGCGCACCATGGCCCAGCGCTACCCAGAGCAACTGGCCTTCATCAATACCTATGACGATAGGCTCGCTCATTTGGTCGAAGCGGGATCAGAGTTCTTTTTAATGCCTTCGCTGTTTGAGCCATGTGGCCTTAACCAAATGTACAGCCTGGCATATGGCACCTTGCCACTGGTGCGAGCGGTGGGGGGGTTAAAAGATACCGTGGTAGATTGGGATAGCGATCCAGACCATGCCACCGGTTTTTGCTTTAACGAGCCAAGCTCTGCGGCCCTGCTCGATACCTTGCGCCGCAGTCTGCTCTACTTCTTGCAAGATCAACCCAGATTTGCCCAGGTTCAACGCAACGCGATGAATACTCGCTTTAACTGGCCGGCCTCGATCGCCTTGTATGAGCAGATGTATCAGCGGGCATTACAAGGGCGCTAAGCCCCTGGGTAGACCAACTGTTTAAATTTCACCCATTTAATGTTGTTTTGAGCGCCAACTGCAAAAAAAGCCCCTTTTGCTGATTGACGCTCCCCTAAAACTCTATAGAATCCACCCCCGCAGTGATGCGAAGGTGGCGGAATTGGTAGACGCGCTAGCTTCAGGTGTTAGTGTCCCACGGATGTGAGGGTTCGAGTCCCTCTCTTCGCACCAATACTGCCATGCTGATTCAGCAGCATGTAAATATAACTAGAAACACAATGTGCGAAGGTGGCGGAATTGGTAGACGCGCTAGCTTCAGGTGTTAGTGTCCCACGGATGTGAGGGTTCGAGTCCCTCTCTTCGCACCATGATCTGACATGTAAAAACAGAGCAATGCGTTCCAACCGCATTTAAAAACCAGCTGGAGAAAATCAGTGTGCGAAGGTGGCGGAATTGGTAGACGCGCTAGCTTCAGGTGTTAGTGTCCCACGGATGTGAGGGTTCGAGTCCCTCTCTTCGCACCATTCATTACCAAAAAGGCCTGTCACGAACGTGATGGGCCTTTTGCTATTTGCATATTAAGTAATTAGCCTAATGACCGGCTTAGCCGCCGAGTTGATGACCTGCGCCATGGCACCCCCTCTCCTTTGGTATCCTCACCCAGCGTGTCTCAATTGCGTAAGGCTGTATTTATGCCCCTCTGCGGCTCAAATAGGGGTGAGATCACTATTTTGGAATTTTCTCTATCAAATACGCATTTTTGCCCATGCTCTGGGACTGGAACCGGCTCAATTTGTGGTAGATTGCGCCCTCTTTTTGGGTCAGTTCCTCAGGGTGAGTATCTCCACGGATGAGAGGAGCGGACCTTGGCGAGCAAGCGTGTAGGATGTGTCAATGCAAAATCAGCAACTTCAATCACCCCCAATCCGACTGCCGAGCATGGTACAGGTGTTCGCCTGTTTAGCCATTTTCTTGGCGCTGGCATTTTCGTTCACGAGCGTGCTCGAATTGCCGATCCAACTGGCGCTATTTATTGCGTGGTTCGTCATCATGGGGCTTGGTATTAAGCTTGGCCATGATTACAAATCCCTGGAGCAAGCCGCCGTAGATGGCGTTGCCAAAGGGATGGGTGCGATCCTGATCTTGGTCTCCGTCGGGGCGCTGGTCGGCACCTGGATTGCTGGGGGGATTGTGCCTAGCATCATCTACTTCGGCCTTAAGGTCATTCATCCATCCATCTTTTTGCTGGCAACCTTAATCATCTGCTCGCTGACTTCACTGGCCACCGGGACCTCGTGGGGATCCGCCGCCACAGCCGGTATTGCCATGATGGGGATCGGCCACAGCCTTGGTGTACCCGCGCCACTGGTCGCTGGCGCAGTGCTCTCTGGCGTCTATTTCGGTGACAAACTCTCCCCGTTGTCTGACTCTGTGGTGCTAGCGTCAACCATGTCGAATGTCGATGTCGTGGAGCACATCAAAGGGATGCTGCCCATCAGCTTGCTCTCTTACATCATTACTGCGGTGCTGTTCACTGTGGTTGGCATGCAATATTCCGGTAACGTCAGTCTGGCCCAGGTCAATCAGGTCATGGCGGCCCTCGATAGCCAATTCAATATCACCCCGCTCGCCATCGTGCCTGTCATTGTGGTACTGGGGCTGCTCGCGTTTCGCAAGCCCGCCTTTCCGGTCATTAGCTTTGGTGCGCTGCTGGGGCTGATCTGGGCGGTGGCGTTCCAAGAGATGGATCCGGTCAAAGCGATGCACTCTGCCTACAGCCCTTTTTCTATCGTTTCTGGCATCGAGTTTATCGATAATATTCTGGGCCGCGGTGGGATGGAGTCCATGCTGGGTTCAGTGGCCGTGATCATCTTTGGCCTGGGTTTTGGCGGGCTGCTAGATAAGGTCGGCATTCTCGAAGTGATCGCTAACTCGTTTGAAAAACGCATTAACAGTGTCGGTAGTCTCACAAGCCACACCATAGGGACTGCGTTTTTGGCCAACGTGTTTGGCTCGGCCATGTATGTGTCACTGATCCTGACCCCCAAGATCATGGCCAAGAACTACGACCGGCTTGGGCTAGCACGCAAGAATCTTTCTCGTAATGCCGAGTTTGGTGGCACTCTGACCTGTGGCATGGTGCCATGGAGCGACAACGGTATCTTTATGGCTGGGGTGCTTGGCGTGGCCACCCTCGATTATCTGCCTTATATGTGGTTGAGCTTTATCTGCATCATTGTGACCATTACCCTGGCTTACGTGGGCAAGGGGATCAATCGGGTGCCGTTAGCCGCAGCGGAACACGCCAACTAACCCTGACATGAAACAATAAAGGCGCCATCAAGGCGCCTTTATTGTTTCATGCTGCCACTCGTTAGCGAGCGCGGCTTTACCTATAACCATCGTGACTTATCACCACATTTACCGATAATAACCGTGCCTGTCGCCAAACACGGTTTCATCAGCCTAATGGCACCATCCCATTAGATGGAGAAGCTAGACCCACAGCCACAGGTTGTGGTGGCGTTAGGGTTAGTCACGGTAAAGCGTGAACCTTCCAAACCTTCGGTGTAATCCACACTACCGCCAACCAGATACTGCAAGCTCATCGGATCGATCACCATGGTGACACCGTTTTTCTCAACGACGGTATCCCCTTCATTGGTCTTCTCATCAAAGGTAAAGCCGTACTGAAAACCAGAGCAGCCGCCTCCGGTGATGTACACCCGCAGCTTAAGCTCCGGATTTTCTTCCTCAGTGATTAAGATTTTTACTTTATTGGCTGCCGCATCCGTCATCTGGATGGGCAATGGCGCGTCTGCTACTGCACTCATTCTGACCTCACAACCATTAGATCCATAAATATGGAAACCGCGAAATTATCCAATACCCGACCATTGAGTTCAAGTATTCACCACGTTTAACCGGCAGTGGGTATCGGTGTTGGTACTGCTGCGGGTACCGGAGCGGGAGGAGTCGCAACCAGTGGCTTGATAGCCTCACTCCATGCCACGTGCAGCGCTTGTGCTGGCTGGCGACCACTTTTATTAATAGAGACACGGATCCTATCTGGCACAAACCCTTGTGGCAGCTGCCAATGACCTTCTAATAACTGGAAGTAGCGCAAAGAGTAACGCATGTCGCTCGCTTTCATCCCAAGCTCTTGCCCGGTGAGCGTCTTGGGTTTATCTGCCAAGTTCCCCTCAATCTTTATCTGCACCTGACCACTTAATAGCTCGCGTAATTTAGCCGGTTGAGTCAAAGCCAGACTGTAGCGATAGCGTCCGGCAATACTCGTCTCTTGTACGACTAGATTATCGATCGCGACCCCCACCTGTTCGCCAGCAGGGCGCATGATCCGCTCAAATAGCGCCAATTGCTGCTTGAGTTCTTGAACCTCCCCCTCCTGACTCTTCAACGTGGCCTGCACCTGTTCAAACGCCGCCCGTTGCGTCGCAAGTTCAGTCTCTTTGATCCCCACCTCCGTCTTGAGCTGGCCAAGTGCCTTGCTTTGACGATCGAGCGTCTCTTGCTGCACCGTCAACACACTGCTTTGGGCCAGCTCCTGACGATGACCAACGAGGTAGCCACTCACGGCGCCAATCCCTAACACGACGAACCATTTCAATAAATTGAGCATCGTCTTTCACCCTGTTATTACGCCATTGACCATTTGGCCGTGCTAATGAGAATGGCAGAGCTCATCGCGGCGCGATGTTTATCACTATACCGCGCGCGCCAGCCACATTCGGTCAAGCGCGAAAATTAACTGGCGGTGGCGCTGCTGTCACTGTGCTTTTGACGGGATGCAAGCCGTAAAGTTCGCTCCAAGATCTGAGAATAAATAGGTCGACCACCCAACCACTGCGCCACTATGGTCGCGCCAACAGTCGTGACCATCATCGGCAAGATCAGTTGATAGTTGTCGGTCATTTCAGTGACGAGCACGATGCCAGTGATCGGCGCGCGCACCGTCGCGGCAAATAACGCCCCCATCCCAGCGATAGCAAACGCCCCAGGCTCAATCCCCAGCTCAGGAAACACCGCATGAAATAGATGCCCAAACACCAAACCAAACAAGGTACCAAGGGCCAGTGTTGGCGCAAATATGCCACCGGGGGCGCCAGAGCAAAAACAGATCAGCGTGGCGATAATCCGTACACAAAAAATCAAAAACAACACCGCCATCGTATCTTTAGAGCCCACCAGCTCAGGGATAAGCTCAATACCGCCCCCAGTGACGGTGGGTGCAAACAGCGACAACACCCCAAAGGTGCCGGCAATCAGCATCCCAATGGCAACAAAGCGATGGCGTTTGTTCTGGTGCAGCGCCAAATAGCCATCCTGACACGCCAACACTAACTTGTTAAAAACAAACCCTAAAATGCCAAACGTGGCCCCCATAAACAGAAACAGCCAGATCGCGTTAAGAGCTGGGGCATCGTAATGGGGCAAGGTGATCACCGCGCCCTGCCCTTTCATATTTTGCAGCATCAAGGTTGCCATGATGGCCGAGATCCCAACGGCCTTGATGGCCAAAAAAGAGTAACGAAACTGCGGTCGCATCTCTTCCATCACAAATAAGATCCCCGCGAGCGGCGCATTAAAGGCTGCAGCCAATCCACCGGCGGCACCGGCAGCGAGCAGCGCTTGCCCATGCTCTTTGGGTAGGTGAAAAACATCCGCCACCATCTTGCCAAGGTTGCCGCCCATCTGTACCGATGGCCCCTCGCGCCCCAGCACCATGCCAGAACTTAAAGTGCAAATTCCCCCAAAAAATTTTACTGGCAAGACTCGCCACCAGCGTACCGGGCGCAAATCATCCATCGCGCCCTCGATTTCAGGAATACCCGAGCCTCCCGCCTCAGGGGCAAAGGTATGAGTGAGAAAATAACCAATCAATCCTAATAAGGCGCTAAAGCTAAAACCCAGCAAACCTAGCTGCCACCAAGGGCGGCCAAGCAATAATTCGATCCGCTGCTCTGCAACCCAACGCACGCCTGACTCAAACAGGCCACACATTAATCCCGCGAGCGTGCCCACTAATGCCGCCAGCAACAGCACCAATAACGGCATCTTGTCTTGTCGGATGATGCGGGAAACAGGTCCCCGTATCGGACGTACGGGGTCAGCAGAAGAGAGAGGTTGTTGCGCCATCTTGTTACACCAACTTGGAAAAGCGATATCGTCAGCGAGCTGAGATAAGGATCACCCGACGTATTGCTCGGCTGCCCAGGGCAGGGCTTTCTGTTATAGTTCGCCCGTTAATTTTGTCACGGGTGCAGACCGAGGGCCGGGTGGCGAGAGTGCAAAGCATACTCCTCATGCCCCAACCTGCCGAGTCAAAATCGGTGCTAATCCCCAGTGTGACCACCAAAATTCCATTTAGGATGATCCATGTCAAAATCAGATCAGCTGTTTGAACAGGCCCGCCAAACCATTCCTGGTGGCGTCAACTCACCGGTCCGTGCCTTTAATGGGGTGGGTGGCACGCCGCGCTTTATCGAACGCGCCGATGGTGCCTATCTCTATGATGTGGATGGTCAAGCCTACGTCGATTACATCGGCTCTTGGGGCCCGATGCTGCTAGGCCACAACCACCCTGCCATCAAAGTGGCGGTGATCAAGGCGGTCGAGAAGGGGTTAAGCTACGGCGCCCCGACCGAAATCGAAGTGCTGATGGCTGAAAAAGTGCGCCAAATTGTTCCCTCCATGGAGCAGGTACGGATGGTGAACTCCGGCACCGAGGCCACCATGAGCGCCATTCGTTTGGCTCGTGGCTATACCGGCCGCGATAAGATCGTTAAATTCGAGGGCTGCTATCACGGCCATGCCGACTGCCTGCTCGTCAAAGCGGGATCCGGTGCGCTGACCCTCGGCCAACCCAATAGTCCTGGGGTGCCTGCCGATTTTGCCAAACACACCTTAACCTGCGTGTTTAACGATCTGGCGTCGGTGCGCGAAGCCTTTACCCAATACGGCAGCGAGATCGCCTGCATCATCGTCGAGCCGGTCGCTGGCAACATGAACTGTATCCCTCCCGTACCTGGCTTTTTAGAAGGGCTGCGCGCCATCTGTGATGAATTTGGTGCCTTGCTGATCCTAGATGAAGTCATGACCGGCTTTCGAGTCGGCCTCCATGGCGCGCAAGGCCATTACAACATTGAGCCCGACCTCACCACCCTTGGAAAAATCATTGGTGCAGGCATGCCGGTCGGCGCGTTTGGCGGCAAGAAAAAAATCATGCAATACATTGCCCCAACGGGCCCGGTTTATCAGGCGGGCACCCTCTCTGGCAATCCGGTCGCCATGGCCGCAGGCTTAACCATGCTGGATCTACTCCTAGAACCGGGCCTTTATGAGCAACTCAATGCCAAGACAGCGCAAGTCGCAGAAGGGCTAAAAGCCGCCGCGGCCAAGCATGGCATCCCCCTTGCCATCAATTACGTTGGCGGCATGTTTGGATTCTTCTTCACTGACGAGCCTTCGATCACCCGTTTTGAGCAAGTCACCCGCTGTGATATGGAACGCTTCAAGCGCTTTTATCACCTGATGTTAGAAGAGGGCGTCTACCTAGCACCCAGCGCCTATGAGGCCGGCTTCTTGTCACTGGCTCACGGCGAAAAAGAGATTGCCCACACCCTCGCTGCCGCTGAGCGCAGTTTTGCCAAGCTCGCGGGCTAACCTTACGCAGATAAAAAAGGGCCCCATAAGGGCCCTTTTTTTTGTAACTGCGTCACTTAAAAATAAACAGCTTGAACCTAAACCGCTTGAAAAAAGCCGTACGGATCAGCCCCATGGCAACGCTTGGTGCCTCTTGGTGCCTACATGGCTTAGCTCGCCTCTTCTTGGGCTTGGTTATCTTGTACCCGCGTCTCTTGCTCTCGCTTATCTTGCGCTGATGGTGACGCATCGCGCCTAGCTGCGCGCCATGAGGAGTACATAGTCCAAGAGGTATAGATGACGATAAAAGCCACCAGCCACTTAAGCATTTCCATGTCCATGGATTTGACTAACATGGCTGCTAAGACCACCCCGATGGGGCCAAAAATAGCCACGGCTACAACGGCTTTGGCATCAAATGCCCCTTTACGAATAAAGGTCCCTGCAGAGAAAAAACTCAGCACAGCAGTCGAACCCATCATGATGGGAAACGCAGCCAACGGGTTCATACCCAGCAAGTAAACCAACGTCATACAAGGCGCAAATAGGCCAATACCCACGTTCATCAACGCCCCGAAGATGAAGTTACCCACCAACGCGATAGCCAACTTGTAGCCACTGAGCCCCATGGCCGCACCACCAAGGGGAAAAAGCCCTAACAGCCCAGCAAAAATAAGGGCGGCGACGACCAACAACGAGATGGCCATCACCAATCGAATAGTTTGCCGATCAAACGAGGCGACATGACGCGCTCCCCAAGCCGCGCCAGCGGCAGCCGCCATCATCATGCTGATCAGGGTCCATGGGGCAACGGCAACAGAGCCAATAAAGATCAGCGATTGAACCACCGTTGGCAGCACACACTGTGCATTAAGGGTGCCAGGCAGCAAACGATCATCAATCAACTTGAACTGTTTGTAGCAGGCCGTCTTCACTGCAAAACTGCCAACCCCTAGGGTATCAAGAAAGTTAGCGACCCCTCCTATCAACGCCACGGGCCAAAAAGGGGTGTCCTCAAGGGTGCCATTACACTTTTTCTGCCAAAATGCCTGCGCCAGCATCACCATAAATACCAACGCGCCGACTATAAAAATAATTCGCAACACATCCACTAACATATGAGTTTCTCCTGCACCGGCCGGCGATTTTAAGACAGCGGGCACCAAAAGTCTTGGCTGGCGTAATGGGTTGGCGTAATTGGCTAGCGTAATTAATTGGTATAACGGGAGCCTTATAACCCACTCGAGGCCACCATTTTCTCATCCATCCCATTGTTAGTGCGGATCCCCCCTACATCACCAAAAAAAGGGCCCGTCATCGGACGGACCCTCTTTAATCACCTCAGGCGTAACGCAAGCTGTCATGCAAAGTATGAGACGAGCAACAGACATGCTACGGCTGATTAACGCCGCCTTTATTGCGCGCTCTTACCTGCCCGCACATCCTTGATAAAGGCTTTTAAGGTTGCTAGATCCTGCGGGGCACCACGCAAGATCTGATCCCCGATGATGAACGCTGGGGTACCGGCAATTCCCAACCCTTCGGCGAGAGCCCGGTTGGTGGCAAGGTTTTTATTAATGCTGCCATCTTTGAGCTTGGCTTCCACCTTGGTCCAATCTACGCCTGCCTCTTGCGCCAATGTTTTGACTTGCGCGTCATCGGTCAGTGGCCCTTGATGGGTATAGAGCTTCTCATGGAACGCGGGATACTTATCCGGCTGACCCAGTTGCACCGCAAGCGCAACACGGGCGGCAAATTTGGAGGTCTCACTCAAAATAGGAAGCTGCTTGTAGATGTAACGAATATCTTTATCTTCCGCGATCAGCTGCTCAATCAGCGGATGAGTACGCTTGCAATAGCCGCAGTTGTAATCAAAAAACTCCACCACTGTTAAAGAGCCCTTCGGATTGCCGATCTCGGGGTCGTTATTGCCATACAGCTGCTTTGCATGTGCTTTGATCAGCGTTTTATCACCGGCTGCTTGCTCACTCTCTTGCTTGGCGCGCAGCACATTGGACATCTCGACCAAGATCTCTGGGTTTTTAAGCAAGTAATCTCGAACAATCTGTTCCACATCACTTTTGGTCAACTGGCTTGCATATGCCGGTGTTGCTAACAAAGCCACACCCGCAAGGGCACAAAATAGGGTCTTTTTAATGGTCATAACGTTATCTTGCAGAGGAGATGAGAAAGGTCTCTATAGTGGTGGAGCCTATTTTCAAGTCAAGGTTTCAGACTAAAAAAGCACTTCTCGCTCTATTTTTAGCATGTTTATAGGCTTTTTTGCTTAAAAAACCAGCGATCGAACTATTAAGGGATTTACAAGCCGGATCAAGATGGTATTATTCGCCGCACTGCTGCGGAGGGGTGGCAGAGCGGCTGAATGCACCGGTCTTGAAAACCGGCGATGGGTGACCATCCGTGGGTTCAAATCCCACCTCCTCCGCCATTTATTTATTGTGAAAAAGCCCAACTGATTGATTCAGTTGGGCTTTTTTG
>JBOFTS010000085.1:0-2293 GCA_051652185.1 Aeromonas sp.
TCTATTGATGGCACGATTGAAACGATTGGTGCCGACTCAATAGAAGATAAAAAAGGTAATCTTTTTTATAAAGTCACTATATTGATGGATAACTCTAACCACAAACTCGATATTATTCCTGGAATGGTTGCAAACGTCGATATTATTACTGGGAAGAGAACCGTGTTAAGTTATTTCACGAGCCCAATCGTTAATGCTATGAGCAGCTCATTTGGAGAGTAACTATGCTAGATAATAATTTGACGGGCTCGTTATTAGTTGTCTGTCAGTGTTTAGGTAAACCAAACATTGCAAGTGTAGTGCTTGCTGGATTACCAACAAAAAATAACATGCTAACCGAAGAGTTATTAGTGCGTGCGGCAAAAAATGCTGGCTTATTGATGACCCATGAGCGTGTTTTTTCTGAGCACATTCTGTTACCTGCCATTTTACCACTGTTAGATGGCACCTATTGTGTGGTGACGGCCATCAATAGTGAGAGCAAAACCGTTACTATTATTCGTTCAAGCACCACTAATGAGCATGAAGAGATTGAGAGCGAGCGGTTCAGTGGTCAAGTAAAAGGCGATGTATTTTCTTTTAAGCGCGACTTTGCCTTTGATGAGCGTGCACCGAGTACCTTGCAGATAAAGCGAGAGCATTGGTTTTGGTCAGTCATTTTTAAATCACGGTTTTTATATAAAAACGTGCTGTTGGCAACCTTCTTTATTAACTTATTTGCGCTGATCACGCCGTTATTTACCCGCGTCGTTTACGATAAGATTTTGCCAAACTTTGCGTTTGATACCTTATGGACTATCTCCATTGGCTTAGTGCTGGTCTATATTTTTGAGTTTATTGTTAAAAGTCTGCGGGGGCATTTCATTGATGCCGCGGCCAATCGCTCTGATGTCATCCTGTCATCGAGGATCATTGCGAAATTATTAGGGATGAGGTTGGATCACAAGCCGATTTCCACGGGTGGTTTTGCCAGAAATATTCAAGAATTTCAGTATGTGCGGGATTTCATCTCTTCTGCCACCATGACGGCGACCATTGATCTTCCCTTTGCGTTACTGTTTATTGCGGTCATTTTAAGTATTTCTTGGCAGTTAGTCTTAGTTCCGGTAGTGGGAATTGTGATTATCACTGTGTATTGTTTGATGATCCAGCGGCTACTTAAATATTACTCTGAGCAATCATCTCGGTTCTCTATGCAGCGCTACGCAACCCTGATTGAATCTATTATCGGGATTGAGACCATTAAGGCGATGAATGCCCAGGCAATATTTCAGTCCCGTTGGGAAGAGTCGGTCTCTCATGCGGCTATTCATGCAAGTAAAATTAAAAAAATAACTGACTCACTCTCTAACGTATCGAGTTTTGTGCAGCAGAGCGTCAATATGGGGGTCATCATTGTGGGGGTTTACCTCATCAGTGAAGGGCTATTAACCATGGGTGACCTTATTGCCGTGACCATGCTGTGTGGTCGTGCGTTGGGGCCATTGATCCAACTGTCTGGCTTATCAATAAAATATAATCAGGCAAAGGCGGCGCTTCATACCGTTAATGAGATCATGGCGGCGCCAGATGAAAATAAAGAAGATGGGAAATTTACCACTAAGTTAAGTATTGATGGCAATATCACCTTAGATAATGTGTCGTTTTCCTATCAAGGTAACCCATCCTATGGCTTAAAAAATGTCAGTTTGACCATCAAAAAAGGTGAGAAAATTGCATTAATCGGACATGTGGGATCTGGTAAAACCACCCTGATGAGATTGCTGCTTGGCTTATATACCCCGACAGAAGGCACCATTAGTTTTGATGGTTTTAATGCCAGCCAACTGCACAAGGCGGTGATCCGGGATAATATGGGCTATTTGCCACAAGAGCCTTGTCTGTTTTATGGCAGCATCCATGAAAATATTTTACTGTCAAAAACGATGGCATCGGATGCCGATATCATGATGGCGGTAGAAAAAAGTGGTGTGGCCAGTTTTACCGCGGCAGATGCCGATGGGATCATGCGTCAAGTCGGTGAACAAGGGCAATATCTCTCTGGTGGTCAGCGCCAATGCGTAGCCCTCGCCAGAGCCTTATTAGGAGAGCCGGCAGTATTGCTGCTTGATGAGCCGACCAGCGCAATGGATAACGGCATGGAGCAGTTTATTAAGTCGCAGTTGGTTAAAAACAGTGAGCAAACGGTAATTATTTCAACTCACCGGCCTTCGCTACTAGAGGTGGTCGATAGAATTATCGTGTTTGAAAAGGGGCGTATTATTGCAGATGGCCCTAAGAGTGCGATCCTGGC
>JBOFTS010000086.1:0-10560 GCA_051652185.1 Aeromonas sp.
GACCTGTTGTATTGAGGCCAGTTGCTGATGGGATGAAGCGCTTTGCCCATGATGGATACTTGAAAAGGGATGATAGTGATCAGATCACTGGGTTTTCAATTAGTTCCATTCAAACTGCATCGATTTAGGAAACAACGCCCGTGATGACAAAAGCAGATGGTTTTCGCACTTAGATGCGCCTTTTGTGCATATATAGTTGAGTGAAATAAAAAATAAGAGTGCAGAAGCTATGCCACAATGGTATTTAAGAAATGTAATGATCTGGGGCAATAAAATAATTATGCAATTAGCTGAAGAGGTAATCTAGATAATGATTTCAATACTCGATGTGCCTAAGAGCAGAAATTAAGACGAATAGGCGAGTTTTTTCAGTAACAGGAATAATATTTGATTTTTTATTGAAATGATTAATTGCATAGAGGAATAACTGAAACCACAAAAAACTAACACTTGATGTGTAAATGCAACATTTCTATACAAAACAACTCATTTAACAAGTGCCTGTACACATGTATTGGATTGTGCATTATCACATAATTCAAAAAAATGATATTCAGTGAACAAAATAATTAAATTATTGTCGTTGATTAATTTGTTGCATTTTGTTTTGGTATTGCTGTCTTGCCGGATCATAATTCGAAGCGTAGTATAAATTTCACCAAAAATACCGTTACATTCAAGGTGTTATTATGTCTACGGATTCTGAATCTCATAAAGTGGGACTCATACCTGTTACACTCATGGTATCAGGTAATATTATGGGTTCTGGTGTGTTTTTATTGCCAGCAAATTTAGCATCCACAGGCGGGATTGCAATCTACGGATGGTTGGTAACCATTATTGGTGCGCTAGCACTTTCAATGGTATATGCCAAAATGTCGTCTTTAGATTCGAGTCCAGGCGGATCTTATGCTTATGCTCGGCGTGCCTTTGGTCCTTTTCTCGGTTATCAAACCAACGTATTGTACTGGCTTGCATGCTGGATCGGTAACATTGCGATGGTGGTTATCGGTGTAGGTTATTTAAGTTATTTTTTCCCCGTATTAAAAGATCCAATGGTACTCACTCTTACCTGTGTAGCGGTACTTTGGATATTTGTGTTACTCAACATTGTTGGGCCAACAATGATCACCCGGGTACAGGCTGTAGCAACCATCTTGGCATTAATACCCATTTTAGGCATAGCTGTGTTTGGGTGGTTCTGGTTTAAAAGTGAAACCTATATGGCGGCTTGGAACGTCAGTGGTCAAGGGACATTTAGTGCTATTCAAAGTACCCTTGGTGTAACGCTTTGGTCATTTATTGGGGTTGAAAGCGCCTCGGTTGCAGCCGGTGTGGTAAAGAATCCTAAACGAAATGTACCCATTGCTACCATCGGTGGGGTATTGATTGCGGCTGTGTGTTATGTATTGTCTACCACTGCCATTATGGGAATGATTCCAAATGCTGCCTTGCAAGTATCCGCATCTCCCTTTGGTGATGCAGCTCGTTTAGCCTTGGGAGATACCGCAGGCGCAATCGTATCTTTCTGTGCTGCTGCCGGCTGTTTAGGCTCTCTTGGTGGCTGGACGTTACTAGCTGGTCAAACAGCAAAAGCGGCTGCAGATGATGGATTATTCCCACCTATATTTGCAAAAGTGAATAAAGCAGGAATACCTGTTGCGGGTCTGCTGATTGTTGGCGTATTGATGACAATTTGCCAATTTGGTAGCATTTCACCTAATGCGGCTAAAGAGTTTGGTCTTGTTTCTTCAGTAACAGTGATATTTACACTGGTACCTTACCTTTATACTTGTGCCGCACTTCTGTTGTTAGGGCATGGACATTTTGGTAAATATCGTTATTTATATATTGCGATTGTTACCATTGCCTTTATCTACTGTATGTGGGCTGTAGTAGGTTGCGGTGCTCAAGAAGTTATGTGGTCGTTCCTTGTGTTGATGGTAATTGCTGCTATGTATGCATTGAATTATAACCGGACACATAAAAGTCCATATCCATTGGATGGTACTAATCCAGATGGGTCATTGACATCGCCGGCAACTAATAGCATGAATTAATAAAAATACATAAACCGCAGAGATCCTCTGCTCTGCGGTTTATACTGAAATAAGCTTTTACATTAAGTGGTAATTCATGCTAGGGCATGTTGAAAATATATTTCATATATTACGCAGCGACTAATTAACTTAGAATATATTGACGTATTCTCAGTGCGACTAATCGTTATGTATATTTATCTATAAGGATAAGCATGATGAAAGTATTAATTGTTGAAAGTGAGTTTTTAAATCAAGACACCAATACTTATGTAGGCACAGCCGTTGAACGGCTTGCCAATGAGCTTACTCGACAAGATGTTGAAGTTTTAAAAGCAACCTCATTTGAGGATGGTTACTCTATCTTATCTGCGAATGAAGCGATCGATTGCTTAATGTTCAGCCGTAACATGGATAATTCATCTGAACAGACCCTGGTACAGGAATTGCTCAATAAGTTACATGAGCGGCAAGAGAATGTGCCGGTATTTCTGCTAAGCGATCGGGAAAAAGCGACTCAGCAACTGAGCCGCGAGATGATGGAGCAAATTGACGAATTTGCTTGGATTCTTGAAGACACTGCAGAGTTTATTGCTGGCCGCGCTGTCGCTGCCATGAAACGCTATAACGAGCAGCTATTGCCTCCACTGATGTCAGCATTAATGAAGTATGGTGATGTGCATGAATACTCATGGGCAGCACCTGGTCATCAGGGCGGTGTTGGTTTTACCAAAACACCTGCTGGCCGCTTCTATCATGATTATTATGGTGAAAATTTATTTCGCACCGATATGGGTATTGAGCGTGCGTCTTTAGGATCACTACTCGATCATACTGGTGCATTTGGCGAAAGTGAAAAGAATGCAGCTCGTATATTTGGCGCAGATCACTCCTATTCTCTGGTTGTAGGGACATCAGGTGCTAACCGTACGATCATGCAGGCCTGTATGAGTGAAGATGACGTAGTGGTGATTGACCGTAATTGTCATAAATCAATTGAACAAGGATTGATGTTGACCGGTGCTAAGCCTGTTTATATGGTGCCGAGTCGCAATCGCTATGGCATCATTGGGCCAATATATCCACAGCAAATGACGCCTGATGCAATTAAAGAAAAAATTGCTAATAGTCCACTGACCAAAGATAAAATTGGTCAGCAGCCATCTTATAGTGTCGTTACCAACTGTACTTATGATGGTGTTTGCTACAATGCAAAAGCAGCTCAAGATCTCTTAGCAAAAACAACTGACCGCATTCACTTTGATGAAGCCTGGTATGGTTATGCTCGTTTTAATCCAATGTATCATAACCACTATACAATGCGTGGTGAACCCGCTGAGTATGATCGTAATGGCCCAACGCTATTTGCGACTCACTCTACGCATAAATTACTGAATGCATTATCGCAGGCATCTTATATTCACGTACGTGATGGTCGTGAAGCAATAAATTTTGCAAGATTTAACCAAGCCTATATGATGCATGCGACGACCTCACCACTGTATGCAATTTGTGCTTCTAATGATGTAGCCGCTTCTATGATGGATGGTAATCGTGGCTTGTCATTAACTCAGGAAGTTATTAACGAGGCGGTAGATTTCCGCCAAGCAATGGCACGTTTATATAAAGAATTTGCACAGGATGGTGAGTGGTTCTTTAAACCTTGGAATCAAGAAGTTGTTACTGATCCTGCTACTGGAAAGCAGATAGCATTCGAAGATGCGCCAGCGGAGTTATTGAGAACAGAGCAAAGTTGCTGGACGATGAATCCAGGTGACAACTGGCATGGGTTTAAAGACTTACCTGAAAATTGGAGCATGCTTGATCCAATTAAAGTGAGTATCTTAGCACCTGGTATGGGTGATGATGGCGAGTTGCAAGAGAAGGGTGTTCCAGCTGCATTAGTTACTGCTTGGCTGAGCCGTCATGGGATAGTTCCAACGCGAACCACTGATTTTCAAGTCATGTTCCTATTCTCTATGGGGGTGACGAAAGGTAAATGGGGCACGCTAGTTAATACGTTGCTTTCGTTCAAACGTCATTATGATGCTAATACTAAGTTATCTCTGGTGCTCCCTGAGTTGGTTCGGGATTACCCTGAGACATATAGCAACCTAGGATTGCGTGATCTGGGTGATAATATGTTTGCGTATTTACGGAAACATAATCCAGGGGCTAAGCTTAATGCCGCTTACTCAGGTCTTCCTGATGCGATGGTCACACCACGTCAGGCTTATCAATCAATTGTAGCTAATAAAGTTGAGATGGTTGCGATCGATGGTCTAGTCAACCGTGTTGCAGCGAACTCAATCATTCCTTACCCACCTGGAATTCCGATGCTGTTGTCTGGTGAGAGCTTCGGTGGTGAAGAAAGTCCACAGATTGGCTATCTACGTGCATTACAGGCGTGGGATCATGAATTTCCTGGTTTCGAACATGAAACTGAGGGGACTGAAATCATTAATGGTGTTTACCATGTTATGTGTATGCGAACAGTGTAATTATCATTGTTATACAACAACGCCACGACTATAAAATGGTTTTGTTGATTAGAATATTAGCGCGGGCCTGCCCGCGCTTTTTAATAATACATTTGAAATTTTTAAAAATTAAGCTTATTGGAATATATATAGTGGCTATATGTAACATATAGTCACTTTTTTATTTTTCATGGATATTGTTTTTCAAAATCATTAATTATAAAGCATGAGGCTGTCATATCTATTCGCCTTCGCTAACAGTATAAAAATACTATCAGTTCTTATTTTTATAATTCACCATTTAAAAATGGGCCCAATAGGGCCCAAGCCAAGATCACTCCCGTGCGCTGACAATCTCTTGGGGAAAAGACTTCTCGCAATACTTGCACTTCATCCGCACGACGCCTTTGACCTCGCGAACCCAAAAATAGCTATCTACCGGTTCGTTGTGAGAAATACAGTTGGAGTTAGGGCAGTGGAATACTCCGGTGATGAACTCCGGAAGCGCCAGCTGATGCTTTTTCACCACGTTGAACTCTTCAATAATATTGACGGTCGCTGTTGGGGCGAACAGCGCCAGCTGATTGGCTTGCTGCTCAGTTAGGCGGGTATGTTCAATTTTAATGAGATCTTTTTTACCCAGCACACCCGATTTGAGGTTAAAGCCAACAGTGATCCGCTCTTGGGTTTCAACCAGTTGAAACAGCTTGAGGATTTTGATGCCCTGGCCCGCGGGGATATGGTCAATGACGGAGCCGTGACGGATGGCTTCGACTTGCAGTTGGTTCTTGTCAGACATGATATTCCCCTAAACTCAGACGGTTTTGTTCAGTACCAGTGCCAGCAACGCTTGGCGTGCATAGACCCCATTTTGGGCCTGCTGGAAGTAGCAAGCGTGGGGGGTTTTATCGACCGCCACATCAATTTCATCAACACGGGGCAAAGGGTGCAGGATCTTCATCGTGGCTTTGACACCTTCTAGTGTCGCGAGGTCTAGCACAAAGGTTGCTGCCATGTGCTTGTATTCGGTTTCGTCAAAGCGCTCCTTTTGGACCCGAGTCATATACAGGATATCGAGCTCTGGCATCACCTCTTCCATGGTTTGATGGACGCTGAACTGGATGCCTTTTTCTTCTAACTCCTCGCAGATATAGTCGGGCATTGCCAGCGCATCAGGGGAGATGAAGAAGAAGCGGCAATTAAACAGGCTAAGGGCTTGAGCCAGCGAGTGGACAGTCCGGCCATATTTCAGGTCACCGACAAAGGCCACGTTGAGGTTATCTAGTCGACCTTGGGTCTCATGAATGGTGAACAGGTCGAGTAGCGTTTGACTTGGGTGTTGGTTGGAGCCGTCACCGCCGTTAATCACAGGTACGCAGGAGAACTCGGCAGCGAGCCGCGCGGCGCCCTCTTTAGGGTGGCGCATCACTACCGCATCAGCGTAAGAGCTAATGATTTTGATGGAGTCTGCTAAGGTTTCGCCTTTCTTAGCGCTGGTATTGCCGCCGTCAGCGAAGCCAATGATGTTGCCACCCAGGCGCTGTACTGCGGTTTCAAATGAGAGTCGAGTGCGGGTGGAGGCTTCGAAGAAGCAACTAGCAACTAGCTTGTTTTGCAACAGGCTGGTATTGGGTTCAGCCTTCAATCGCTGCGCAGTTGATACTACCAGTTCCATTTCTGACCGGCTTAGGTCTGAAATGGAGATGACATGCTTGTTATAAAGTGAGTTGGTCATCGTCTGCATTCCCTGTGACATCATTAAAAGTTTTTCAGGCACAAAAAAAAGCCCCTGAATACAGGGGCTTTTTTTAAAAATAACGGTAGGTCTTTGGGGCGAAAACGGGAAACAACGAGGCCGCGGTGGTGTGCGTCACCCATCTGTAAGGCTGTTGTTTGCCTCAAAAGCTGCATCCAAAACTGCATCAGTTTGCCCCGAATTTGCTCAAAACCGGACCGATTATAGAGCCGGTTTTTTAATTTTCAAATTTTATTTTTGATGCCAACTTCAAGATAAAAACGTTTCAAAGCAGAGATTTCGCCGATAAATCCCCCTCTCATGCCGGTTTTACACCATTTATCTTGACGACTATATGGCATGCTCACTTTGCTCAAGACCATGGGTGTGAATACTTGTGTGAGTACGGGCGTGAGTGCGGGGGGGCGCGTCAGGGGCGGTAGGGATCAGGAGGTGATGGCGCGGCTCTTTCATTTATTCTTCATTTTGCTTTTGCCGCTCTTCGTGCTTTGCACATCTCTACTTGCACACCTCTACTATGCACACATCGCCAATAGTCAAAATAAAAGCAAAACATATTTTTATGGTAATCATAAAAAATGATAATTTTAGTTTATTGATGGTGCTCCTTATACTTCCCTCATCGAAAGCAGACCACATAATAGTTAACAATATTTGGAGTCCATTATGAAAATGAATCACGTTGGGATCATGGTTGGCGATATGAACAAAGCAGTTGAGTTTTACACTCAAGCGCTGGGTTTAAAAATCGTCATGAACAATACAAAAGTGGTTGAAGAGCGTGAAAGCGCCATTGGCCGCATGTGTATTGCCGTATTTGGGGAAGGCTTTAAAGGTTTTAACATCGCGCATCTGGTCACCACAGACGGAATTGGTGTTGAGCTATTTGAAATGAAAGAGCGTCAAGCGCGTCATGAAGTGGATTTCTCTCGCATTGGTATCTTCCATTTCTGCCTGCAAACCGATGACTTTGATGGTGTGATTGCGCGCACTGAAAAATTTGGCGGTAAAGTGCGGATGGACATCATGCGTTACCATCCAGAAGATGATAGCAAGCAAGCAAAAATGGTGTATTTAGAAGATCCGTTCGGTAACTTGTTTGAGCTTTACTCTCATACCTACGAAGAAACGTACGCCGCTGATTACGAGTAATTTTCTGCTAAGGTAGCCATATTGTTTAAATAAAAAGGACTGGCCATAATGCCAGTCTTTTTTTGTTTAAATAAATGGTTAAATAAACGTAGCCACATCAAGTATTTGTAAGGGCGTATTCAATAAGCTCAATAATATGATCATAACGCCGCGCAAGAGGGGCGTTGATTTTACTTACTAAATAAACTGGATCTTGCTGATCTACCGCAACATCGTATGTTTTAAGCTTATCATTGTCAGCGAAAAGATTGACGCACCAATGTGGGACGACGGTGAAACCCATTCCTTTCGATACAGGGACTAATATTTGATGTACTTGATTTATATAGCTTTTTGTTAAAATGCAATCCAAATCAACAAATTTAAGATGTTCGTTATTGGCTTGGTCAACATAGGTTTGAAAATAGTGATCCATATCAGGGTGGCGAATCACCCCAAGCTCGGTTAATAACTCGTTTAAAGGTAACCGTTCATCTGCTGATGCGGGCAATACCAGCGACAGCCGCTCGGCCCCCACTATACGGCTTGCAAAGTATTTAGCGTTAGGCTTCTTGGTGACTAAACCGATATCCATTTTGCCTTGTGTTATCTGGTCAAAAATACTTTGGTTTGGGGCTGCTTCGAGCTCAATAAATAGCTCAGGGTGATGTGCTTGAAAAGCCAGTAATTGTGGGTAAAGCAGCCAAGATAAGGTTCCTGAACAACCAATCGTGCAACGGCCACGAAACGGCTCATCGTGAGCGAGGCTTTGCAATAACTGATTTTCATCATCAAAGTGTTTTATCGCATAGTCATAAACCTTTCGACCATAAATAGTTAACTCAAAACTCTTGTTCACTCGATTTATTAAGGCATATCCGCACGCTGCTTCTAGTTTATTTATATGCTGGCTCACCCCAGGTTGCGTCATATGGAGCAACTCGGCTGTTTTGGTGAAGTTTCCCACATCCACTAACTTTTTAAAGGTATTTAGCCATACAGGGTTGAGCATTGAGTTAATCCATTAATAACCAATTTAGCAACATAGCATGATTATACAGAATAATCGATATTGGTGATAAATAGAATGAAGGCGACTTGTTAACTGGTAGCTAAATGTAATTGAGCTTGCCGCTTATAATTACACATTCTTGATGCATCAACCATGTTCTATGACTATGACATCAGGTGGCTCAGAATGTTATTATATGGATGATTAATGAGACAAGAAATGGTGCAATAGGTAATAAGAGATGACGAGTTACAAGACCATCAATATTGCAGGCTATAACGTAGCAAAAAAGGCGTCCGATTTAACGTAACGCCCCTTTATACGTACTTCTACGGGTACTAGATGAATAAGACTATATCACCACTTAAATAAGCAAACCATAGTGGATCGCTTTGTTTCTTTGGCGAGAATACGCGCACTAGAATCAGCGGTTGCCTTGCCTTGTCTTTTCTATGAACTATAAATCTCACTTAACTCTTTAGCTAAATGGTCATGGTGTAAGGACGATAGACTCGTAAGTAGGTTACTAAAAAAATCGGTTTTATTAGCTATGTGCATAAGGCTATCCCACATGCCACTACCACCCTCGCCTAACTTTGATGTAAATCTTTTCAACCCAGATTCATATCTGGCGACATAATTTTCAGAGTATTTATTCTCTCTAGCAAAATAGTATATCGCTGTTAAATCTGCCAATATTTTAGGCGTCAAACATCCATTGAAACGCTCAAGATACTTTGCTTTAACATTGTTTATATGAGATATGTCAGCACATATTAAGCTGCTGTTGAACTCAACAACCAAACTTGTGTTATATTTGCGAGGTGATATATTTGCGTGTAATTCAGCCCAAAATCCTAAAAACAAAATCAACTCATTTTTACTTATGCCTTTAAGTGGTAAACAAAGGCCTATCATATGACTTAACTCATAGTTAGACTTAATAAGGTTTATTGCTCTGCTAAGGTCGTTACTTGTTAAATCGAATTTCTCACAGAGACTTTTTTTAGTATTATCAAAGGAGTTATCACTCCATAATTCTTTATTTGGTAAATTTTCTGCCAAAGAAAATAATTTCGGTCTTGATAACTTTGTCGTGAATGTATTTAATGAGTATTCCTCATCGAGGAATGTCAGTAGTAACTGCAAGTCATTAAGATTTTTTTCAAGTGCCGTGAACTTGTTTTTTAAAACGTTAAAGTTGATGATGCCGACATCTGTTAAGTGTTTTTTTTGTCTTTACATAAGGGATACCTGAATGTTTGACCTGTTGCATCAACATCTACGATATCTGATATCGTAGATTCAATTTTTTTATTGATAGATAAAAATCTAACATCTATAGCTTCTGATTTTTCTTTAAAAAACGACCAGATATTACCAATATCATGAGAGCCTGCATAGTCGAATTTAATTGTAGTTTTTTTAATTTTAGCAATATCTTGAAGAGCTTCGATTGCACCTTTTAATCTTAGCTCAACAGAATGCCTCATATTAAAGCATGCAGGATACACCATTTCATCTACATTCAAATGATAATGTTTACAGCTAAGTACTTGATCAATAATCAAGTTAGCCGCTATCGAGAAACCTTGTGCGTATTCAACGTAGCTAGGAGAGCCGTTATTACCAACACACGCATTAGCCCAGCTAGGCTTCCCAAATGTGAAGGTTGAATTGGTAGTGATCATACGTTGAACTCCAAGTTAAAAACTATCTAGCAATCGAAGGTTGCTATGCTTCCAGAACTCAAATTACGTTTACAACGAAAAGCTACCTTTCTAAGTTTTAGACAAAAAAATACTACCATAAAGTTCAGCTCAAAATTACGAAAACCATCGCAAAAACCTGCTGCGCCTAATCGCCATTATGGTTAATCACCGATTTCACATCCTCAACCCGCTATTCCATCCGGTTATGGCTGCGGATATCGCCTTTATGCGCCACATATGTATTTACACATATGCACGACACGGAACGACAGAGCGGGATTGATGTGTTGAATCGGCGTTGTTTCCCAAATCAGCTAGCAATTCATGACTCCCCCAGCCCCAAGTGACTGCTACACTCGGGGCTTTCTTACAGGCAGACCAAGGGTGTTCAGTTTGTTTATTGCGCTCACATACGCCATCACTTCTCCCA
>JBOFTS010000087.1:0-5340 GCA_051652185.1 Aeromonas sp.
ATTTAAAGTTTGTCGCTCGAAATAACTAGCAAATAAATTGTCAGTCACTCGTTTAACTAAGTATCTTTTGGATAGTCAGCGTCTTCAACGAGTGCCCACACAGATTGTCTGATTAATTTTTTAAAGAGCAGCGTCAGCGTTTTCACGTTGACAGGGCGCGCATTATTCCGCCTTTCCCTTTAGCTGTCAAGGTTTGTTTTTCACATTCCTTAAAAGCGTTTTATTCTTTACTGCTTAGCTTTCAGTGATTTGCATCACGGTTGCCGTGTCAGTGGGGTCGCATTATAGGGAGTTTTGAGTTTGGTGCAAGAGATAATATAAAAAAATAACGCGTTCGCGTCATTTTTAATCATTTCCCATGAAAAAAGGCTGTTTTGTTATTTTAAGCGCGCTAATTCGCTGAATTGTTGAGCGAATTCTTTCACTTTATCCCAATTGGTGTATTCAATTTCTTTGCTTGTGTCGGTTTCTCCGCCGGTAATGCGCATAATGAGTTGGATCATGATGCGGTCAAACCATTTATAACGTGGGTAGTAGAGTGCACCGGCAAAAACAGCGGCCAGTTTCGGCTTCCACGGGGAGCGTTGAAGAAACTTCTTTATATAGGCATTGGTTTCCGGTGTATTTTTGCCCTCTTTACGGGCTGTGAGGTTTACACCAAAAAAAGCGCTAGGCCGAGTGTTGAGTATTTGCTGATGTTGCCCGATAAATTGTTCGACGGCAGGGTTAAAGTGCCCGTAACGGATGGAGGCACCAATCAGGACGGCGCGGTAGTTATCCCATTGTGGTGTGAAGGGTTGCTGGATATCACGCAGCTCTACCGATGCAGGGCTGAGTGTAGCGGCGATGTTCGCCATGATGCGCTGGGTTTGTCCGTCGGTACTGGAGTACAGCAGTAACAGGGTATCGGCCATGATCAGTTCTTCCAGAAAGTAGGGGTGAATAGGACCAGTAAGGTAAAGACTTCCAGCCGACCAAATAACATGGCGACAATCAATATCCATTTGGCACTGGCATTCAAATCAGCAAAGTGCGGGGCAACTAACCCAAGCCCTGGGCCAAGGTTGTTAAGGCTGGCCACGACAGCGGAAAAGGCGGTGAGTTCATCAACGCCGGTGGCGATAACGGCGATCATGCATACAATGAAGACCAGTGTATAGGCGGAAAAGAACCCCCACACGCCTTCAATAATGCGTTCAGGCAGGGCGCGACGGCTGAGTTTGATGGCATAAACAGCGTTAGGGTGTACCAGCCGCTTTAGTTCGCGATTCCCTTGTAAGTAAAGAAGCAGGATACGGATAACTTTTAAACCACCGCCGGTTGATCCGGCACAACCGCCTATAAAGGAGGAGAACAGCAGTAAAATGGGGAGGAAAGAGGGCCAGTCAGCAAAGCTGGCGGTAGAAAAGCCTGCGGTGGTGCTGATGGATACGGCCTGAAAGAAGGCGTTATCCAGTGCCAGCCATGCGTTGTCGTATACATCTCGATCAAACAGTACCCAAAAGCAAATGAGGGTTAGGCTCAGTTGTACAAACAAGAAAAAACGACACTCCGGATCACGCCAGTAGTGACGCCACGGGGTACGACTGGTAAGGGCGGAGAAGTGCAGTGCAAAGTTGCAACCGGCAATAATCAGGAAAACAGCGGTAATGACGTTGATCAGTGGGCTATTAAAGTAGCCAATGCTGGCATCGTGGGTAGAGAAGCCGCCAATGGCGATGGTGGCAAAGCTGTGGCTGATGGCATCAAAGACACTCATTCCCGCGCCCCAAAATGCAAGGGCGCAGGCGATGGTGAGTGAAACATAGATAAACCAGAGTGTTTTGGCGGTTTCGGCGATGCGGGGGCGCATTTTATGATCTTTTTGTGGCCCAGGCATTTCGGCACGATACAGTTGCATGCCACCTATCCCTAATAAAGGAAGAATAGCTACGGCAAGGACGATAATCCCCATACCGCCAAGCCATTGCAGCATTTGCCGATAAAACAACAGGGCTTTGGGCAGGTTATCCAGCCCAACAATGACGGTTGCGCCAGTGGTCGTCAGGCCGGAGAAGGATTCAAAGAAGGCATCAGTCAGTGAAATGGGCAGTTCGTTGGCAAAAATAAACGGCAGTGCCCCAACGCTGCCAAGCACGGTCCAGAATAAGACGACGATGATGAAACCATCACGTGATTTAAGATCGTGTTTGTCATGGCGGTTTGGAAACCACAGCAGTGCGCCAATGACTAGCGCGGCAACAAACGTTTTGGTAAACGCGGTACCTGCACCATCGCGATAGAGCAACGCCACCAATGCCGGAACGAACATGGTGACGGAAAACAGCATGATCAGCATGCCAACGATGCGGGTGATAGAGCGAAACTGCATGTAACAGCAATCCTTCGAGCTAAACTAAACGGTGATTATTCAGGCAATGCCTGCAGGATAACGCTACCGCGAGAGCGATCTTTAAGCGTAGCGGAAAAAGCTGCGACACTCTCAATCGGTAAGGCGAGTGTTAATGTCACCTGTTCGGTAAACTCACTCTCTATTTTTTCACCCTGATAGTCGGGTAGTATATTTTCAATGGTGCTCAGGAGTGTGTAGTCACACACCAGACGGTAGTGTTTACGTTCAATTTTCTCTTGTGTTATCAACAGTTTCAGTGCCTGCTGCGGGCCATTTCCATAGGCCCGCACTAGCCCACCGGTACCGAGCCTTATCCCACCATAATAACGCACCACAATGGCGGTGATCTCACCGACACCGCTACCAAGCAGACAGCTTAAGATCGGTTTACCGGCCGTTCCTGCGGGCTCTCCGTCATCAGAGAAGCCCAGTTGTTGTGAGTCATGTGGGCTGCCGGCAACGAAAGCCCAGCAGTGATGCCGAGCCTGTGGGTGCTCGGCTTTGACCTGATTCACAAATTGCTTGGCCGCATCAACTCCTGCGGTATGTGCCAGCAGGGTAATGAAACGGCTTTTTTTAATCTCCTCTTCAAACACGGCGGTTTGAGCAGGGATAGGGTAATGCGCCATAAAAACGGTGCGCCATCAATAAAAAATAAAATACGGTTAATTGAGTGCCAGATCACGGGTGAGGTTTTCAACACCGTGTTCGGTAATCACGATGTTGTCTTCAATCCGAATTCCCCCAAATGGGCGTAATTGATCGATTTTCGCCCAGTTAAAATTGGCGGCTAGCGGGTGCTGTTTCCACGGTTCGAGCAGTGAGTCTATAAAGTAGAGGCCCGGTTCAATGGTTAGTACCATGCGCGGCTCAAGCTGCCGAGTACAGCGCAGAGCCGGATATTCGGCCGGCGCAGCAAGGTGTGTGCCCTGTTCATCTTGCATAAAACCTGCAACATCATGTACTTGCAGCCCAAGGAAGTGACCTAAACCGTGTGGCAGGAAGGGGCGGGTGACGCCTTCGGCCATCATAGCATCTTCGCTCATGCGGACAATATCATGCTGACGCAGCATACCGGCGATGCGCTGGTGCATCTGAATATGCAGATCAATATAGTGCATGCCCGGCTGAATGCTGGCGATCAGTGCCTGCTGTTGCTCGTGCATATCACTAATCAGGGCGGCAAAGTCATTTTGCTCGCGCGCATAGGTTCGGGTGATGTCTGCGGCATAGCCGTTATACGATGCACCAGCATCGAGTAAAAAGCTGTCTGAACGGGCCGGTGTTTTTTGTGCCAAGCTGGTGTAGTGCAGTACGGCACTGTTTTGGTTTAGCGCCACAATATTGTTGTACGGCACATCGCTGTCGCTCTGACCGGTGGCAGCCAAATACGCGAGGTTGATATCGAACTCGCTCATGTTGGCCATGAAAGCATCGTAAGCCGCACGGTGTCCGGTAACGGCAATTTTCTGTGCTTCCCGCATACAGCACAGTTCATAATCGGTTTTGAAGGCTCGTTGATAGTGGAAAAAGTTCAAAATCGCGGTCGGGTTGATGTGCCCGATCCCCATATCGGCGGCTTTTTGCTCGCTGGCACCAATATAGGCTAAATGGCTGCGCTCTTGTGGCAGATATTGCAGGATATCTTCCGGCTGGCGTAGGGCGATAAGCTCTACTTCTTCTGTCCAGAAGGCGGTTGGCAACGGTTCAACGCTGTGCCAGTAATCTACCGGTGCGTAGAAGAATAGTTGCGGTTTATTGTCACCATCAACCAGTAGCCAACTGTGCGTGACATTCGTCACCGGTACCCACGCTTTAAAGTGGGGGTTAACCCGAAACGGATAAGTGTTGTCATCCAAAAAAGCATAAATGGGTTCGCCAGAGTGGATAAGAAGCCCTCGCAGCTGATGACGCTCCAATACTGTTCGGGTACGTGCTTGCAGTTCTGCAATATGCGCGCGGTAAGCCTGTTCCATAGAATGCCCCTTCGTTATTCATCAATGACTAGACGCTGCATAGTATCACAGCCCCTGAATTTGTGGCCGTTCCTGCGATCACCGGCCTCTTTCTACTAAAAATGTGACATGAATCGCTTCATGCACTTGTTAATATAAAATTAAACAAATGTTTTAAATGAGTGTTGAAATGTTGTTAAATTGCCAGCACACTGCTTTACAGAGGACGACGACTCGTCATCAACCACCCTAATACCACCGGATATCACACCGGCTCAGGAGAGTAGAACCATGCTTTATCAAAGCCCAACCCTGACCCTTCGCTGGCTAAACGAAGGTATTGCTGAGTTGCAGTTTGCCGCGCAATCCAGGCCGGTGAATAAATTCGACCGCCACACACTCAATAATCTCAGTGAGGCGATGGAGCTCTTGCATTCACTGCCGACTCTGCGCGGGCTATTGCTGACCTCGGCAAAAGAGGCGTTTATTGTTGGGGCCGATATTACGGAGTTTTTGGGATTATTCACACTGAGTGCAGATGAGCTGCACGGGTGGCTTGATCGTGCCAATGCGATTTTCAATCAGTTGGAAGACCTGCCGGTGCCGACTGTGTGTGCAATTAACGGGTTTGCGCTAGGCGGCGGGTTTGAGTGCGTGCTAGCGACCGATTTGCGAGTTGGCGACAGCAATGCGCGCGTAGGTCTGCCAGAAACAAAACTGGGGATCATGCCCGGCTTTGGCGGCTCAGTGCGTTTGCCACGCTTAATTGGTGCAGACAGTGCACTTGAGCTTATTACCGCAGGGAAAGAGTTGCGGGCCGAAGAAGCACTGAAAATCGGTATGCTTGATGCAGTAGTCGCACCGGAAAAACTGCATGCTGCGGCGCTGAGTATGCTGGAAGAGGCGATCAGTGGCCGACTCAACTGGCAGGCTAGACGCGCAGTAAAGTTACAACCGTTACCCCTTAATCGCACCGAAGCGGCGATGAGCTTT
>JBOFTS010000088.1:0-19300 GCA_051652185.1 Aeromonas sp.
GACCTGTTGTATTGAGGCCAGTTGCTGATGGGATGAAGCGCTTTGCCCATGATGGATACTTGAAAAGGGATGATAGTGATCAGATCACTGGGTTTTCAATTAGTTCCATTCAAACTGCATCGATTTAGGAAACAACGCCGTAAATAGGGGGCGATACTTAGCGGTATATACACGCCCATATAAAAAGCCGACCCTAAGGTCGGCTTTTTGATGCTCATGACACTCACTTATGTATCTGTATGCAGACACAAAAGCAGGTGATCGCGTTGATTAGAACTCGGCGGTGCGCGGTGTCCGTGGGAATGGGATCACGTCGCGAACATTGCCCATGCCGGTCACATAAACCACCAAACGCTCAAAACCTAGGCCAAAACCTGAGTGCGGCACGGTACCAAAGCGGCGCAGGTCGCGGTACCACCAGTAATCTTCTTTATTAAGACCCATCTCCGCTAGGCGGGCATCGAGCACCTCAAGGCGCTCTTCACGCTGGGAGCCACCGATGATCTCGCCAATGCCAGGAGCCAGAACGTCCATCGCTGCAACGGTCTTGCCGTCATCGTTAAGGCGCATGTAGAAGGCTTTGATATCTTTGGGATAGTTTTTGACCACTACCGGAGACTTAAAGTGCTCCTCGGCCAGATAGCGCTCGTGCTCAGAGGAGAGATCGATACCCCAAGAAACGGGGAACTCGAACTTCTTACCGCATTTTTGCAATACCTCGATGGCATCGGTGTAGTCGATTTGAGCAAAGTCTGAAGAGACAAAGCGCTCAAGACGATCGATAGCATCTTTGTCTACGTGCTGGGCGAAAAACTCTAAATCGTCGCGACGCTCAGTCAGTACGGCGTTAAAGACGTATTTGAGCATAGCTTCAGCAAGGGCTGCGTTAGCGGCCAAATCGTTGAATGCTACCTCTGGCTCAACCATCCAAAACTCAGCTAAGTGGCGGCTGGTATTGGAGTTTTCTGCGCGAAAGGTCGGGCCAAAGGTATAAACCTTAGACAGGGCACAGGCATAGGTCTCAGCGTTTAATTGACCAGAGACGGTTAAGAATGCCTCTTTGCCGAAGAAATCTTCGCTGTAATCCACGTTACCGGCGTCGGTACGTGGCAGGTTTTCCATATCTAAGGTAGAGATGCGAAACATCTCGCCTGCGCCTTCGGTGTCAGAGGCGGTGATAAGCGGGGTTGCAACCCACAAAAAACCCTCTTCATGGAAGAAGCGATGAATAGCTTGTGCGAGGCAGTGACGCACGCGGGTTACGGCGCCAACGATGTTGGTACGTGGGCGCAGGTGAGCCTGTTCGCGCAGGTATTCGATGCTGTGACGCTTAGCCGCCATTGGGTAAGTGTCGGGATCTTCAACCCAGCCAATCACCTTCACGTCCGTCGCTTGCAGTTCAAACGCTTGACCGCTGCCTTGAGAGGCGGCGACCACACCGGTCACTTCCACCGAGCAGGCGGTGGTCAGACGCAACACGTCACGCTCGTAATTGGCCAAGGTATTGGCGACAACCGCCTGTACGGGATGGAAACAAGATCCATCGGATACGGCCAAAAATGAGATCCCCGCTTTGGAATCACGGCGAGTCCGGATCCACCCTTTGACTGTTTGGGTGGTGCCAACCGCATATTTACCGGTTAGCACATCTACTACGGATGCGTGCGTCATCGAAATATTGTCTCCAGCTTGTTCTTGCAGCGCTATTTGCAACAGTTGGGGTCTAGCCGAGCAATCATGGCCCATCATGGCAGACTTAGCCGTCAATCTTACCCGTGCAGGTTTGATAAACAAACAAAAATGTCAGGCTAGGCTGGGGTTTTAGAGTGCGGCGTGCCAAATGGCAGTGAGGGGATGCGCTCCTTCGCGTTATCGGGTAAATGATGGCGGATTAAACGGGCGATGATGATCGCCGCCCGTTATCGGGTTTAGTCTTGGCGCTCTTTATTCCCTTTCTACTCACGCGCTAGATCCATTACGCCTATTTATCCTCGGTAATGATCTGGTTAATCGCGCGGGTCAATATGTGTAACTCATTGGGCGATATCACAAAGGCGGGCATCAGATAGATAAGCGTGCCGCAGGGGGTGATCCATGCCCCGAGCTCAACACATTTTCGCTTAAAGCGAGGGATATCTATCGGCGCGTGCATTTCCACTACCCCTATGGCGCCGAGCACTCGCACATCGGCCACCGCAGGGTGTTGGGTCAGTGCCACCAACTCAGTTTTGAGTTGGTGTTCGATGGCCTGAACCTGCGTAGCCCAAGGGGATATCAATAGCTGCGCGAGGCTAGCATTGGCGACAGCGCAGGCTAGCGGATTACCCATAAAGGTGGGTTCATCGGTCAGTGACCGCGTGCGATCGCCAATGGTGCGGGTTATGTGCGAGGTGGTGAGGGTCGCGCCAAGGCTGAGATAACCGCCGGTCAGCGCCTTACCAAGACACAAAATATCAGGGCTGATCCCGCCCCAGTTGCAGCCAAAGAGTTGACCTGTACGGCCAAAGCCGGTGGTTCTCTCATCGGCAATTAATAGCACCCCAAAATCGTCACACAAAGCGCGCACCCACTGCAGGTAGCGGGGATGATAAAAGTGCATGGTACCGTTGGTTTGCACAATGGGCTCGAGCACGATGGCAGCAATCTCTTGATGATGATCAGCAATCAGCATGGCGAGATCCACCACGCATTGATCGTCCCACTGTGCATGAAAGCGGCAGCGTGGTGCATCTACCACATAATTTGGCGTCACCTGTGAGATGGGTGGGGTATCTGCGGGCTCAAGGGGCGGCTCACTTGTTGGGTGTGCTGCAGATTGATGGGCTCGCAGCGTGACAAATTGGCTCTTAGCAACCCCTTTAGCAGACCAGAACTGGGTGGCCAGTGTTAATGCAAGGTCCATCGCCGCCGAGCCTGAATCGGCGAGGAAAACCCGATCTAGTCCTACTGGCGTGATATCAACTAACGTGCGGCACAGATCCATGGCCGGGGTGTGGGTGAGGCCGTCAAACATCACGTGAGACATGTTGGCGAGTTGGCCGATGGCGGCAGCATCAAGGGTTGGGACTTGATAACCATGAATGGCGGCTCCCCACGTACCCATGCCATCGATCAGTTGGTGGCCGTCGCTTAACATCATCGTTACCCCTTGGGCACTGGCCACCTGATAGCAAGGCTGCGCATCAGCAAGGGAGGCATAAGGGTGCCAGATATGGTCGCTATCAAATTGTTGATTATTCATGGGGCTTTCGATGTCAATTGCGTGATCTGGTTTGGGTAGGGAGTCTACCTGTGCGCACTACGCTCGCCAACTATTGCAAGTGATGGCACAAGATTTGATACGGTTATGGTGGTTGGTTTGCCAACGGTTATGGCTCATAGATGTTTGCTCACTGGGTTTGTTAACTGTATGTATTAATTAATCAGCTCTGGCCATGGGTGGGTTATGTTCCATCAAAATGGACATGTTATGGGGCGTGTGCTCATCTGGTTTTTCGTCCTAAATAACGATGGCAACTCCCTTTGTGCCTGAGTTAGCCGAGTCGGCGCTAAGGGCAAGAACGTGCCTATGGCATATTCAGCACACATTCATCAAATTCATCTAAAAATGCATCATTAACATAGGTTGCGCGATGAGCATGTAGCCATGTCCTGTTTCTTCACAAGGAGTTTATATGAAGCGAATTATGCTATTCCTGGTGACCAACCTGGCCGTCATGCTAGTGCTGGGGGTGGTGCTCAATGTCGTGTTCTCAGTTTTTGGCATTAGCAAGTCCGGCATCGGTGGAATGCTGGTGTTTTGTGCAGTATTCGGTTTTGGTGGATCCTTCATCTCTTTGCTGATGTCTAAGTGGATGGCTAAACGCAGCTACGGTGTGCAAGTTATTGAACAGCCCCGTAACGAAACTGAGCATTGGTTAGTGAGCACCGTGGCTCGCCAAGCTAGAGAAGCCGGGATCAAAATGCCAGAAGTGGGGATCTACGATGCCCAAGAAATGAATGCGTTTGCCACCGGAGCCCGCCGCGATGATGCGCTGGTGGCGGTATCATCCGGTCTGCTCTACAGCATGAGCCGCGATGAGGCTGAAGCTGTGTTAGCCCACGAGGTAAGCCACGTGGCTAATGGCGACATGGTGACCCTGACCCTCGTTCAGGGGGTGGTGAATACCTTTGTGATGTTCTTTGCCAGGATCGTGGCTGGGATTATCAGCAACTTTTTTAGCTCCAATGATGATGAGCAGAGCAGCAGCACCGGTGGTATTGCCTACATGGCGACCGTATTTGTACTTGAGATGGTATTTGGCGTGCTGGCCTCGTTGATTGTGATGTGGTTTAGTCGCCAGCGGGAGTTTCGCGCCGATGCTGGGGCGGCCAAGCTCGCTGGACGCGATAAAATGATTGGTGCATTGCAGCGTCTGTCGCGCGGTGCTGAGCCCCAGTTAGAAGGGTCCATGATGGCGTTTGGCATTAATGGTAAACACGTCATGAATAAGCTGTTTATGAGCCACCCTCCCATCGAAGAGCGCATTGCTGCCTTGCGTGGTTAATGGCGGCAAGGATGGGGTGTACATGTATTTGATAATAAACGGCTGCCACAGGGCAGCCGTTTTGCTTTAGGTCGTTTTAATGGATTAGGCCCCAAACCAAGGGCATGAGATTGGTTATTAAGGATTTAATGGGGCTCGATCATCACATCTGTGAGCGGCACTGCGCAGCAGGTGAGAATATGACCCTCAGCCCGTTCTGCGGCCGTAATCGCTGGGGCACTTGAATGTGCCACTTCCCCTGAAATCAGCCGCTGTTTGCAGCAGCCGCAGATCCCGGCCCGGCAACTCCAAGGCAGTTCGATCCCTTGCTTGCTGGCTTGATCCAATATGGTTGCCTGATTATTGCCAATAAAGCTGTGGGTGCCGATGCGCAGTTGCACCGGTTGATGGGGACGTGTAACGGACACAATGGCGCGGCCAAAGTGCTCTTGATGGATCTGCCTAGCGGGCACGCCAAGGGCGGTCATATTGGTTACGGCATCAGCCATAAACGCTTGGGGTCCACAGAGAAAGACCGTTTTGCCCACCAGATCATTAACTAATTGCAAATGGGCATGACTAAGGCGTCCTTGCAGCCCCTGCCAATGAGGAGACGGTTGGCTCAAGATAATAGTGAGGATCATCCCTTGCTGCGCCATCCCATGGAGCTCACTGGCGGCAGGAATATCCGCTTCGCTGCGGCATTGGTGCATAAAGTGAACATTTGCTAACTCCCCGCGCAGGGCGAGGGTGCGGGCGATGGCAAGCATAGGCGTCACCCCAGAGCCTGCGCTGAGTAGCAGTAAGTTACGCTCACTCCCAAGATGAAATGCCCCAGCAGGGGCACAGGCCAGCAGTTGGCTACCTACCTGCATCTGTTGATGTAACCAGTGGGACAGATACCCATTGGCCACTTTTTTAACACTGATGCTGTAGCGCGCTGGTTGATCGGGGCTGGAGCTTAGGGTGTAACTGCGCTGAATACGGGTGTTTTTAATATCAAGGCTAATGGGAAGATGTTGGCCAGGCAGATAGTCGGGGAGCGGGGCACCATCGGCAGCTTGGAACCAAAATGTCTCAAAATCTTGCGCCAGGGGCTTGTGCTCAACACAGATCAACACCTGCTTTTTGGGCGCGGTATTAGGGTATAGCGGCGCTCGCACCCTGCTAAGCACTTCAATATCACAGCCCACTTCAATCCACCCCTCGTTAAGGGCAATAAGGTTTTGGCCAAAATAGACCTCGCCATCTGTGCCCCGCCGGTAGCGAGTGAGGGTTGCCAATGGCTCTTTGAGGGCATTAAAGCGATCGGTCCCCGTCTCTACCGTCGTCATGATGCAGCGGCTGCAGGGCTTGGCGACGACAAACTCTACCTCGCCAATACGGATCCGCTCCCAGCCATCTTCTTCAAAAGGCTGCGTGCCGCTTACCACCAGATTGGGGCGAAATTGACTCATCTGGTGCAGCGCATCAGAGCGCAGATTGAGATCATCTAACGAGGCTTGGCTTATTAGCAATAACGGATAGCCATCGGCAAAGCTAACTCGGGTGCCCGTTTTTTGACGAAACCGGGGAGAGGTTTCGCCTAGCCAGAGTAGTTTGACCGGCTCCCTAGCGATGTGGCTTAGCCATGCATCCGCGAGCAGGTCAGTTTGGCGGGCACTAAAACTATCATCCCAAACGTGGGTGGTTTGCTCCTCGCCACTAAAATCGCGTGTTTGTAATGTGAGGGAGGCCACGCCCGGATAACGTAGCTGCAAGCCGCCTTCGATAGGGGTGGCGATGATCTGCTGTAACTGAGGATGGGTGCGCGCCGTGATAAAGGTGCCATCGGGTTTAGCTATCATATAGCGGCGATCCCACGCTAGCCCCTCTTGAGTCACGTGTGCACGCGCTTGCGTCATACCTGCAGTTGATTTGATGGGATAAAGCGAAATGCTGCTAAGTGTTGGCATGCCGAGATCCTTTTTGAGTGCGCCATATCATGTATAGCGAGCAACATAACGGTTCCCTTTTGATCCAGCAATGGGGTGGCGCCATCCTAGCCTAAGAGCGCCAAGGCTTAACGCAAGTGGTGTCGATAGCCAACAATGACGATCAGTGCATGGGCAGGATACAAATATGATTGCGTAATCTACAAAGCTACGTATAATCCATCGCAGCTCGAAAGGGTCTTAGCTGTGCCAATTGATTCGATGTTCACATCCATAGTCATTGTTCGTAGCAAGCATCGTTTTTCTGAGCTTTATCCGCTGAAAAGCATAAGTAATTATTTGAATGCAGGTTTATAGATATGTCTAACATGATCACTGGTACCGTTAAGTTCTTCAACGAAACCAAAGGCTTTGGCTTCATCCAGCAAGAAAACGGCCCGGACGTTTTCGTTCACTTCAGCGCAATCCAAGGTGACGGCTTCCGCACTCTGGCTGAAGGTCAGCGCGTACAGTTCTCTGTGACCACTGGTCAGAAAGGCCCACAGGCTGAGAACGTAACTGCTCTGTAATTCTTACAGAATTTAAGAAAGCCGTGGCGCCGAAAGGATCCACGGCTTTTTGTTTATTTGGCTTCTTAGATGGATTTCCCTCTGCTACATCATGTCATTATCGCTGCTATTGGTTACCCTACTGACTCCCATTACTGACGTGCCACACTCGGTTCAAACTGCCATGGATGCGCAGGCTATTTGTCAGCAATTTGTGCAGGTGCACCTTGGACGAGAGGGGCAACCTAGCGAGATGAAGGCGCTACCCGTACCTAAAAAAGCAGGGGAGTGGCTCGTTGATGGCAAAGTAAAAGGACCCGAAGGTCCTTTGCTCTTTGCCTGCCATCTTTACCAAGGCACGCGTTGGGAACTGCGTAATTTTTCACTCTGGGCACCACAGCCCATTAAGCAGGCTTAAGTGCCACTAGCAGGTGCTGCAGATGTTGTACCATGGTCATGCCAAAAGGCGTGAGATAGCCACCATCTTCTGCACTGATGAGCCCTTGTTGATGCAACCGCGCTGCCGCTTGGCACAAGACTTCAGACATATCGCTGCGTAATTTAATCCCCTGACTCATATTCGCTGCATCAAAGCACGCCAATATTTTCAAATCGTTTACAAAATCGTGAGAAACCTGGTCGATCCCAATCATGGATTTACTCCTTACGCTAATGATGTATGCAAACTAGCATCACCTGATCCACTTTAGTGGGCGCTGGTTCAAATAATTGATCTTTAAGTTTTAAATGCTGCTTTTTTCAACACGGATGTAAATCCGTGTCCATCTGGTTTCACTAACGGTTGAGTCCACGTAAACGTGGTACGATAACGCACCTCTTATATAGTGCGGTCGCTGGTGGCTGCGCGCTCAGTTGAAGGTATTTGCTCATGGTCAAGATCACGTTGGTATCCTTGCTGCATTCATTTTGTTCTCGCTTTCCTATTTACTCTTGCGCCTCATTAACATCATTGCTCGATGCCCATCAAGGGGCCGTGTGGTTGCCTGCGCGCAAAGGGAGCGATATTGCACAGCTGCGAAAGCATCCCAAGGGGGCAGCGGCGCATGAGCTGGTGTCACTCAATAGTGGTTGGTGTGATTTTGCCGCCAGTGACAGCGGTGATACACCGGAGTTGGATGCGCTGGCTAACTATGACACTGAGATGATGGAAAATTTACAGATGTATTGGCACAGCGCGGCCAAGATCAACAGCCCGATCACCGATAACCTGTTCGAGCTGCGCCGTGAGGTCGTTGATGAGGCCCATGGGGTTAAACTCGCTAGCGCGTGGGAACAACAGCAACAACTGCGTTTTGAGCAATTGATGGCAATGGCCGCCAATGGCCAAGATTTACTCTGTTTTGTTGAGGTGGAATCGGCCTACTGGTTACGGCAAAAGTTAAGTGAGATGGAGCAGGTTGAGCTGATCACGCCGGCCCTATAAATGGGGTAATAGTGCTATCAAAATAGAGTGATAGTGCAATAACAGTGCGATAAATGCGCGATAAGCGCAGTCAGTGTGTGCGTAACAACCTCGATATCGACAGGATCGATACTTGCATAATCGGTGCCGATACCGTGACTCACAGAGAGTGGCGCCTCCCCAGAGGGGGGCATAGGGTTCCAAGCTGGACAAGCTGACCGTTAGATGTGAACATGACGACCTTTATTGAAAGAGAGACTTGGCCAATGAGCTATGAATTGAGCGACACCGAGCGCAATGCTGCGCTGCAATTGAACGCGGACTACCGTTTTGATCACTTCATCAGCAAGCTGGTTGAGCATGAAGAGCTGTTCGTGCTGACTGATGAGCATGGCGTCATGATGCTGACCACTGAAGATGAAGATTGCATCCCAGTCTGGCCACACCCAGAGTATGCCAAGGCTTGGGCTGAAGGCGAATGGGCGGAGTGTAAGCCGCAATCGATTACCCTTAAGGTGTGGCTCGAGCGCTGGGTTGACGGTATGGAGCAAGATGAGCTGTGTGTTGCCGTGTTCCCAACCCCCGATCAAGAAGGTATCGTATTAGAACCGGCTGACGTTGCCGATGCGATTGCGCAAAAGCAAGCCAAGCGCGCTTAATTATTGCGCGATTGCGTATGCAATCTTGGTTGCCATAACAGACCCCGCCAACGTGCGGGGTCTGTTGTTTTAAGCGCAGTGAAGGGCTGCGGCGTGCATAGCGAACTGAGTAAACAGGGATCCGGTAAATGTGCCCTCTTTTTTATCAATACGTGTTGTTATAAATACATGAATCATCATCAGTTGAGCTTAACAGTGGCGTTGTGGCCTCTGCCCGATATAATGGCGCCCCTTTACTTGTTGGACCCTGAGGTTGTGAATGCGGCTTGATAAATTTCTGTGCGATTGTTCCGATTTGACCCGTTCGCTGGCGGGCAAACTGATCCGTCAGGGTGAGGTTACGGTGGATGGCATCGTGGTCAAGCAACCCGCCTTCCATATCAATGAGCAAAGCCAAATCCAATTTGATGGCGTGTTGCTGACACTCGAGCAGGGTAACCGCTACTTCATGCTGCACAAACCAGAAGGTTATGTCTGCTCAAATGAAGATCCTGATCACCCTACGGTATTTTTCTTGATGGATGAACCGGCCATGGGCAAGTTGCATGTGGTCGGCCGTCTGGATCTCGACACTACCGGTTTGGTATTGGTCACCGATGATGGCAAATGGTCTCACCGCATCACGTCACCACGCCATGAGTGCGCGAAAACGTATCATGTATGGCTAGCCGATCCTGTGAGCAGCGATACCATTGAGCTCTTTGCTGAAGGGGTTTTTCTGCGCAATGAGGATGATAAAACGCGTCCTGCCCAGCTTGAAATATTGGGCGAGTGTGAAGCCAAACTAACCATTCATGAAGGTAAATACCATCAGGTTAAGCGGATGTTTGCCTCAATCGGTAACAAGGTGGTGGGGCTGCATCGTGAGCAGATCGGCAGCTTAATGCTTGATGAGATGCTGGCACCTGGGGATTATCGTGAACTCAGTGCCGAAGAGATTGCATTGTTCTAATGAGCTCGCCCAGCTAAGAGGTTGTCAGCAAACCCCAGCCGTGGTGATGTTGGCAAACTATTGTGCTGAGCTATCACATAGAGTGACCACATTAAGTGGCCATATAGAGTGACCATATTGCACTACCCATGTAGGTCCTCTTCGCATAATGATTAACGGTATGGTGGCGTAGCGTATTGTATTGCTACCGTACCGAAACTTGCTTTCTTATTTCCCTTTATATCACCTTACCTCCCTTTGCTTTTTTGCTACCGCCCATCATGGGGGCGTGGGTAGCTTGCGATCATCTCTTGGCATGATCATGAAAATATTGAAAAAATTTATTCAAAAGACGCCAACTTCTGAGCAAGCTCGATACAATACGAGGCGTTTTCGGGGAGAACAACAGCGGTATTTAGCATTTTGTAGGCGCGCCCTGGGCCTTCCCCTCTTGCAATGTTGTTATACAGGGTCTCTTATGAGTCATTATTTTTTCCCCACGTTGGCACAACGCTGGCTTTCATCGCTATTGCTGGTGATCCTCACCGGCTCGTTGGCCCATGCCACTACGGTTGATCCTCAACCTTGCGTCTCTGATCGCAAAACCTTGGTCAAAGGCAATGGCGGCGAGCCGCAGTCATTAGATCCCGCCTTGGTGCGTGCTGGGTTTCCGGCAGAGGCGGTGCTGGTCGATCTGTTTGAAGGCTTGGTGAGCGAGGATGGGCAGGGGCGTATCGTGCCTGCTCAGGCGCAGCGCTGGGAGGTGAGCGAAGATGGGCTAGTGTGGCGTTTTTTCTTGCGGCCTCAACTTAAATGGTCGAATGGCGAGCCCTTAGTCGCTGCAGATTTTGTGTATGCGTGGCGCCGTTTGCTCGATCCTGTGCTTGGCTCACCGTCAGCTGCATTGTTGCTCGCAACGGGGATCAACAATGGCCAATCTATCTATGCTGGCGCACTGGAGATAGACCAGTTAGGGATTGAAGCGCCAAGTAAACAGATCTTACAAGTGACCCTTGAGCGGCCCGTACCCTATTTTTTGCAGCTAATAAGCCAAGGGCCCTTTGTACCCGTTAACCAAAAGGCGATCGCGCGTTTTGGTAAACAGTGGACAGCCCCCGGCAACTTAGTCAGTAATGGGGCTTACCGTTTAGTTAGCCGTGTGCCTAATGAGCGGTTAGATGCACAGCGCAATAGCCAATATTGGAACGATCGTCATACCCATATTGAGCGGGTGACCTATTTGCCGATTGCCTCACCCAGTGTTGAGCGCGCCCGCTACCAAGCCGGAGAAATCCAGCTAACCCATCAAATATCGCGCAATGATTACCCGCAGCTAAAGCACGATGTACCCAAGCGGCTTTGGGGCTTGCCGCTATTTGGCACCTACTTTTATGCCTTCAATTTAAAGCGCCAAGAGCTGCAGGATGTACGGGTGCGACAAGCCCTTGTGATGGCCGTTGATCAACATCAGTTGCTGGCGTTAATTCGTGGCCAAGGTGAGTTAGCTGCGGAGTCATTGTTGCCAGCCATACCAGGGTATGGGCCCGTGGTGTTGGCTATGACTGAGCAAACGATGCCAAGCCGATTAGCTAAGGGTCGCGAATTGTTGGCGCAAGCAGGCTATAGCAGTGCTCATCCATTGGCGCTAAGCATTACCTATAACACCTCGTTGACTCATAAAAAAATGGCCACCGCTATCGCTAACATGTGGCAATCGCTAGGGGTACAGGTCACGCTTAAAAATTTACCGTGGGGCGCGTATCAAGTCGCCAAAGATAGCGGTGATTTTGAGGTCATTAAAAGTGTGGTGTTTGGTGATTATGTCGAGCCATCAGCGATGTTGGGGCAATTTCGTTGTCAAGATGTACGCAATGAAAGTGGTTACTGTAATCGTGATTTTGACTTGCTATTAGAGCAAGCCATCAACACGCAAGAGGAAGCCAGCCGCATTGAGTTATATCGCCATGCAGAGCAGTTGCTGCTAGAAGAGGCGCCAATCCTCCCTTTGTATCATGACAATCAGATGAGATTAATCGACCCGACGTTGCGTGGATTGCCTCGCCAAAATTTGAAAGGGACGATTGCCACCAAGGATCTCTATTTCAGCAAACCATAAGGGGTATTTGATGAAACTGGCCATTATTTCCGATATTCATGGCAGCATCACGGCGCTAGATCAGGTGCTCAGGGCTGTTGAACCTTGGCAGCCTGATCACTATTTATTGCTTGGGGATGTGCTCAATCACGGCCCGCGCAACCCAATCCCAGCGGGATATAACCCATCAGCAGTGGCGGCGCGCCTTAACGAGCAAGCAAAGCGGATGATAGCCGTGCGGGGTAATTGCGATTCTGAAGTCGATCAGATGTTGTTGCAGTTTCCTATGATGGCCCCTTACAACCAGTTACTGATTGATGAGCGTCGCTGGTTTATGAGCCATGGCCATCTTTATCGCCCTGATGACGTTGTGCTGCCAGCTGGAAGCCTTTTTTTAAGCGGCCACACCCATTTACCCATGTTGGAGTGGCAAGGGGAGCAGGTTGTGATGAACCCTGGTTCAATTAGCTTTCCCCGCGGCGAATTACCCGCCAGTTATGGCCGTTATGAAGCTGGGGCTCTTAGTGTGCATGCCTGTGAAGATGGACGAGTGTTGCTGCAGCTGGCGTTATAACGCCTCGCGAAAAGCGCAAGGATATGAGCCAATATGAGCGTCCGCGTTAGCACCCTACCTCAAAGGCAGCCAGTGGCTGCCTTTGAGGTTTTATCTTAACGTCAGCGTTTTTCATCAAACACAAATATCAGTGGCCAACCTTGCTCTTGGCAGTAACGCTGCTCTTTGACCAGATTTTGTAGCAGCAACCGGTTTTGTGTACACCAGCTAGTAGGCAGATGCACTTGCAGGCGGTCCCCTTGGGCATCTACCTGCCACTGAGGTAATAAGTGCGCTTGTCGTTTGTGATGAGCCACAACTGCAAGACGTAAGATCCGGATGCAACGCAGCACCGTTTGTGGGTTATGGTTTGGCAGGGGCGGCAGCTCCGCTAATTTGAGTCCCTTACGCTGAAAACGCACAAATGCTGCGAGCAACGTCTGATCATCTTGGTTAAAGCCGGGCAGATCGGTGTGCTGCAAGATATAGGCTGAGTGGCGATGAAAACCACTGTAATTGATGGCAAGGCCAATTTCGTGCAGCCGAGCCGCCCAACCTAAGATGGCGCGATAAGGCGCCATTTCCATCTGCCAAGGCGCCTGCAGGGCATCAAATAAGGTCAATACGCTGTGTTCAACGGCGTTAGCCTGTTTGTCATCCATTCGGTAGTGAGTGCATAGCGCTTGCGTGGTGCGCTCGCGAATATCGTGATGCTGCAAGCGCGCCTCAAATTCGTAGAGTAACCCCTCACGCAGGGCGCCATCAGAATAGTCGAGTCGCTCAATGGGCAGTGAGGTAAACAGCCCAAGCAAAATAGCCACGGCTGCGGCAAAGACCTCTTGGCGCTCCTCGCTTAGACCGGCAAATTTAAGGTTATCGACCCACTTTCGCTCGATCATCACGCTTTTGAGCCGCTCTAGCCCAGCAAGGGTGATGCGGCCATCGCTCCAGCCTTCATTTTTGAGTACATCACGCACGCAGCGGATCGAGCCTGAGCTACCGAGGCAGCGCTGCCAACCTAGCTGTTGATACTGATGGATGATGGGAGATAGCTGATGCTGGGCTTCTAACACAGCGTCATTGATGTTTTTTTCAGAGAGTTTGCCGCCGCTAAAAAAATGTTGGGTAAAGCTCACGCAACCCATTTTGCGGCTGGTCAGGGCTTTATGATGAAAGCCTTCACCGATGATGAGCTCAGTGCTGCCTCCACCGATATCAACGACTAATACTTGCCCATCAAGGTGCTGGGTATGGGCGACCCCTTGATAGATCAGGCGGGCCTCCTCTTGGCCGCTGATGATATCAATCGGATGGTTAAGCACTTTGGCCGCTTCGCTGATAAATTCGTGGGCATTGCTGGCTCGGCGCAGGGTATAGGTGCCGGCAATGCGGATTTGATCGGGGTTGATGGTGCCAAGTCGCTCTGCAAACAGTGACAAGCAAGCTAAACCACGGGCCATAGCGGCAGGGCTCATGCGTTTTTGCTCATCCATCCCCTCGGCAAGCCGCACGCGCTGCTTAATGCGATCGATCAGGCGAAAACGCCCTTCGCTAAGGTGAGCAATCACCATGTGAAAACTGTTAGAGCCCAGATCTACTGCGGCATAAAGACTATTGTCCATGATTTGACTCGATTCGTTTGAGATAGTCGTAAATGGCGACCTGAGAGCGGATCTTGCGGCGGTTGCCTCGTTTTACATAGGCGTTCTGTTGATGGGTATCGATCACCCGCGCTTTACAGGTGTCACTCAATTGCAGATCTAGGATATCCATGATCTGCTGTTTGAGGCGCTCATCATAAATAGGAGTGCCCACTTCAATTCGGCCATCGATATTGCGGCTCATCCAATCGGCACTAGAAATATAGAGCTGCTGGTGGCCGTTATTGTGAAACACCATCACCCGTGGATGTTCAAGGAAGCGGTCAATGATGCTGATAATGCGAATGTTTTCACTCAGACCCGGGATACCTGGGCGCAGGCTGCACATACCCCGAATAATCATCTGAATAGGCACACCGGCCTGGCTGGCAGCATAGAGCCGATTGATAAGATCTTTATCAACCAAGTTATTGATTTTTAAGATAATACCACTTGGCTGACCCGCCTTAGCATGGGCGAGCTCGTTATCGATAAGCCGATTGAGCTGGCGGCGGCTATTAATAGGGGAGACCAGCAAGTGATTGAATTTATAGCGCTTATAAGGATATTCAATATATTCAAACACCCCTTCTACCTCTGCGGTGATATCAGGGTGGCGGGTTAGCAGTGAAAAATCGGTGTAGATCTTGGCGGTATTTTCATTGAAGTTACCGGTACCGATATGGGCATAACGCACCGCCTCTCCTTGCTCATGGCGAGTGATGAGGCAAAGTTTGGAGTGGATCTTAAGGCTTGGCACCCCAAATACCACCTTGACCCCAGCGTCAGTCAAAATATTGGCCCAGTCGATATTGGCAGCCTCATCAAAACGGGCCCGCAGCTCCACGACCACCGTCACTTTCTTACCATTGTTCGCAGCATCAATAAGAGAGTGAATAATCCGCGACTTTTTGGCGACCCGATAGATATTGATGCGGATCGCGCTAACGGCAGGATCAAATGCGGCTTGGCGAACTAGTTCGGTGAAGTGATGAAATTTGTGAAAGGGGTAGTAGAGCAAAATATCGCGCTGGGCGATGGCATCAAAGGCGTTGCTAAAACCGTCAAAATCATGGCAATCCAGCGCTGGGAGTTTGGGGTTTTCTAAATAATCTCGGCCCACATTGGGAAAATCGATAAAATCTTTAAAGTTGTGATAACGCCCGCCTGGCATAATCGCGTCATAAGAGCTTATCTGCAGTTTGAGCTTTAAAAAATTTATCATCGCTGCAGGCATTTCTCGCTCGTAAACAAAACGTACAGGCATGGCAGTTAGGCGCTGCTTTAAGCCATCACTCATTTTGTCTACCAAGCTTAAATCGAGCTGGTCGGAGAGATCATATTCGGCATCTCGCGTCAGTTTGACGGCGTAGGCGGCTATTTCGTCATAGTCGAAAAAGCCTTTAAAGATCTCGTCAAGACAAAAGCGAATAATGTTATCCAAAATGATGATCTGTTTTTTACGGCGGGTGCCCTCTGGCGGCAACTGAACAAAGCGGGGCAGATCATCGGTGGGTATTTCGACTAACGCATATTGGATAACCTGTCCGGCTTTTTTCATCTCAACGGCCAGGTAGGTATATTCATCTTTGAGAAACTTAGCGGGGCTGACGTCTTTGTTAAGCAAGATAGGGATGATATGACGCAGTACTTTGTCTCGAAAAAAGACCCGCAGCCACTGCTGGATCGTCGCTGAAATTTGATTTTCATTGACCAAAAAGATGTTATGGCGGGCCAATGCAATCAGCAACTCCTTATAGATGTTGTCAAATGCCTCGCCAAGGGCCATTACTTTTTGCTGAATGGCACGCAGCAATATTTTGGCATTATCATCACCGCCTTGAACCTCATCAATTAAGATGCGCCGTTTAACTTCTGATACCCGGACTTTGAAAAATTCATCTTGGTTTGATGAAAATATCCCCAAAAAACGGACCCGCTCGATCAGGGGGACTGTTTTATCCATTGCCTCTTGTAATACCCGCTCATTAAATGAGAGCCAGCTTAACTCTTTGTCTTCATACAGCTTGTCGGTGCTCATGTATGCCTCTGTATCAGGTCGCGTCTGCGCGGCAGTGATGGCGTAAAAAGAGATAAAAAAGATGGGTAACGGGGTGATTCCTTCCCCTGTGATAACTACCCGTGATAACTGCCTGCGACTATGGCTTGTGACCACTGCCCATGATAAAAGCCTTGCGATATAGCCAAGGATCTCTACGTTGAGCCAGATACCCCTCGCTCGTGGGGCCTCTTGCGATGGTTATTGTGCCTGCTAGAGCCGGTCATATGAAGTGTTGCCCCTTGGCAATCGTTAAAAATTTGGCACTTTGATATTTTTCAGCTATTTGACCGCTGCCTTGGGTCATCGTTGCTGTGGTAAAGTAGCCTCCCTTTCGTGTTGTGAACTGGAACGTGCTCTGATGAATACCCTTACCGTATCAGGATTGCTGTTAGCACTGCTGGTGATTGTGATCTGTTGGCGTCGATTTAAGCGACCCATCTGCCCGCCTTATGATGTGCACAAAACGTTATTAACCCTCGCAGAGCAGCGTTTTTTAGCGGTACTCGAAGAGGCGATGAATGGCCAGACGCGGGTATTTACCAAGATCTCGGCTAACGCGGTCTTAATGCCGCAATCTGGGCTGAGTAAAGCGAAATGGCAGCAACATGCGAGCTTGATCAATGGCAAGCATTTTGACTATGTGCTGTGTCATCCCGTCGATCTTTCATTTTTGTGCGTTATCGAGCTCGATGACAGTGCCCATCGCCACCAAAAGCTTTGCGTGAGCGATCTGTTGTTGAAAGAGGCCTGCGAGCGCGCCAATTTGCCATATCTGCAGATCCCAACCAGTGCTGATTACTTTGTGGCAGAGCTACGTGAGCAGATCTTACCGCTCTTGACCAAGAGCTATGCCCCTGCGCTCGAGGATGAACTATCTGGTGGGCGCCGCGAGCCAACCTTTAACCCTCTGTTGCTCGATGAGATAGAGATGGAATCTGAGCACCATGATCAGTGTGCGCCGGCTGCTGCAGCTTTCGCAGCCGATAGGGTATCAGCTGCGAAGGCCTTCGCGCCGCTCGTCAATATCGCCCCCGTCAGTGCAGTGAGTGAAGGCAAAAAGCTGGTCGACCTACACGCGATGATGGATGATTTTGAGCAACAGATCTTTGCACATGAAGATGAAGAGCAGGTTTTGCCACACTGCCCTGATTGTGATGCCCCACTGATTGAGCGGGAAGTCCAAAAGGGTATCCACGCTGGTCGGCTATTTTTGATGTGTAGCCGTTTTCCTGCTTGTCGATACGCGACGTCCCATCACCATTGAGTGTGTTTCATCACTCATCACTCATCACTCTTGAGTTGAGTGCTGCGTCCCATCTTAAGGCGGTCAGTTCAGGGGATTAACCCTCGTACAGTCTGACCGCCTTAGCGATGGGATTTTAATCTCAGCTTGCCGTCGCTTAGGACGCTACTGCGCGCCCGTGCTTAAATATGAGCGATGTAAGCATGGGCATTTTCATGCTCGGCGACGTCTAAGCCAGACACGCTTAAAGATGGTCAATCTCAAGCATGCGGTGTTTTCATACCAGCTCTCATACCTACTCTCATCGTTGACGCTCGTTACTGACGCTTATTGCTGACTCTTATGCGCCGTCCACGTTTATCCATCGCAATTTTAGGTATGGCGATCTTAGGTATGGCGTATGTGAGCCCCCCTCGTGATAGTTAGCCTGATGTGCTCCGAGTGTGGTCAGCCTATGGGGAATAAATAGCAAGTCACGCAAATGACGGGTCATTAAAGAGGCAATACGATAAGGCGATATCAGGGGGATGATATAAGAGCAGTGATATAGAAAGTGATATAAATGAGGGAGTCGTGTTAATACTATTTTCTGTGTAAGTTAAAGCAAAAAGGGTAGGAAGCGGAATAAAAATCAGCGGGCGCTCGCCTAATGACGACCGCCCGCTGATGTGCTCTCACAACTTATCGGAAAGGTGCGTTGAGGGGAACCTCAGCATCCGGCTCGTGAGTAATACGGTTTCTTAAGTCACGTCGAATCATTTCGATAGACCAGAACCAGAAAATATGGCCAAGCATTTCAGAGATATGTTCATCCATTGGGATTTCTGAAAGCGGTGGAGTCAGATTGAGCATCGGGAATGAGATCCAATGCACAACGACAGTCGCAATGATACCTGCGAGCATACCCTGCCAGATTTTAACTTTAGGAAATGCTTCAGCCACGACACAGTAACCAATCGCAAACACCAAAGAGAAAATGATGTGAGTGATATGTACTGGGTTGATCAGGTGCTCAGAGAACTGGTAAACAGTATGAGTCGGATCAATACCTAAATAATCGCGCAAAAACAGATACGGTGGGTTGAACTCATTACGGCCATCAGCAATGGTTCTTGGTGGCAATGGTACTTCCGCCCCCCACTTGATAAACGCAGACATAACCCCTGAGATAATGCCAATAAACAGAGCAACGCCGTAGTGGCGGCGTTTAGGATCCGTTGTTACAAACAGTTCGTTCAACTTCATGAGTCACTATAGTCTTAACAAAGACAATAAGATTTAATAATCAATGAGCGACTATTGTGATTAAAAAGCGGTGTTGAGTCGAGCAAAATGATTAAAAAAATAATTTGATTAAATAATCAAATAAACTAGCAAGATTAATTGCTTTAAATGAATTGTTATGTTTGTGAGAGCTTGATACTGATTTTTTACATTTGCAAAAATTTGAAAACATTTTCAAACATTCGCAAAATGGGAATGTCACATTTGTATCCATGATATCCGTCTTGGTCTTCAGTGGCAGGTTCGATTATTATGAGGCTTAAGCGGCGTTGTTTCCCAAATCAGCTAGCAATTCATGACTCCCCCAGCCCCAAGTGACTGCTACACTCGGGGCTTTCTTACAGGCAGACCAAGGGTGTTCAGTTTGTTTATTGCGCTCACATACGCCATCACTTCTCCCAC
>JBOFTS010000089.1:0-17499 GCA_051652185.1 Aeromonas sp.
TCATCGATCACATTAAACCGTCGCGCTGACCGGCCATCGCTCAGTTGATCGTGCATGAAATCCATCGACCAGCAGTGGTTGGGTTGGCACAACCAGATCTTAAGGCTTTTCACGCACCCGGTGCATCTTGGGTTTTATCCGCATGTTCAACTCAAGCTCCCGATAAATTTGATAGACCGACTTATGGTTCCAGACAAACCCTTTGACGTTGCGTAGATAGAGAAAACAAAGGTCAAAGCTCCAGCTCCGCTGGTTGTGGGTGAGGCGTAGCAACCAGTGCGCAATGAGCTAGTTTTCATCGGCGAGCACGGGGTGATAGCGATAACAGCCATTGCTCTGCGGGCAGATGGCGTTACCACTTTTTGGCATAGCCTCATTGATGATCACTGCCTTGAGGCGCTCCTCGGCATACCTTTCTTGAGGCGACGATTTTCCTCTTCCAGTTCTTTGAGGTGAGTCATGAAGGAGGCATTCATGCTACCGAATTTGGAGCGCCACTTGTAGAAAGTAGCGGAGCTGATGCCATGCTTGCAGCGCAGCTCGGGGACGGGTGAGCCAGACCAGTCTATTTGAGAATGGCGATGATTTGGGCATCGCTAACGCGTGATGTTTTCATATGGAACCTTCTGCACTCAAGAGACGAGAAAATTCTACTTATAAGCACCCCAGTTTTTCGGGGAGGGGATTAGCGGCATAAGTCTATCGGCTAAAACCGAGATAATACGCAGGTGAATCGGTGGTTTAGATGGCTTGGGAGGGGAGCTTATCTATAGCATATATACATGCGCGGAATCTAAAACCAATCATCCATTATTACAGGCTGAATCATAATTAGTGACAACAGCCATCTGGCTATAATGATAGCGGCTGCCAGAATAGGCAAAAATAGAGCCGCGTTAATTAACTATAAGCGCTTACGGTTAGATATAAATGTAATCAGGGTTATTTTGAGTAAAGCTTGTAATGACGGGGTCACAATTAATGCGCCCAGACATAGCAATTACGACCTGATTCTTTGGCCGGATAGAGTGCTTGATCTACTCGTTTGAATAATTGAGCGTTATGTTCTCCATCAAGTCTAAAGCCGAGTCCAATACTCACCGTTAATGACTTATCTGATGAAAGTGGAATGCTTTGTGTTGCTTGCAACAGCGTATCGGCGAGCTGTTGTAGCATTGTCGCGTTGGTTGCAGGTAGTAACAGTGCAAACTCTTCACCGCCGATCCGTGCAGCCAGTGCCTCGGGAGGGCAATACTGATTCAGCATGATGCCAAACTGTCGTAGTACGCGATCACCTGTGTCATGACCAAAACGGTCATTGATCTGTTTGAAATGATCGAGATCTAGCAAGATCAGTCCCAGCGGGCAGTCAGGGTCAATATTTAATTGTTGTTGAAAGTAGCGTCGGTTTGGCAACTGGGTTAATTCGTCTAGCAATGCCTGGGCTTTAAGCGGGCTATTGATAATAAATAAGTGATGCATGGTGCTTAGCATACCGAAGCAGGTCACTAGCACACCACTGGTGCGAAGCAAGTCTTCAGCATAGATGGCAATCCAAAGAGGTTGTGCAACGATTTCATCCATGACATCAAGGGTTGCGCCTAACAGCCATAGCATCATACCACTTGAGAGTAAGCGATAGGTGCGATTAGGCACGTTGGCGCATTGGACTACCCAAAATAGGAATAGCATCGTTAGCCAATTAATCGCTTCAAAGCTAATGCTGATGGGATGAAGCTCTTTAAGAGATAAGTGGGAGAGGAATAATAGATGCACAATTATGATCATCAGCATCGATCCTGCGAGCAACGCAATATGAATACGATGCTCACAGTTCAAATTACGGTAGTGGGAAGGGCTGATATCGAGACGATCGAGTTGCATAGTATTTCTCGGATGAGGCCGTCATCATGTGCATACACGTGCGCGTAATCGTTCACTACAAAGAGCTAACAAAACGCAATGGGCTCTCAGTTTAAACGAATTGCACCGCTAAAGGCAATTATGGAGATATTTCACTCAATTTTTATTGATTTACGAGTTAATGAGCGATAGCTGCGTATCCGCGCTGTAAAAATGGCAGTTACAATTATTTTACAAACATTCACAGATGGCCCAGTTTATGCTTTTATTTAGCACTCATTGGTTATCACCTCGGGCTTACCATACCGTAGCGATGAGTCGACATACCCTTAGGCTTGGGTTTACCAAATGAGGGCTGATCTGCAGTCACGCAGAGTAGCTAGTTACCGATTTAATCAGGAATGTGAAAACGATACCGCATTGGTATGACAGGGAAGGAAAAATCTATGGAAAGAAAATGGATGAAAGTGGGCTTAATAATATGGTTAGCCTCATGGACTAGCTTGAGTTTGGCTGCACAAGTTGATAAGGGGCAAAGCTCTCTTTTAACGTTAGCCAGTATGACAATCAATAAAGGTGATAATACCTGGATGATGTTTTGTACCGCGTTGGTCATCCTGATGGTCATTCCAGGGGTTGCGCTATTTTATGGAGGATTGGTTCGCGCTAAGAATATGCTCAGTGTGTTAATGCAGGTATTTACTCTATTTTGTCTGATTTGTGTGCTGTGGATAAGCTATGGCTATTCGTTGGCCTTTACGAAAGGGGGGAGTGTGTATGGATCATTTGACAAGGTATTGCTGGCTGGGATTACTCCTGATTCTATCGCCGCTACGTTTAGTAAAGGCATAGGGATCAGTGAATTTATCTATGTCGTGTTTCAGGGCGCCTTTGCGGCCATTACGTGCGCGTTGATCGTAGGAGCCTTTGCCGAACGGATTAAATTTTCTGCAATGCTCATCTTTTCAGTGATTTGGTTTACCTTTTCCTATCTTCCGCTGGCGCATATGGTGTGGTATTGGGCGGGCCCAGATGCTTATACCAGTGTCGAGGCAGCGAGGGTGGCCACCGCTACGGCAGGCTATTTGTTCCAACATGGTGCGCTCGATTTTGCGGGAGGCACGGTGGTGCACATTAATGCTGCAGTCGCTGGATTAGTGGGTGCTTATTTAGTGGGGGCGCGTTTAGGGTATGGCCGTGAGCCAATGACGCCCCATAGCCTAACGATGACGATGATTGGGGCTTCTTTACTGTGGTTTGGTTGGTTTGGTTTTAATGCGGGATCAACGTTAGAAGCCAACGGTGTTGCAGGGCTTGCGTTTATTAATACCTGGATTGCACCTGCAGGTGCTGCACTTTCTTGGACCTTAACCGAGTGGTTAAAGAAAGGGCGTCCCTCATTATTAGGGGCCGTTTCAGGCGCGGTGTCAGGATTGGTGATGATCACCCCAGCGGCAGGTTTTGTTGGGGTGGGCGGGGCATTGCTAATGGGATTGATTGCTGGCGTTGCTGGTTTGTGGGGGGTACATGGTCTTAAGCGTTTACTTAGAGCTGATGACAGCCTCGATGTATTTGGGTTACACGGCGTATGCGGTATTTTGGGAGCATTATTGACAGGCGTCTTTGCCAGCCCTGAGCTAGGTGGGGTGGGAGTGTGGGATTATGTCACCAATCAGGTTGCCGAGGGCTATTCCATTCTGAATCAAGTGAAGATCCAAGCGATTGGTGTGGGGGTGACTATTTGCTGGTCTGCAGTTGTGGCTGCTATCGCGTTTAAGTTAGCCGATATAATCGTAGGCTTACGGGTTCATGGTGATGCAGAGCAGGAAGGGCTTGATTTAACTACCCATGGTGAGAAGGCTTACAGCATGTCATAACCGCTTGCCGTTGAGTTGTTCGAGTTGTGAAAAGTAACCCATATACCGATGTGCGCGGTATTTATTCGACAGGTTAATTGCTAACAAATATGGCCTGAGTTCAGTTTCGTACTGGATTCAGGTCGCTTGCTGTTAGGATTCGGAATTTCGGATCATCTTTGTTTGAGCCGATCGACTTATCCCGGGCATATTTATCTGCCCGATCTCGTGGTTTGCGGTGCTAAATAGGGTGACCATCTATGGCCATGGTTATGGTCATGGTTATTGCGGTCATGAGGTGTAATCCGGTGCGAATTGCAGGTCAAATATGGGGGGTTATCAACACAAAACCCCTACTCATTGGATCTCCAACTTTCAGGGTTTCTTTTAATTTTTGCCATTTTGCTGACAGCAGTGACAGGGGATCAGTGGCTTAGTTCACCGCTGCAACGTTAATGCTGCCATTGCCTTGGGTCATCCGTACCCGAGCACCGGGTACGAATGTTGGGCTCGCTTTTTGAACGACCACGATATCTTCCCCATTTTCCTTTTTAATTTCGATTTCGACACCATCGACTTGGTTAAGCTTGTCACCGGCTGCCTTACCAATCGCTGCACCTGCAATCGCACCACCGGCTGAAGCGATATCACGTCCGGCGCCGCCACCAATGGTGCTACCTAGCAAGCCACCTAATACACCGCCACCGATAGTGCCGAGTATGGAGTTTTCTTCAGCCTGGATCTTGACTGGACGAGTGGACACGATGGTGCCGTAGCTGACAGTTTGTACTTGTTTTGCACGATCTCGGGTGTAGACATCACCAGAAAAAACATCGCTATTGGCGCAGCCAGTAATCGTGGTCGCAGCCAGTAGGGCAATAATGGTCATTGGTTTCAACATGGGGGGCCTCCTGGGCGACATGTAATTTGAATCGTAATATTGATAGGGTGAACTCTACTCCAACCCCGTCTTACATGAAATCGTCAAAATCTTATTCATTATGGTTTTAGCCGGTCACTTTACCTTGTTGTTATGGGGGATCGTTGCGTTTTGGGTAAGGCGTTGTCGATGTTGCCTAGGCCAAAATAGCTAGCCCCCTCAGCAATTAATGAGCAACCTAAGTAGTAGTACTGGCGCAGGGCGGGATTAGAGGGCTCGATAGAAAGCGGTCGCTTATCTATGCGTAATATTTGTGAGTTTGCCTCTATCTGGATCGCCATTCATTGGGCCAAGCCTAAGCTGCAGGTTTAAGGCGTATGGTGAATGAGAGTGATGATCCTTGCGACTGCTCTTGTCCGATCCTCCCTAATAAAAACAGGGCCAATCGGCCCTGTGTCATTAGATGAGGCTGGTTGCCTGTTCCAGCCAAATCAGATCGTCGCCCTCGAGTAAGGGGCTTAGGCGGCGCAAAACTTCTACATGGTATTCGTTGATCCAGCGAAATTCTGCAGGGCTTAGCAAACTACGATCGATAAGACGGGTATCGAACGGGACATAAGTTAAGCGCTCAAATCCGAGCATAGGCAGCTCACCCATCGGCTCTTGTTCAGTGACTATCACCAAATTTTCGCAGCGGATACCAAAGCCTCCTTCGCGGTAGTACCCAGGCTCATTGGAGAGCACCATGCCAGGTTGTAGTGCAACCATGCTTCCTTTTGGTGCGATACGTTGCGGACCCTCATGGACACTTAAAAAGTGGCCAACACCATGACCGGTGCCATGGTCATAGTTGTACCCGGCTTGCCATAGCGGCATACGTGCGAGCACATCGAGTTGGATGCCTGCGGTTCCATGGGGGAAGCGGGCTTGATCCAGTGCAATATGTCCTTGTAGTACCCGGGTAAACATCGCCTTGTGCTCATCGTTTACCTCACCCACTTTGATGGTTCGCGTGATGTCAGTGGTGCCATCTAAATATTGCGCACCAGAGTCGAGCAAATAAAGGCTGTCTTGCCCAAAGAGGCGCGCAGTGCCATTCGTGTGGTGGTAGTGGCACATGGCGGCATTTGGGCCCAGTGCAGAGATGGTATCGAAGCTGGGCTCAACATAATGCTCCTGCTCACGGCGAAACGCCTCCACTTGTTCAGCTAGGGTGCCTTCATCGACCCCCTCAAATTCGCTGCTAGCGATGAGTCGATCTAACCAAGCGAGGAAGCGGGTCATCGCCACGCCATCTCGTAGATGGGCGGCGCGCATGCCAGCCAGTTCAATGTGGTTTTTACACGCTTTAGGTAGCATGGTTGGATCTTGACCTGCAACTAACGTCGCGCCCGCTTCTTCCATTGTGAGCTGAGCCCATGCGTTGGCACTGTCTGGATCAGCGAGTACTTTTTGCTGATCTTCACCAATGCGTTTCAATACATCGCCTAGTTTATCGATAGGGTAAACAGAGACATCCTGCCCCACATGTTGGCTAAAGGCGAAGCAGTCAATTTTGTCGGTATCGACAAAAAAATCCATAGTGGTATTGGCATAGAGGACGGCAAAACCGAGTACCACTGGCAGGCGGTCAATATCACGGCCTCGTAGGTTAAGTAGCCAGTTGATAGGCTCAGCTTGGGTCAGAAGGACAGCATCTAACCCACGTTTGCGTAGATCTGCCGCGAGCAGTTCTCGTTTGGCTTGGCTCGATTGCCCACTTAACGTTTCACTGTAGAGCGTGACAGGGGTCTTACTGGGTACGGGGCGATCTTGCCAGTGTAGGTCAATAGGGTTGCTCTCAATGCGAATGAGCTCGATCCCTCGATCCGCCAATATGGCTTTGGTGGCGTGATACCAAGTGAGGCTGTGCAGGTGGGCATCGAAGCCAACCCGAGATCCTGCTGGCAGTTGATCGGCTAACCACTGCACGTGGGGGTCGTTGTTCAGATGGAGCAATTCAAATAGCGGGGTGGGGGTCTGCAGTCGAGCCTGTACGGTATAGCGACCATCGACAAACAGCGCTGCCCGCTGGGCCAAGATGATAGCGATCCCTGCTGAACCGTTAAAACCGGTGAGCCAATCAAGCCGTTCAGCGTAGGCGGGGATGTACTCGCCGAGGTGCTCATCATCATGGGGGACGATAAATGCGTCCAGCTGCTGTTTTGCCAGTTCGACCCTGACTTGGGCGACGCGGGTTTCAATTATCTCGAAATTATTCATGTCGTTAGTGCCAGATGGTTGCTATATGAGAGTTCAGATTTGAGCGTGATGAGCGATGTGCACAATGGCCTGCCATTTGGCTATCTAACGTGAGGATGGCACAGCCTAAGGACACGCCTATCGTTGGGGCTCGTTATGCTCACGTTGCTCATGTTGCCCCCTCAAGTGGCGATTGACCTAAGAGAGAGTGGCATGAAGCGGTGATTTATCGCGACCAAGCTCAAAGATGCGATCACGCAGGGTGACGATCGCCGCTACTTATATACAGGTGGCTTTTTATCATTTTTAAAAGAGTGGAACAGGGTATCGACTTCCTGCCGTGCTCGCAAATAAAAGAGCGCATTGATGGGGTCACATCTAACAAGGGGGCCTTAAGTGGAGCTATTATTGAGTCTTTTTTGATGAGTGTCATCGCAAATCAAATCAACGTACCTACCTGCGAGGCGGGTAGGTACGTTGTTATTAGTGATGAGTGTGACAGTCACACCTGTAGTTACGCATATCGTTATGGATAGTGTTACCCATCGGATTACAGCTGTGGGCCAGCCGCAATCAGATGCTTGCCTTCATCGTTATCGGTGAAGCGCTCAAAGTTTTTAATAAAGCGCTTGGCGAGATCGTGTGCCTTGCTCTCCCACTGTGCGGGATCTGCATAGGTGTCTCGGGGGTCAAGAATGGTAGGATTCACATCATGAAGCGCAGTGGGAATGGTCAAGTTAAAGATAGGCAATACGGTAGTCTGAGCCTTTTCAATGGAGCCATCCAAAATAGCGTCAATAATGGCGCGCGTATCCTCAATGGAAATTCGTTTACCCGTCCCATTCCAGCCGGTGTTGACCAGATAAGCATCTGCACCTGCTGCTTCCATCCGTTTGACCAGCTCTTGGCCGTATTTGGTTGGGTGCAAAGAGAGAAATGCAGCACCAAAGCAAGAGGAGAACGTCGGGGTCGGTTCAGTAATACCCCGTTCGGTACCCGCTAATTTAGCGGTGAAGCCAGACAGGAAGTGGTACTTGGTCTGCTCTTTGGTTAGTTTGGCAACGGGAGGCAACACCCCGAAGGCATCAGCCGTCAAGAAGATGACTTTATTAGCATGACCGGCTTTAGAGACCGGCTTGACGATATTGTCGATGTGGTAAATAGGATAGGAAACTCGGGTATTCTCAGTTTTAGATCCATCATTGAAATCGATGACGCCATTGGCCGAGACGGTGACGTTTTCTAATAATGCATCCCGACGGATGGCATGATAAATATCAGGCTCTGCTGCCTCAGAGAGCTTGATCGTCTTGGCGTAGCAGCCGCCCTCGAAGTTGAATACACCGTGGTCATCCCAGCCATGTTCATCATCGCCAATCAATGCGCGCTTAGGGTCGGTAGAGAGGGTGGTCTTGCCGGTGCCAGAGAGGCCAAAGAAGATGGCCACGTCGCCATCTTGGCCCACGTTAGCAGAGCAGTGCATAGAGGCAATGCCGCGCAAGGGCAAAAAGTAGTTCATCATGGAGAACATGCCCTTTTTCATCTCACCACCGTACCAAGTCCCCCCGATCAGCTGCATTTTTTCACTCATGTTGAAGGCAACAAAGTTTTCGGAATTAAGACCTTGTGCTTTCCAGTGAGGATTAGTGCATTTGGCGCCGTTCATCACTACAAAGTCAGGGGTGAAGCGTGTTAGCTCCTCGTTAGTTGGTCGAATGAACATGTTTTTGACGAAGTGAGCCTGCCAGGCAACTTCGGTGATGATCCGCACCGCTAAGCGGGTATCGGGGTTAGCGCCACAGAATCCGTCAATGACAAATAGTCGTTTACCCGAGAGTTGCTTAGTAACTAAGGCTTTCAGATCTGACCACACCGCTGGGCTAATGGCTTTGTTGTCATTTTTACCTTGATCAGACCACCATACGGTATCTTGGGTGGTGGCATCTTTGACAATATATTTATCTTTTGGCGAGCGACCGGTAAAGATCCCAGTGTTAACGTTAACAGCACCTAGCTCAGTCACCACACCGCGCTCAAACCCTTCTAGATCAGAACGGGTCTCTTCAGCAAAAAGTTGCTCGTAAGAGGGGTTGTGAATAATTTCTTGGCTATTTTTGATGCCGTAGTGGTCCAGTTTTAATTGTTGGGCCAGGGTGGGTTCTGCGACGACTGTCATGGTGTGCTCCTGGGTTTAAAGGTGAGTTATGTGCTATCTGACAGTCATCCTATCACTTAGGTGGTAGATTTTAGCGATCGCCATCAAAGTTTACAAAATATGACAAACGTTCGTTATAAAAAAGTTAAAGGCGGGTTTAACCCGCCTTTTATTAATGTAACTGGTTGGCGTTATTGCCAGACGCGTCACTAAACAGGCGCTCGACATCTTGTTCATTAAATTGGTATTGGGCGCCGCAATAGTCACAGTGCATATCGATGCTGCCAAGCTCGTGGATCATTGCGTTGGCTTCTGTCTGTTCAATCTGTAGCAGAGCCCCTTCGCAGCGCTCACGAGAGCAGGTGCAGCGAAATTCGACGGCTTGAGGATCAAACACCCGCACCTTGTCTTGATGGTAAAGGCGGTAGAGGATCTCATCGGCATCCAGCCCAAATAACTCTTCATCTTTGATCGTACTGGTGAGCTGGGTGAGGTGCTCAAAATCATGGCTATGATCTTCATTTTGGGTAGGTAAGGCCTGTAATAAGATGCCTGCTGCACGGGGTTCACCTTGGTGGTAACCGGTACGGATCCACAACTTGGTTGCCAGTTGCTCCGATTGCTCAAAGTAATGCTCTAAGCACCCCGCTAAGGTATCGGCATTGAGCGCGATAATGCCCTGATAGCGCTCGCCTTGCTCAGGGGTGATAGTGATCACCAATTGGCCATTGCCAATTAGGCTCTGCAATTGACCATCGGTTGGCAATTCTCCCTCATAGCGGGCTACGCCACGCAATTGCTGGTGGTTATCCCCATTGATCACCGCTAAGCGAACCGGGCCATCACCTTGTAGTTGCACCGTGATGGAACCTTCAAACTTGAGGGTTGCGGTTAGCAAACTGGTTGCGACCAACAATTCACCTAGCAGTTTTTGCACCGGCACAGGGTAGTGCTGGGCTTCTACGACATGGCGATAGGTGTGATCCAGTTGGACCAATTCGCCACGCACTTCGTACTCTTCAAATAGATAGCGATACAGTAAATCTTGGTTGCTCATCATTTATTCCTAGCAGGTTCGGTTAGATAAATTGGTTTAGACGGGGGAGCGCTCATGAGGTGCTCACCGGCTTTGGTGTTAGGGGTTAAGTTAGCCTTGCTTCACTTTGAGCAACTGGCGCCGCTCTTGTTTGTCTGGTCGACGTTCTGGGCTTGGGGCAAATTGGCTATTAAAACGCCGCGCTTCGCTGTTTTGGGCGCGTTTTTTCAAGCTCTGCGCCGTCTCTTCATAGAGCAGCTGCGCGAGTGGGGCAGATTTACGTTGTTCGCTAATCGCGAGTACTTGCACTGTTCGTTCATCTTGGCCTTGCCAGCAGCGGATCTGCGCGCCGACTTCTACCAGTTTGCCCGGTTTGCTGCGCTGACCATTGTAATGCACCTTGCCCCCGTCGATCTGAACCCGTGCGACTGAGCGGGTCTTGTAAAAACGGGCGGCCCACAACCATTTGTCGAGACGAACCTCAAGGGGCGTCGTTGGATGATTTGGCATCAAAAGGCTCCATGGCAGGGAAGGGATGGCAGATTATACCAGAGGGCAGGGCTGAGATAACAAAGCCTGCTACTAGGGGGCGCAAATTTCGCCAAGATGGCGCAACCTAAGGGCTGCGTATCCGCTGATAACGGTATGTTGGTGGATCATGGGATGTTTATCACGGGCCCAGCTTAGGTGGTTATCTACGAAATGGGGGATACTCCCCTTGCCAATGAGCATTGCCCGATACCCTGATTTCTGGGAGGCTAGCCGTCGTTATATGCCTTGGATGTGAGTGATGTTGAACGTTTTATGCTTATTGTTGATCTTCTTTGGTTTTAGCTCGCCTGCGCGAAGTGCACCGCAACCTCTCGAGGCAAGTTCCATTCCTACTGCTGCGGCCTGTGCGGTTCGCTATCACGATAAACTCCTGTTGGTGCAAGATCGTATCTCCTCTCGCTATAGCTTAAGTGGGGGATATATCGATGGGGATGAGACTCCCGCACAGGCGGCTTTGCGTGAGCTGTATGAAGAGACGGGCCTGCGAGGAGAGGTGGTGCGCACGCTGGGTCGTTGGCAGCGGGCACAGATTTTTGCCTGTCGTACCCTTGAACCCATCCCTGCGCAGCATGCATCAAGGGTCGTATCTATCTTGCATGCCCCCAATTTAGGGGGCGAGATCCTCACCGCTCGGCTATTTACGCTGGCTCAGCTGCCTGTTGAGTGGCGGCGTTTTCCAGCACAGATCGATTGGCTACACGATCGGCTCACGGAGATCCCTGAAAGTGACGTGCACTGGCAAGGGGATTTCGTCGCCGAGGGCAGGTGGCTACACCAAGCTGAAATTCCGCTGATGATGGCGTTACAGCGCGGGTTGGGCCCATCGCAAGAGTGGCTTTCTATTAGCAATCTTTTTGGCTCATCGGGGGTTCAATTAGCGTTGATCCCACTTTTGCTCCCATTGCTGGGGTGGCCAAGATTACGCCAATTGCTGTTTGTCATGCTTGGGTTAGGTCTGCTAGTGCAAGGGCTAAAGGAGGGGATCGGTTGGCCGCGACCCTTTCATTTACAACCCGAGCTCGCGTTACTCGGTGTTCAGGGTTTTGGTATGCCAAGCGGGCATACTGCGTCAGCGTTGCTATTTTGGGGGGCACTGCTTCGCTGGTGGTGGCCGCGCCATCAACGGTGGGCCATGACGCTGGCTTTGTTATTGGCAGCCGCAACCGGGCTTGCCCGGGTGTGGCTTGGGGTGCATTTTATCTCCGATGTGGTCGTTGGCTTGCTGCTCGGGGGCGTGCTGTTGATGGCTCGCCCTTATTGGCGAGTTGATCAACATGGCGCTGCATGGCTGCTGCTTATCATAACGGCGCTGACCCTTGGTGGGCTCACTCAATCCGCGCATCTGATTGGGATTGGCGTAGCCGCCCTTGGTATCTGGATGGGCGGGAGCTGGCAGCTGACGCGAGGGGGTTATCCCCCCATTTTGCTTGGGGGTACAACATTGGTGGGCTTTGGCGTGATGGGTGCCGCATTGTGGGCTTTACCACAGCTGACTAGCAGTTCGTTGATGATCTTGCTCGGCCAGTTTTTACTGTTTTTCGGGCTGGGGCTCTGGTTGAGTGGGGGCCTCTGGTGGATACTCTCCTCCTTGAAGCATGACTCACGACCCAAGGGCACATGCCCGCACAAGGGAACTTTATGAATGTGAACAAAGTAGATTTGGCCAAGATAATTTTAGGGGTGCTGTTTATTAGCATCCTGATTATCTCTTGTTTCATGGTGTTACGGCCATTCTTGCCGGCACTGGTGTGGGCGACCATGCTCACCATCGCAACGTGGCCATTGATGCGAATAATGCAGCGTTTACTGTGGGGCAAGCGCTCGCTGGCTGCGCTTTTTATGACAGTGTTGCTGTTATTGATATTCGTTATTCCACTGTTTATGACCCTCGCCAACGTGGCTGAGAAGGCCCCGATGCTCATTGAGCTGGGCACCAATATCAGTAACTCTCCTCCGCCTGAGTTGTTGTGGCTGCAAAAGATCCCGCTGGTGGGGGGGAAGTTGTATGAGTTTTGGCAGCAGATTTTGGCCAGTGGTGGCCAGGTACTCTTTACTAAATTGACGCCCTATTTTGGTCAAACTGCCCGCTGGCTAGCTTCTCAGGCCGGTAATCTTGGGCTGCTATTTGTCCACTTCCTACTCACGGTGGGGATCTGTGGCGTGCTCTATTACTCCGGTGAAACCGTCGCGGCCGAGATCCGGCGCTTTGCCTATCGGTTGGCAGGCGAGCGGGGTGACAATGCGATCGTACTCGCCTCTCAAGCCATTCGCGCCGTCGCAATGGGGGTGGTGGTCACTGCGCTGGTGCAATCTTCGGTGGCTGGGCTTGGACTGTTAATTGCAGGGATCCCCTATGCTATGGTGCTGGTGGTGGTGATGTTCTTAATGATCGTGACCCAAATTGGCCCTTTCCCCGTATTGCTGGCGAGCGTTGGATATCTCTACTGGAGTGGTGATACCACGTGGGGCACTTTCTTGCTGGTGTGGTCACTGTTTGCTGGCACCATGGATAGTTTCTTGCGTCCCTTTCTCATCAAACGAGGTGCTAATCTGCCGATAATCCTGATTTTGGTGGGCGTTATTGGTGGCTTGCTGACCATGGGGATTATCGGCCTATTTATTGGCCCGACGGTGCTCGCGGTGGGTTATACCTTGCTAGATGCATGGATCAAAGAAGGTGATCAACCTGAGGATGGGGTTGCTGCGTCGCCAGAGGTGGCATCGTCTTTGGACAGGTCATGACTTAAGTTGAACTGATTTGTGAATGAAAAGAGCCGCCCAATGGGCGGCTCTTTGGTGATGGGCAGCTCGGTGACGGTTAGACCGAAAAAGGGGGCTGCGCGTCAAAACTCATCCGCTCGCCGCTGCGGGGATGAGTGATGGTCAGTTTGGCTGCATGAAGATAAAGATGGGGCGCCGCCGCCAGTGCGGCGGGATGGGCATAAAGGTTGTCACCTAAAATTGGATGCCCTAGCTCTAGCATATGAACGCGCAGCTGATGGGATCGCCCTGTAATGGGGGTCAATTTGATCAGGCTGTTACCGTTTTCTACTTTCAGCTTTTCCCAAAACGTCAGAGCATGGCGTCCCTCTTCAAAATCCACCTTCTGTTTTGGACGATTAGGCCAGTCGACACAAAGTGGCAGATCAATTTGCCCCGAGTCTGCGCTCGGTTCACCCCATACCCACGCCAGGTAGTGTTTTTCAGTCTCCCGCTCGCGAAATTGCCGGCTCAACTCCCGGTGAGAATTGGGCGTGAGGGGAATGACAATGACGCCTGTGGTAGACATGTCGAGGCGATGGGCAGCGGCAGCCTTGGGGTGCTGTTGTTTCACCCGATGCAAGACGCTGTCTTCATTCTCGGGGCCACGCCCAGGGACGCTCAGTAAGCCGGTGGGCTTATTGACCACCATGATGTCCTTGTCTTTGAACAAGATATCGAGCCAAGGTTCTTGGGGGGGTGAGTATTCAAACATACATATCTCGCATCAGAAGGTGGGGGCAAGTCCCCATCAGTTATGGGTGACCACGATAAAGCGGATCGCATCTAGCTTAAGCTGGGTTTGATCGATTAAGTGGTGCAATTCAGTCTGGAGGTTGCGCAAATATTCGAGCTCGCTGTCTCGCACGTTCGGGTTGACCACCTTGAGTGCTTCGAGACGATCGAGATCGCGCTGCAGAGTCTGCGTCATCAAGGCGCGCGCCTTCTCGACGATCCCTACTTTTAATGCCTCAGCAATGGGTTGCGCCTTACCTATCAAACCATGGATCACCGGCTGGGACGCGGTCACCAGCTTGCTACCCAAATGGCGATTGACAGGAGAAAGCTGGCGGTTAAATGCCTCAAACGCCACCTTTTCCCCCAGATTTTGACCATTTTTATCCATTAGCAGGCGGATCGGTGTGGGTGGCATAAAGCGATAAAGCTGAGGGTGCGCCGCTGACTCGGCAACAAAGATCAGCTCAAGTAGGATCGACCCGATGGGCAGCGCCTTGTTCTTGAGTAGCGCCACTGACGTCGCACCGATCTCAGACCCTAAGATCAGATCGATACCACCACGCATCATGGGGTGATCACAAGAGAGCAGCGCCATATCATCCCGCGACAGCGCAGTGTTGCGATCGAAGGTGATGGTCATGCCATCTTGCGGCAGGCCAGGGAAGCTGGAAACCAGCATGTGATCCCCTGGGGTCAGCACTAGCGCGTTTTCGCCGCGATCATCTTGATTGACGCCAATCTCGTCGAACATCTTGAGAGCGAAAGCGATCATGGCGGTGTCGCCATCTTCAGCTGCGAGGGTCTTGACTAATTGCTGGGCGGCCGCACCACCGCTGGAGTGGATCTCCAGTAGTCGATCGCGACCTTGCTCCATCTTAGCTTTGAGCGGCTCGTGTAGGTCACGGGTCTTGGCTAGCAGGGCATCAAGTGTCTCTTGAACGCCGGAGTTGGTAGCCAGCAATTCAAATAGCTCATCACGTACCGCTTCGAATACTGGGCGGGCAGTGGGGCAGGTTTGCTCAAAGGCATTGAGACCATCGTGATACCAGCGCTGCAGGGCGTGCTGGGCAGTCTCCTCAAAATAAGGAACATGGATCTGGACCGTATTTTGCTGGCCAATACGATCCAGTCGACCGATGCGTTGCTCGAGGAGATCCGGATTAAGAGGGAGATCAAAGAGCACCAAATGGCTGGCAAACTGGAAGTTACGCCCCTCTGAGCCGATTTCGGAGCAAAGCAGCACCTGAGCGCCCCCATCTTCTTGTGCGAAATATGCAGAGGCTTTATCCCGCTCAAGAATCGACATTCCCTCATGGAAAACGGTACCGCGGATCCCTTCACGGGTCCGTAACGCCTCTTCTAACGCGAGAGCCGTTGCCGCTTCGGAACAGATCACCAGCACTTTTTCCTGGCGGGCTGAGAGCAGGAGATCAAGCAGCCACTCAACGCGAGGGTCAAACTGAGTCCAGCTGGCATTGTCACCTTCGAACTGCTGGAAGATTTTCTCTGGATAGAGGTAACGCAAAGCGCGGCTTTGTAGATCGCCCCCGTTGCCCCCCATCATGCCCATCACCTTGATGGCCGTCTTATATTGCTCGGGCAGTGGCATCGGGTAGATGCAAAGGCGACGCTCCGGAAAGCCTTGGATATTGGCACGGCTATTACGAAACAGTACTCGACCGGTGCCGTGTTGATCTAACAACTGAGTTACAGCGTGCTGGCGGGCGGCGGCATCGCTTAAATCCAGCCCAACTAGTTGGCTGGCAAGGATCGCTCTGGCTTCATCGCTGAGGGTCTCGCCATCTAGCAGCTCTTGCGCCGCGCTTGCGACTTGACCGTAGGCTTGCTCCTGGGCAAGAAACACCTCGTAGTCATAAAAACGCTCAGGATCTAGCAGGCGCAGACGAGCAAAGTGGCTCTGATGGCCAAGTTGATCTGGGGTTGCCGTCAACAACAATACGCCCGGCACCTGTTCGGCCAGCGCCTCTACCATCTCGTAGGCGCGACTTGGCGCATCGACGTTCCACTCTAGATGGTGCGCTTCATCAACAACCAATAGATCCCACTCAGCCTCTAGCACTTGTTCAAAGCGGCGGCGCTTCTTGCGTAGGAAGTCGAGGCTACAGATCACCAGCTGTTCGGTCTCGAAGGGGTTTTCTGCATCGGCAAACGCCTCAATACAGCGCTCTTCATCAAATAGCGCAAAGTGCAGGTTAAAGCGGCGCAACATCTCGACCAGCCACTGGTGCTGCAGGGTTTCTGGCAGCAGGATCAACACCCGATGGGCGCGACCAGAGAGCAGTTGTTGATGAATGATCATGCCCGCTTCAATGGTCTTACCTAAACCCACTTCGTCTGCTAATAGCACACGAGGCGCATAGCGATGTCCCACTTCGTGGGCAATATGGAGCTGGTGTGGGATCAGGCTGACCCGGCCACCGGCCAAACCACGGGTGGGGTTCAAGCGACGTTTATGTTGATGAACTAAGGCCTCATAACGCAGGGTAAAGCGGGACATCCGATCAATTTGACCTGCAAATAGGCGCTCTTGAGGTTTGTTAAACTTAATAAAGTGGTTGAGAAACACCTCTTTGAGGGCCACTGGTTCATGGGTATCAGTGCGCACACCTACATATATAAGTAGGCCGTTGTTCTCCTGAACTTCCTCGACCGTCATGGTCCAGTCTTCGTGACTACTGATCTGATCGCCGACATTGAAGCTGACCCGGGTAACCGGCGCCTCTTCTTTGGCATACATACGGTTTTCACCGGTAGCCGGAAACAGCAGGGTAACCATGCGTCCTTCAACTGCAACGACAGTTCCTAACCCTAGGTCCGTCTCGGTATCACTAATCCAACGCTGGCCAAGTGCAAAAGGCATTAAACTCTCCAAAGCCCAAGAGTGTGAATCGAAAAGGGACGCCATGTTACCCGAAGGTGGGGCCTCGATCATCAAGCATCTAGATATAGCGAGGCCAAATTACGATAACTGAGATGATCTACCGGCGTGATTGCATATATATAAGCGTCATCAACGGTTAATAAGTACGTGATTGCATAATAAAGAAACGAATTGAGCAATAATCAAACGGTTGATGCTGAAATATCAAATTAATAGCTAAATAGGCTTGCGTGAGTGTTTCAAATCCCTATAATGCGCCCCTACCAGCACGGCGGAACACGCCGGACTGATGAGCTAGCTTCTTAATGAAGTGGGCGCCGAAAGAAAAGCGAAAATAATCGCTTGACTCTCGAAGTGAGGCGCGTAATATACGCCGTCTCAGCGCGATAAGCGCAACGCTCTTTAACAATTTGAATCAAGCAATCTGTGTGGGCACTCACAGCATCGAGCATCAAAATTAATTTTTGATTTTCAATGTCTGGTGAAGTGACCAAGACGATTTCTTAGCAATAAGAA
>JBOFTS010000090.1:0-14436 GCA_051652185.1 Aeromonas sp.
TCATCGATCACATTAAACCGTCGCGCTGACCGGCCATCGCTCAGTTGATCGTGCATGAAATCCATCGACCAGCAGTGGTTGGGTTGGCACAACCAGATCTTAAGGCTTTTCACGCACCCGGTGCATCTTGGGTTTTATCTGCATGTTCAACTCAAGCTCCCGATAAATTTGATAGACCGACTTATGGTTCCAGCCAAACCCTTTGACGTTGCGTAGATAGAGAAAATAGAGGTCAAAGCTCCAGCTCCGCTGGTTGTGGGTGAGGCGTAGCAACCAGTGCGCAATGAGCTAGTTTTCATCGGCGAGAAGAAGCCTACCTGAATCAGCGGTTGGCCTCTTCTCTCCTATGTACCATGGGCATTGCACTTGTTATTTGAAGTCACGGGGTGGTATGGGATCTAGGAGGGAATAATATCGTTTATGCTGGCGTAAACTATTATCTGAGTCGCTAAATTAAGAGCTAGTTGCTGTAGCTAACAAGGGTTATGAAGGGGTTATTATAAATCAGAAGATAAGAAAGTTGAGTATCTAGGTGCGCTTGCTCACAATAATGATGTTAATGAGGCAAGAGCACCGTTGTTAACAATAAACGTATGGCTAGTTTTTTTGATTCATTCTAGCTTTTAAATCTGCAAAAGGATTATGTGTAGCGCCACCTTGTGCTGACTTTACATCTTCACCTGCAACAACAGTAGAACCATATTGATATGCTTCTGTGTATTTTGAATGTTCGTGATCATGGCAATAAAGGCATAGTAGCTCCCAGTTACTGCCATCTTCAGGATTATTAGTATGGTCATGATCGATGTGATGAACAGTGAGCTCACGTAGGTTAGAGTAAGCAAATTCCCGCGAGCAGCGTCCGCATATCCATGGATAGAGTTTTAGCGCTTTTTCACGATAGCCATTTTCTAGCTGAGCATAGTGCTTTGAGATAATTGCCATAATAGCGGTCAACCTAGTAGGAATGTTTCATTAAAATATGGCACCAGCGGTTGATGTCTGTGTGATCATATTGCTTGGAATAGAGAGTAAGTTTTTTAAATTAAAAAGGCCACCGCAATGCGGTGGCCTTTTTAATTTGGTGGAGCTACGCGGGATCGAACCGCGGACCTCTTGCATGCCATGCAAGCGCTCTCCCAGCTGAGCTATAACCCCAAATAACTGATTTAGCTGACGATTCTGGAATACCGTCAGTTTTATGAACATTTAAATAGTGGTGGAGCTACGCGGGATCGAACCGCGGACCTCTTGCATGCCATGCAAGCGCTCTCCCAGCTGAGCTATAACCCCACAAGGTCGACTTGGGTGATACACACCACATGTCCTGGCTATTGCACTTTCAATTCGATTGATTCCACAAAAGTGGTGGAGCTACGCGGGATCGAACCGCGGACCTCTTGCATGCCATGCAAGCGCTCTCCCAGCTGAGCTATAACCCCTTTCAATTCAAATTGTTCGAGGAGAATTTGGTGGAGCTACGCGGGATCGAACCGCGGACCTCTTGCATGCCATGCAAGCGCTCTCCCAGCTGAGCTATAACCCCAACTCACCTCGGTGCTGACAAAGTTACCTTTGACAACGGGGGTGCATGTTATGGATCAGCCGCTTTACTGTCAACTCAAAAATAACATGGATGGATGCGTTTGATTGAAATTACAGCGATTTGCTGTTTTCAGTCGCGATAAGCCACTCACTTGATATGCCACATCAATGATTTGTTACAACTTAAGCGTTTAATTTAAAAAAAATCATATCAATTCGGTAAATTCACAACATAAAAAGTTGATTTAGATCATGGTTCTCTCATAGGATGAAATTGTGATCTAAATCACAAAAAACCATGATCCTAAAGAACTGAGCGATGAGGTGAACCATGTTCGAGCACTTAGCAGTACTGTTCTATCTCAAGGGCGCCACAATCAACAGTCGTATTGCAGATGAGGGGGTGTACGCACCTGCGACTCAGAAGTACTTTTTCCATTACGGTAAGTAAGCGGCAAAAGTATGCTACCTCATAAATGTAATAATATTACATCATGCAGTCTCAATTGAGGTGCATTCTGGGTCTTTGTTGATTGGCCTTGCGTGAGTGCGTGTCTACTTGAATGTCATTGATGAGTATGAGTGTGCAATAAGCGCTACATGATCTCCTGCCATAGGCCCCGCGATGGGGCCATTTTTTATGGCATCGTTTAGTGCCGTCGCTATTAGGCCTGGGTTAGCGCCTCCTATGTTCCGGTTTGTTTGTGTTGGTATTGGGCAGCATCAAGGCAAGGGAGTGCAACCTTAGTGAACTTATTCATCATTCGCTCTCCACTCTCCACTCTCCATTATCCACTGGGACTATCTCTCGATGGTTTTATGTAAAAACATCCCACTACCACAGGGCTATGGATGAACAATCGGGTCGGGGCGTTAGCGGTTAAGTAGCGGTGCCATAAAATTGGCGACGTGATCACGGATCTGAGGCTGAGCCGCTGAGGTGGGATGAATACCATCGTTCATCATAAGTTCAGGGCGTAGCACAATATCATCCATAAAGAAGGGGAGTAGTGGTAGATCGTTAGCCTCTGCGAGGGTAGGAAAAATCTGCTCAAACTGGCGTAGGTAGCGGGCCCCGTAGTTACGGGGTAGCCGGATCTGGGTAAGCACGACATTGGTTTGCTGCGCTTTAGCGAGTGCGATCATATTAGCAAGATTTTGGCGAGTAATCGTAGGCGCAAAACCGCGCAAGCCGTCGTTACCGCCAAGTTCAATGAGCAGCCAGTTTGGATGGTGCTCTTTTAGCAGGGCGGGCAGACGGGCCAGCGCACCTTGGGTTGTTTCTCCACTGATACTGGCATTGATCAGCGTGTGTTTGCTCTCCTGTGTTTGCCATTGCTGGTTGAGTAAGGCAGGCCAGCTTTGCTCAACGGGCATCTGATACCCTGCGCTTAGACTGTCACCTAGTACTAGTAGGGTTTGAGCCTGAACTTGAGCCGATGAGATCAGGCTGCTAACGCCCACCCACAAAGCAAACAAAATACGCATCATCAATTCAACTCCCGCTATGGATTGCCAGCAAGGGATGGGAACAAAGGAAACCGAGCATGAGTTCAACCCCCATTATTGTTATCAAAGGCCTTGGTAAGTCAGTTCGCCTTGGCCAGGAAAATATCACCATCCTTGAAGGGATCGATTTGCAAGTCAATAGCGGCGAGACGCTGGCGCTAGTTGGCGCCTCTGGCTCTGGCAAATCGACCCTGCTAGGGCTGCTAGCGGGCCTGGATTTGCCAAGTCAGGGGGATATCGAGATCCTCGGCCAATCTCTTAGCAAATTAGATGAAGAGGGGCGTGCCCAATTGCGGGTCAACCAAATTGGTTTTGTATTTCAGTCGTTTTTGTTACTCCCAACCATGACCGCACTTGAGAATGTGATGTTGCCCGCCGAGCTGCGCGGTGAGCGAGATTGTTCGCCAAGAGCCCGTGAGTTGCTGGCCGCGGTTGGACTTGACGAGCGGTTGCACCATTTACCCGCGCAGCTTTCTGGTGGCGAGCAGCAGCGAGTGGCCATTGCTCGCGCCTTTATGACCCGCCCACGTCTATTGCTCGCAGATGAGCCGACCGGCAATCTTGACAGCAAGACCGGCGAGACGGTCATTGAGCTGCTGTTTGAACTCAATCGCACCCATGGCACCACGTTAGTGGTGGTCACTCATGACCATCAATTAGCTGAGCGTTGTCAGCGTCAAGTGGTCATGACTGCGGGCAGGTTGGCGAGCGAGATAGCTCATGGCGTGGCGTAATTGGGGTGGTAACAAGATAGGCAAGAGGGGCAAAGGATGATGCCGTGGCGATTAGGATGGCGACTGGTTCGCCGAGAAGGTTTTAGTGGTGAGCTGCGCTGGTTTGTATTGGCGTTAGCGTTGAGTGTGGCATGCGTCTTGAGTGTGGCGTTAGTTGCAGATCGGCTCGATGCGGGATTAAAAGCATCTGGCCGTGATTTTATTGGGGCGGATCGGGTGCTGCGCAGCGCGGCTGCATTGCCAAATGGCTGGTTGGCCCGAGCAAAGCAAGATGGTTTGGCGGTGCAGACTACGGTCAGTTTTAACAGCATGCTGTTTCACGGCGATGCGTTGCAGCTTGCCTCCATTCGGGCGGTGCCTGATGATTTTCCCTTCTACGGCAAGCTCGTTCTCGATCCTGCTCGTACTTTGGCTCCAGGGGAAATTTGGCTATCTATCCGGGTGATGCAACTGCTCAAAGTCAAAGTAGGGGATGAGCTCGAGGTGGGTAATACCCATCTCAACGTGGCTGGGCTGCTTGGCGAGGAGCCCGATCAGGGTTTTAGCCCTTTTCTACTCGCTCCAAGGGCACTTATCCATAGCGCGGATATCGCCGCTACCGGCGCCTTGTTGCCGGGGAGTCGCCAGCAGTGGCGCTATCTGTTTAAGGGGTCTCGGGCGTCGCTGGCTCGTTATGAGCAGTGGCTGCTGCCACAATTACAGGCCGGACAGAAGTGGATAAAACCCGATGATAGTGGCTCCCAAGTCGGTCGTTCACTGGCCAATGCTGAGCGTTTCTTTCGGCTCGCTTCGCTAAGTGGCGTCTTGTTGGGGGCACTGGCGATGGGGATTGCCGCGCGTCATTTTGCTGAGCGCCAGACCAATATGGTGGCGCTGCTTAAAACGCTGGGAGCATCCCGGCGCACACTCTGGCAGCTGATGAGCACCCTACTGTTATCGCTGACGCTGATAGGCGCACTACTTGGACTGGCGGCAGGCAGTGCCATGCAGTGGATCACCTTGCAATTGCTGGGTGATTTACTACCGCCAGATCTGCCACCCCCCTCTTGGCGCCCTTTTGCTCTTGGAGTTGCAGTGGCGTTGTTTATCACCCTGTTGCTCGCCTTTGTGCCTTTTTTGCGGCTGCTCAGTGTGCCGCCGCTGCGGGTATTGCGCCGCGAGCTTGAGGCGAGCATTCCCCCTTGGCTCGCTCTGCCAGTCGGCTTGCTCGGGTTATTTGCACTGGTGTGGGGATTCACCGCCGATGTGCGATTGGCACTGGGTCTGGTCGGGGGCATGGGGGTGCTGATGGGGCTACTGGCCTTGCTGGCGGCCCTGATATTACGGCTAGGGACACGAGTCAGCGGCCCCCATGCATTGCGATTAGCGCTGGCTAATTTGTCCCGTGAACGTAGTCGCGGGCTATTTCAGCTGGCGGGATTTGCGCTGGCATTGATGCTGTTTGGCCTGCTCTGGGTGGCCAGGGTTGATCTGCTCGATGACGTTGCTGCCCGATTGCCTGTCGATGCGCCTAACCGTTTTTTGGTCAATGTGGCCGAGAGTGAGCGGGAGGGGATCCTCAAAGAATTAGCCGCCGCAGGGGCTGTGACCTCTGATTTTTATCCTATGGTTCGCGGGCGGCTGACCCATATTGCAGGTGAAGCGGTCGGCGAGGGGGCCAGCAGTGGCCGAGAGGGGGTCGATCGGGAGCTTAACTTTACGACCACTGTCACGTTGCCCGCCGATAACAAGGTGATAGCTGGGAAGTGGCTCGCAGGCCAAGGTGAGGTGTCGGTAGAGGGCGAGCTGGCCAAGCGACTCGATATTCAGTTAGGGGATATGCTCGCCTTTACTATCGAGGGGCGCAGTTTTGGGGCGCAGGTCACCAGTTTGCGCAGCATCAAGTGGGATAATATGCGGCCCAATTTTTACATGATCTTTTCATCGGATCTGCTGGCTCCTTTCTCAAGTACCTGGCTTGGCAGCTACCGGTTGCCAGAGGCGGGGCGCAGCGCGGAGGTGGAGCTGATACGTCGCCATCCCACCGTGAGCCTTATCGATGTAGATGATTTGCTTGCGCGCCTTACTCGGGTGTCGGTGCAAGTGAGCCACGCGCTCGCCCTTATGTTGGGGTTGGTGACGGTGGCGGCATTGCTGGTGCTGCTGACTCAAACTCAAGCCAGCATGGCCCTGCGTCGGCGCGAGCTGTTGTTGATGCGAACCCTTGGAGCCAGCCAGGAGCTGCTTAAAAACATGCTGCGCTGGGAGCTGGTGGCCAGTGGCGCGCTGGCGGGGCTTTGCGCCGCCATGGTGGTGGAGCTGTGCTCGTTTGGCTTGCAGTGGGGGTGGTTTGCTGGGCAGTGGCAGCTTCACTGGACTATGTGGCTTGGCTTGCCAACCCTTGGGGCGCTGCTGGTGACCCTTGCAGGACTGGGGATGCAGCGCCAACTCCTTGCTGGCACCTTAAGCGATCGGCTGCGGGGGCTAGGGTAAGGATTGTTGTAATGGTGCCTTATGGCAATCCTTGGCATGTTCAATAAAGCGCGGGCGCATTCAATAAACGTTCAATAAATAAAACATCTTCAATAAGAGATGGCCTTAATTAAAAACAATCAACCCAGCAATTAGCTGGGTTGATTGTTTTGCGACGGCGGATGAAGCCACGTTTAGAACTACGTTCTAGGCCACATTCTAGGCCATGTTGTAAGCCACAGACCCGTTTCATGAGCGGGCGAGGTCATCAGATCTCGTTAACGCGGCGCGCACAATAAATTGCTGAGCGCCGCTGGCAACGTCGGATAGGTGAAGTGAAATCCAGCCTGCTGCAATCTAGCTGGTAACACATTTTGGCCCGTGAGCAGCAGATCGGCCGCTTCTCCCATCATCAGCTGCAGTAATGGTGCAGGAACATAGAAAAGATGAGGGCGATGCAAGGTTGCGGCCAGCGTTTGGCTAAATTCTCGATTGCTTACTGGATAAGGCGCGGTGCAATTGAAGAGGCCGCTGCACTCTTGGTGCTCGAGTAAAAACAATATGGCGCGCACCAGATCTTGCAGATGGATCCAGCTCATCATCTGATTGCCGCTGCCCATTGGGCCACCGAGACCGAGCCGATAGGGGGGCAGCATCTTGGGTAGTGCCCCGCCATTGATGCCAAGCACTAGCCCAATCCGCACGATACACACTCGGGTCTGGCTGCTTTGGGCGGCTTGCGCCAGTGTTTCCCACTGTTGGCAGAGCTGGTGGGTGAATTCATCATAAGGAGACTGACAGCACTCATTGATGGGGTTGGCATCTTGGCGGCCATACCAGCCAATGGCGGAGGCATTGATCAATACCTTAGGGGGCGAGCTGGCGTGCTTGATGAGCGCCACCAGTTGTTGGGTCAGTTGCCAGCGGCTATCACAGAGCTGTTGTTTGCGCGATGGACTCCAGCGTTTAGCCGCAATGGGTTCGCCGGCCAGATTGATCACCGCGTCGATATCATTGCGATTATCGAGCTGCGTGAGGCTATCCAATATCTTGATATCGTGACCTAGCAGGGAGTAAGCGCGGCTTCCTTGCCTGCTCAATACCACCACGTCGTGATTGACCTTGAGATGAGCTACTAACTTGCGGCCGATAAAGCCGGTACCTCCAGTTATCAGGATCTTCATCGCTGCACTCCTATGATCATTGGGCTCTACTCAAATAGCGCTAACTTGGCGCAACCTCGGGGTGGTTGCAGGGCATTATTATCTGATTTGATTGACTATATCTGGCAAACGTTACAACTGGCGATAGCTTGTTACAGTTAGCGATATCACGCTACAGCAGACGTAAAATAAATGAATTGATGAATTCCTATTAGTTGGATATGTGTGGGCTGATCGCTATCATATGGTCCCTTGCGCCTGCTTTGATGGGCGATCACTCCTTATGCTCCTATGAGGGCTCTATGCCATTTCGTCATTTAAAACAGCGCTCGCTTTATAAAAAAATCTTAATTGCGCTACTGATGAGCCTCTCATTGCTGTTGGTCACCGGCATTGCCGTCATCTTGCAGACGGTTTCTGAGATCAGGCAAGACGCCATATCTGGTTTGCAACGAGCTCAAATGATGTTTGATCGCTCCTTAGTTCAGGCGCAGCAAGCGGCTATCAATGTAGAAAAAGTGATTGGGCAACCTTGTCGTGAAGTGGCATTGCTGCTGCGAGAGCAAGTGGTCATGATCCCTGATGTGCGCTCTGTGGATTTGGCAACAAATCATCGTGAATATTGCTCGTCACTGCATGGGGAGCATCTTGAGGGCGTAAACCCTGGCAATTATGCCGATGGTCGGTTGCAACTCTTAGCAGGGGACGTGACCACCCCGGATCGGCCGCTAATCATATTGCGTCATGAGACCGAGAAAGGCAGTGTGCTGGTCGCGATAGATGGCTATTACCTGCGTAATACCCTAGAGATAGCGAGCAAGAACGGTTTCATGGCATTGGTGGTGGGTAATACGGCATTGTTTGGCTCAGGTCAGGTAGGCATCGCGCCCTCAGTTCATGAAGAGGGCTACATGGCCCTCGCGTCACATCGCTTTCCATATAAAGTGGTGACCCGGTTGACCATGTCGGATTATCTCACCCATGCATGGCGCTATTCCAAAGACACCCTCATTTTGTCACCGCTGCTTGCCTTATTGTGTGGCATAGGGACCTTCTGGTTGCTAGGGCGTCGCCGTTCCCCAGTAGAAGAGCTCAACCGGGCCTTGATCGAGCAGGAGTTTATTCCTTATTTGCAGCTAGTGGTGGCGGGCAATGATCAGCGGTTGCGAGGGTGTGAGGTCTTAATGCGCTGGCAGCATCCTCAGCAAGGCATGATTTCCCCCGATCGCTTTATCCCCTCAGCAGAGGCGAGTGGGCTGATCGTGCCGATGACTAGCCTGTTAATGGCTCAGGTGAGCGGCTACTTTGCCCCCTTGGCCAATAAGTTGCCGAATGGATTTCATTTTGCGTTTAATATTTGCGCCAGCCACTGCAATGATTTGCGGTTGGTCGCTGATTGCCGGGATTTTCTCGCCGCCTTTAAGGGGCAGTCGGTCAAATTAGTGTTAGAGCTGACTGAGCGAGAGTTGATTGTTGCCAACGCCATCACCGATCAACTGTTTGCACAATTGCACCAGCTAGGGGTCACCATTGCCATCGATGACTTTGGTACCGGTCACTCAAGCTTGGCCTATCTGCAGCAGTTTCAAGTGGATTGCCTCAAAATCGATCAAAGCTTTGTGGGGATGATTGGCACCGATGCGCTCTCTAGCCACATTGTTGAAAACGTGATTGATTTAGCCTCCCGACTTGGATTGCAGCTAGTGGCTGAAGGGGTCGAAACCCAGGTGCAAGCCGATTATCTACAGGCGCGTCAAGTTGACTATCTGCAAGGTTATTTCTACGGCCGACCGGTGCCGATGGCGCAGTTCTGCGAAGAGCAACTCGATGAGCTGCGAGGTGGGCCGCTCAGTTAGCGATATAAAAAACCAGCGATAGGTCGCTGGTTTTTTATTGGTCTAAGGATTCGCTTCGCACGCATTGTTGCCGTGCGGCAGATCGTCATTGGCTAGCAATAGGTTTTATTTAGGCAAAAAATCATCGTTATCTGGCACGAGGATAGAGGGATAAGTGTGAATGACAGCGGTAAAGGGCCACGCTTTCAAATATTTGTTGTGCGAAACACTTGCGCCTTGGGCCTATCTTGGGATAATTCGTACCCCTGTTTTCGCTGACTGACGAGATATCGAGCAATTTATTATGCCTGTGACCCAAGATGCATTTAATGAAGATGGCACTTTTATACGTAAAATTCGCAGTTTTGTCCGTCGCGAAGGCCGTCTGACCAAAGGGCAAGAGAAAGCGTTGGCTGATCTCTGGCCGGTCATGGGTATTGATTTTGTGCCAGCGCCGCTCGATTTGGTTGCTCTGTTTGGCCGCGAGGCCCCGGTGGTGCTGGAGATAGGGTTTGGCATGGGGGCGTCACTGGTTGAGATGGCTAAAAATGCCCCCGAGAAAAACTTCATTGGGATTGAAGTGCACTCACCTGGGGTAGGGGCTTGCCTTGCCAGCGCTCAAGAGGCCGGCGTTACCAACCTTAAGGTCATCTGCCACGACGCCGTAGAAGTACTTGCGCACATGATCCCAGATGGTTCGCTTGCCTGCTTGCAATTATTCTTCCCCGATCCTTGGCACAAGAGCCGTCACCACAAGCGCCGGATTGTACAAGCTGCGTTTGCCCAAGAGATCCGCCAAAAAATCGCCATCGGTGGCGTATTTCATATGGCCACGGACTGGGAAAACTATGCCGAGCACATGTTAGAGGTGATGAGCGTAGCTGAGGGTTACCAGAATATGTCTGCGTCTGGTAACTGGGTACCTCGCCCAGACTGGCGCCCACTGACCAAATTTGAACAACGTGGCCATCGTTTAGGGCACGGGGTATGGGATCTGATTTTTAAGCGCGTTAGCTAAGCTGGCGCGTCAATTCACCTAGCGTATCAACTAACTTGAGGAGCTATCATGGCCAACCGTAGCCGCCGTCTGCGTAAGAAACTGCGCGTCGATGAATTCCAGGAAATGGGATTTGACATCAGTTTTAACTTTCCGGTCGGCACTGCCGAAGCGTCCATCGATGCAGTAGTCGATGCGATGATTGATGAAGTTGTTGAGCCCCGTAAACTGGCATTTGCCGGCTCAGGCCATTTGGCTTGGGAAGGGATGATCTGCACTCAGCAACTGGGCAAATGTACTGAAGAAGACCGTGCTGTACTCAAATCCTGGCTGGAAGGCAAGGGGATGGAAGCGGTCGTGGTCACCGAGCTGTTTGATCTTTGGTACGGTGAACCAGCCTAATTCGAGGTGGCCTCTTAGGGCGCCTTGTTGTGGGTAACAATAAACATCCCGCCATTGGCGGGATTTTTGTTAGTCGAGATCGCTGCTGTATTGCTGTGTGAGTCATGGGATCGCAAATTACGTATGGTGTTGTCATCTGAATTATTGGCCAGCATTTTGGCTGAGGTGCGCCCGCTGCTTGGTCAAGGCAAGGTCGCCGACTATATTCCGGCATTGGCGCAGGTTCCGGCCGATAGGCTTGGCATGGCAGTTTGCACCGTTGATGGGGCGCTATTTACTGCAGGTGATGCTGACGAGCCCTTTTCTATTCAAAGTATCTCTAAGGCCTTGAGCTTGACGTTAGCGCTCACCCTTTATCAAGAGGATGAGATTTGGGCGCGAGTTGGCAAAGAGCCCTCTGGCCAACCATTTAACTCCCTCGTACAGCTTGAATTTGAGCAAGGCATTCCCCGCAATCCGTTTATCAACGCAGGGGCGCTGGTGGTGAGCGATCTGCTGGAAACTCGCCTGACGACGCCACGTCAACGTACCCTTGAGCTGGCTCGTCGCCTGAGCGGTAACCCTGCGATAGTGGCCGATCAGCTGGTGGCGCGATCTGAATACCAACACTCGGCGCGCAATGCTGCCATCGCGTATCTGATGAAGACCTATGGTAACTTTGAGAACAAAGTGGATAAGGTGCTGCAAAGCTACTTCAATGCGTGCGCGATCCGCATGAGTTGTGTTGATTTGGCGCGGACATTTATCTATCTGGCCAATCGTGGGGTGCCGCTTGGCGATACAGTGCCCCTGTTACCGGCTCGCACCACGAAACAAGTGAACGCGCTGCTGGCAACCTGTGGCCTCTATGACGAGGCCGGAGATTTCGCCTATCGAGTGGGTATGCCGGGTAAATCTGGGGTCGGGGGAGGCATCATCGCCCTGATCCCTGGTGAGTTGTGTGTCTGTGTGTGGTCCCCTGAGCTCAATAAAGCGGGCAACTCGCTGGCAGGCACGGCGGCCCTTGAACTGCTGGCTGAACGATTGGGCCGCTCTATTTTTTAACCTTGTAACTAGGCTTGAGATATCACCATGAAACGACATCTTCGATTTTTTCAGGTCGCACTGGCGACCTTACTTATCTGGTGCGCCTTGCCTGCTGTGGCAGGCGAACTGCCTTTGCTGTCATTGGCAGATGCGAAGGCTAAGCACGCGGTTATCTTAGATACTCGCGCGAGCTACTTCTATCAGGGCTGGCCAATGGAAGGAGAGCAGCAAGGGGGCCACGTAGTGGGTGCAGACAACCTCTCTGCTGAGTGGAAATACAGCGATGAAGAGTGGCCAAAAGCGCTTGAAATTAAAGGCTTAAAAGCCGATCGCCCCGTTGCACTATATGGCTCCCCACGGGAGGTTGCAGAAATTGCTCGGCTGCTACGAAAGCAAGGGATCAAGCAACTGTTTGAGCTAGAAAAATGGCAAACCGCACCCCGTGAGCGCTTAGCCCGTTGGCAGCATCTCGTTTATCCCCGTTGGCTGCAAAACCTGCAGGAAGGTAAACCGGTAGCCGCAGCACCTAAAGGGGACTGGAAGGTATTTGAAGTGGATTGGGGATCGCCGAAGGCATTCCTGCTTAGCCATATTCCAGGCGCCGGTTATATCGATACCAACAGCCTTGAAGCTGAGCCGAACTGGAACAAGGTCTCTGATGAAGCACTTAAAAAGCTGCTACTAGAAAATGGGATCCGTCACGACACCACCGTTATTCTCTATGGCCGTAACTCTATGGCGGCTGCGCGTGCTGCTCAGTTGATGATGTATGCCGGGGTCGACGATGTGCGGCTGCTAGATGGGGGATTAGATGCGTGGTTTGTGCAGCATTTGCGCACTCAAACGGGCTTGCCTCATCACTATGAGCCAGTGAAAGAGTTTGGAGTAACCATTCCGGCCCATCCTGAGTACTACACCACCTTAGATCAGGCCAAGGCCTTGCTCAAAAAACCGGATAGTGCACTGGTGAGCGTGCGCACTTGGGATGAGTTTGTGGGCAATACCTCAGGCTACAGCTATATCAAGCCAAAAGGTGATATTCCTGGGGCCAAGTGGGGTCACGGCGGAGTTGATGCCAATAGCATGAGTGATTTTCACAACCCCGATGGCACCATGAAACCTGCCCGTGAGATCCTCGCTATGTGGGATAAGTGGAATATCAAGCCCACTCAACAGGCTGCGTTTTATTGCGGAACGGGCTGGCGTGCATCCGAGGCGTTTTTCTACGCATGGTTGATGGACTGGAAGCAGATCAGCGTTTATGACGGTGGTTGGTATGAGTGGAGCATGGATCCTAAAAATCCGATCGTAACCGGTGATCGCCAGCCGACTAAATGATCGCAGCGCCTTTACAAGGTAGCGATTGAGTTATGCAACGGGCGGCCAATGGGCCGCCCGTTTTTTTACAGACCGAATAGGTAGGTAATGGGAAACAGGTAATGGGACGTTGGGAGTCGGTTGCAACGACGGGTGATTATTTTTTCGGCCGAAAAGGTTTCATCACTGCATCATCACATTGTAAGTAGGGCCCCTCCATCAAATCGATGCAATACGGGATCGCGGGGAATACCGCATCGAGACATTCACGGATCGATTTAGGTTTGCCCGGCAGATTGACGATGAGCGTATCGCCCCGCAGGCCCGCTGTTTGGCGTGACAAAATAGCGGTGGCCACAAATTTAAGGGATTCGGCCCGCATCAGCTCACCAAAGCCTGGCATCATCCGATCGCACACCGCCTCGGTTGCTTCTGGGGTGACATCTCGCTTGGCTGGGCCGGTACCGCCAGTGGTGACGATAAGGCAGCAATGATCTTCATCGGCTAGCCGAGTTAAGGTCGCTTCAATTTGATCTTGCTCATCAGGGATCACCTGATAAATGGGCTCCCACTCAGAGGTGAGGTAGGCATTTAGGGTGTCAATAATGGCCTTACCGGAAAGATCTTCATAGATACCTGCACTGGCGCGATCACTGACGGTGACGATACCAATTTTTGCCTTAGTCATGGTTTGCTCTTGAATGTCGAAAGATCGTGGCAATCAAAATAACATAAGCCATGAAGGATGTTAAACCATCTGCAGTCAAATTAATGGGTAGAAAAATAGGCCTATCTTAAATAGCGCTGAAATAGAAAAGCTAGATATGAAGATAGCAATAAAACGAGCCATAATAGCGCATCTATATGGACGATAAAGGTATTGTGATACGTATTTACATATCTATCATAGATAAATCAATAAATAAATAGGTGAGTGGCTGAATGAGCTGAATGAGCTGAATGAGCTGACTTAGCTAAGTTGGCCATTATTATTTATTAATTTCTTCAGATGGTTTATGTTCACTTATGTGATCTATACTTAGTATTATCTTTCTATCTCCTTGCTTTTAACATACTGATATTAATAGGGTTGTGGTGTTGATGGACTGTTTTAGATGCATCATCGCTATGAGTGAAATAATCAGATGAGTGCATAAATGGCATTTGATACAGGCGTTATTTTTATAGCTGGCTGATATTAATTTACATGATTGAAATTGAAATTATTAGATTGTTGAGTGGTAATTTAATTATGTTTAATGGCGCTAAGATGAGTATATAAATCAATAGCGCATTTTATTGTAATCATTAAGGGGAGATCGGCGTTGTTTCCCAAATCAGCTAGCAATTCATGACTCCCCCAGCCCCAAGTGACTGCTACACTCGGGGCTTTCTTACAGGCAGACCAAGGGTGTTCAGTTTGTTTATTGCGCTCACATACGCCATCACTTCTCCCA
>JBOFTS010000091.1:0-208823 GCA_051652185.1 Aeromonas sp.
CACCTTCTGGCAATGGCTTTTCAACATCGACGCTGTAGCTGCCATCTGGCTTGACAGTCGTGGTCAGCTCTTGCTCGTTACCCTTAGAGTCGGTGACGATGATGGTAACGGTGCTACCCGGCTTGGCATCGGTGGTACCCGTGATAGTTGGGGTAGTATCGGTGGTGTTATCTGGCGCCTCAACAGTGATGTGCGGAGGAGTCAGATCAATGCTGCCGTCATCGGTATCTGTTGCGGTATCACCATTAGGGTCAGTGACGCTGGCGTCAACCTTATAATCACCCTCTGGTAATGGCTTTGTAACATCCACGCTAAAACTGCCATCGGGTTTGACGGTCGTGACCAGATCTTGTTTATTGCCAGCGCTGTCAGTGACCACGATAGTGATGGTGCTACCTGGCTTGACATTAGTCGTACCCGTGATGGTCGGGGTAGTGTCGTTGGTGTTATCAGGCGCGATGACTGAAATTTCAGGTTCAGCCAAACCATCAATATCAATGGGGATCGGATAAGCCCGCGGAATAGGTGGCTCTGCGGGGTGGCTGGTATCAAACCCAGCAGTCGCGATAACCGCGTCGCCATCACGTTCAATGGTGACATAGCCACCGTTGCCGCTGCCGCTTGCGCCCACAACCCCACCCACGTCGCCGCCAGCTGCGGTAGCCACGAAGTTAGCAGTAGGATCCATGCCTTTTAAAATGTCATCGTGCAATGATGCGATTTCATCTGACAACTCTGCAAATGCGGTGTCAGGCGAGGCATGTTGCGCCTCTGCACCATCTGCAACATTTTGTTGCGCACTTGCATCATTTTCTGTAACATTTCTGTCAACACCAACTAATTCAAAGAGTTGGCCGTTAGCCACAAATGTGGTGGTGTCGAGGGACAGAACAACCGCACCTTGCGGCAAGGTTTCGCCTTCGGCCACCAAACGGCGACTGCCATCTTCCATTATTAAAAAGAGTTGCCCACTGAGCTGGGTCACCGTGGTGTCGTTATTCAAGGTGATGCTGCCTGCTATCATATTTTTCTCCGAAGTCTTATGAAGTACCCATTACGCGATGGATCATGGATCATTCACGCAATGAGCCACCCGTTATGATGTCATACCAGTAGCCAAATTACACCCCGCCCAGCACGATGAAAAGCTTCACTTGGCTGCGCGTGTCTTCTTTTGAGACACATCCATGATTCAAACAACGGCCGCTGAATCTAAAATGGTCAGCGGATGTGAGCGATATCTAGCTAGATCAATGGGCCCCTCAAGAGCCATGATCTCACGATACTGTAGCGCGATGCCCCTGCATAAATACCGTTAACATGTGTACTTTGTTTAAGCTAACTGCCCTTGCCACCCGTTAATACGCTCATCTACCCCTCGCCATGAGGCACTATAAGCAACTGTTTTATATGAGGTTTTAAGCTTATAGATTATTAGCGCCCCATTCACTACAGATAGTGGCCGACTAGCGGGCTAACCACAGCCACAGCGAGCGGACATAAAAAAACCGCAGCCTGTTAGCTGCGGTTTTATGACCCAATGCGCGAACTAAACGCCGATTACATTCGGCGCCAGCTGGTCTTGCCCGCACTGTCTTCAAGCACAATGCCCATCTCGGTCAGTCGCTGACGAGCGGCATCCGCGCTGTGCCAGTTTTTGTCGGCGCGGGCTTGATTGCGCTCGGCGATCAATTGCTCAATTTCAGCGACTTCATCATCCGTATCAGCCCCCTTGAGAAACATCTCAGGGTCTTGCTGCAAAATGCCAAGCACGGCGCCAAGTTCCCGCAGCCGTGCCCCTAAACCTGCCGCCACCGCCATGTTTTCAGTTTTTTGGCGGTTGATCTCGCGCACCAAATCAAACAATGCTGAGTAGGCTTCTGGAGTATTGAAGTCGTCATCCATTGCCTCTTTAAAGCGCGCGACATGCTCCTCACCACCAGCAGCAACGGCCACTGGCAGATCGCGCAAGGCGGTATACATCCGTTCCAGCGCACTGCGTGCTTGCTTTAAGTTATCTTCTGAGTAGTTAAGTTGGCTGCGGTAGTGGCCAGACATCAGAAAATAACGCACTGTTTCAGGGTCATAGTGGGCCAGTACATCGCGGATAGTAAAAAAGTTGCCCAAGGATTTAGACATCTTCTCTTTATCGACCATCACCATACCACTGTGCATCCAGGTGTTGACGTAGTCACCCCCGTGGGCGCAGCAAGACTGAGCGATCTCGTTCTCGTGGTGCGGAAACTGCAGATCAGAGCCGCCGCCATGGATGTCAAAATGGTTGCCAAGGTGTTTAGAGTTCATGGCAGAGCACTCAATGTGCCAGCCAGGGCGACCCAGCCCCCATGGGCTTTCCCATGTTGGCTCGCCAGGCTTTGACATCTTCCACAACACAAAATCCAATGGATTACGTTTTGCATCCACCACATCTACCCGCGCACCGGCTTGCAGCTGCTCCAGATCTTGCCCAGAGAGTCGGCCGTAATCTGCGTAAGATTCAACGATAAACATCACGTCGCCATTATCAGCTACGTAGGCATGATCTTTAGCCAGCAAGCTTTCAACCAGCGCGATGATCTCTTCAATGTGCTGGGTGGCGCGCGGTTCAATGTCAGGGCGCACCATGCCGAGGGCGTCAAAATCTGCATGCATGTCGCCAATCAAACGCTCCGTCAGCTCATCACAGGTCACGCCGGTTTGCGCCGCACGTTTGATGATTTTGTCATCCACATCGGTGATGTTGCGCACATAGGTCAGATCAAAACCGGCGTAACGCAAATAACGCGCCACCACATCAAACGACACGAAGGTGCGGCCATGCCCAATGTGACAGTGATCGTAGATGGTGACGCCACACACATACATGCCCACCCGGCCTGGGTGGATCGGTTTGAATTGCTCTTTTTGACGGGTGAGTGTGTTGTAAATCTTCAGCATCTTATAACCACTGCCTGTGAGTAAAATGGGCGGTCATAATACCCCGTTCAATGGCAGAAAACGAGCCAGATCCGGCCTGCTATCGCCGTGCTGACGCCAAACATGCTCTTTACAGGGCTCATCGCCGGGGTATCTGTAAGGCGATGGGAAGGAGTAAGTGAAGGACGGTGAAGGGCTATGCCCGCCGCCGCTGATGGGCTAGAATTGCCACCACTTTATGCCATACCCCCTGCTCGCGCATTTTTTGCGCAAAAGAATCAAAGGACAACTTATGGTTACTCTGCACACCAATCACGGCGACATCACCCTGACCCTGAATGCTGAAAAAGCCCCGGAAACCGTGGCCAACTTCCTGCAATACTGCCGTGACGGTCACTACGACAACACCATCTTCCACCGCGTCATCGACGGCTTCATGATCCAGGGCGGCGGCTATGCTCCTGGCTTTGATGAGAAAGATACCCGCCCATCGATCAAAAACGAAGCGGCCAATGGCCTCTCCAACAAGGTTGGCACCATCGCCATGGCCCGCACCAGCGAGCCGCACTCTGCCAGCGCCCAGTTCTTCATCAACGTGAACAACAACGACTTCCTCGATTTCAAATCTGCCACCACGCAGGGCTTTGGCTACTGCGTATTCGGTGAAGTAACCGCAGGTATGGACGTGGTCAACAAGATCAAGGGCGTCAAGACCGGCAACTACGGCCGTATGCATCAAGACGTCCCGAGCGAAGATGTAGTGATCACCAAGGTGACCCTTGCTGACTGATCTTTGCCAACTCGGCACGGATGAAACTGCGGCCCCGGCCGCAGTTTTTCCATCTGCGTCCCCAACTGCCAGCCCAAACTGGCGCCGTCTCGACTATCTGGCCCACGGCAACCCGCGCCAACGGGCAGCCCATGCCCTGCTGACGGCGGGTTTGTGGGATGAGCTTGCTGCGCACTGCACCGATATGGCGCTGGTCAGCACGTTGGCCATCGGGCTGGATCGGCCGGGCAGCGATCTCGATATTCTCTGCCAGCATCCTGATCCCGCAGCCTTTGCTGCGAGCCTTACCGCGATCCCGAACTCCCTGCGTCTAAACGCCACACTCCTAACCAAGGATCGCTGGCAAGCCAGCGACAAGGGCGACAATATCTGGCTACTGGAGCGCACTTTCCCCGGTTGCGACAAGCGCGCTGCTGGCAAGAACAGCGCCAGCTGGCCAGTGGAGCTGTACGTCACTGCCGCCCCCATCGAGATGCAAAATGGCTGGCGCCACCTCACCCTGATGGCCGCCCTGCTGCAACGCTTTGGCGAGCCTTTCTATCGGGAAGTGCGGCGCCTTCGTCTTGATGACGGATTAAAAGGGGAAGCGGCGATGTGCACCTTGCTCGGTCTTACTGGCGACCCCTATCAGGCGTTGCTGATCCTTGAAGGAAAAGGCCTGGCGACCGTTATCTGGCAAACTAACCCCGCTTGCTCACTGCCCGTGGCCCGGCAGGCTAGCGCGCCGGTGATCCCACCGGTGGCTCAACTCGACCCGGCGGCCCACCCACGCACCGCATCCTACTTTGCCACCGGTTGCCCTCAACCGACCACTACAGAGAACCCTAATCCCCTATCATGAGCACCCTCTTTATCAGTGACATTCACCTGTCTGCCGAGCGGCCCGATATGACCGCCGCGCTGGTACGCTTTCTTGAGCATGACGCCCCTGGCGCCGATGCCCTTTATGTGCTGGGAGATCTCTTTGAATATTGGATTGGCGATGATGATCCTAATCCCCTCCATCAACAGATAGCCGCCGCTTTTTTAGCCCTCAGCCAGCAAAATGTGCCTATCTACTTTATTCACGGCAACCGCGACTTTTTATTAGGCCAGCATTTTGCTAAGCGGGCCGGCATGACACGCCTTAACGATCCGTGCGTCATCGAGCTCTATGGCGAGCAGGTGCTGCTAAGCCACGGCGATAGGTTTTGTACCTTAGATAAGGGCTATCAGAAATTTCGCCGCATCACCCAGCTCAAATGGCTACGCTGGCTCTTTTTACGGCTTCCCCTTCCTCGGCGCCAAACCATCGCCGGTAAAATGCGCGGTCAAAGCCAGATGGAAAATGCCCACAAAAGCCCTCGTATCATGGATGTGACCCCCCATGCCATCGATGACACATTGCGCGCCCACCATTGCCACATGCTGATCCACGGTCATACCCATAGGCCCGCTATCCACGATTTCATCCTTGATGGCCACCCTGCCCGCCGCATTGTCCTTGGGGACTGGTTTGAGCAAGGATCGGTGCTAGCTTGTCGCCCCCACCAGCAAACCCTGCTGCAGCGGCCATTGATCTGACACCCGATGACCGATCGCGTACCGTGCGGCCTTCGCAGCCGCCTTGGCATCGTTATAATGTGAGCTCACACACAAATGAGGATGTAATCATGGGTTTTTTCACTTGGATCGTATTGGGCTTGGTCGTTGGCGTGCTGGCTAAGTGGATCATGCCAGGCAATGATGGCGGTGGGTTTATCAAGACTGTCGTGCTAGGTGTTATCGGCGCGATGGTGGGCGGCTATGTCGGCACCCTGTTAGGGTTCGGTAGCGTGACCGGTTTAAACTTCGGCAGCATTGGTATTGCTACCGTGGGCGCCTTGATCGTGCTGTTTGTCTACAACAAAATCAACAGCTGATCACCCCACTTATCGTTGGCGAGTACGGCTTTTCTTGGGTGGTCACGGCTTTGTGTGATCTAGGTCACCTTACCTGATGGCGATATGACCGATGATGGCTGTAGGCAGAAATACCTTTCTCGCCAATTATTTCAATAAGTTGAGGTTTCATGCCTGACACTAACGCCATTGCTCATCCCCTTGATGCTAAAAGCATCAACATCAATGACCCTTATGAGATGAAGCTGTGGATCAAGACTTTCGAGTGCACCGAAGTCCAGTTGAAAAGAGCGATGAAAGCCGTTGGCTGCTCGGGCAAGGCCATCCGTAAACACTTAAAGAAATAGCAGCAGATAACTGCTTGCCATCCATCGTTGATAAAGCCCCTCGCGGGGCTTTTTTTGTGTAGTCACATGTTACGGCGACATGTTGCGGCAACGAGTGCGGCGCTTTTGTGCAACACCTGGATTCTAAGGTGTTGCAACATAAACCAAAAAAATGGCCAGGAGAGTATCCCGGCCATTTTTTACTAAGTCACAGACTCACGCTTTTTGATTGCGATGGGCGTCTTAATACAACTGATTAGAAGTTATATTGCAGGGCCACAGTCCATTCGTCATCTAGCTCAGAGATACCCTGGATCTTGTATTCGGTGTATGCCTTGAACTTAGGTGTAAAGTTGTACTGAACACCCAGCAGGGTTTCGTCAACCATATCTTGATAGCTGGTATGCGTGTCGTATTTAGCATCTTTGTAGTTGTAACCGGCCAAGAAGGTCCATGCATCGACGTTATAAGAGGCTGCCAGCTCATAGCCGCGCCCTTTATCTTTGCCATTGCGCATGTAGTTATCGTAAGACAAGTCACCTTGGGTATACATACCGGCAAAGTAGAAACCATTGATAGCGTAGTGCGCGCCAACTGCCCACTCTTTTTTGTCACCCGTAGCACTGGTCACTGTACTTTCAAGGTCGGAATAGGCATAACCTGCGTTAAAGCCCAAACCAAAATCGAAATCATAGCTAGCGGCGGCGGCGTAGCCATATTTACGTTTCACATTTGGACCGTAAACGTCAATTTCTGAAATACTTTGGCCCATGTCGGTAACTTTTACCGCAACCTCATCATTGGTTTGATAAGACAATTTGCCCTTAAAACCACCAAAGCTGTTGGCATAGATGATCTGGCCTTCTTGACGACCGTCATAGAAGTTACCGGCATCGCCCCACTCGTTGAAAATATCGGTAGGTTCTAGCACGTCGTAGAAGGCGGTATCGGTCTGACCAAAGATGATTGAACCGTACTGGGAGCCATCCAAACCAACATAAACATGGCGAGCTTTGAATTTGCTGTCATCAGAGTTTTCAGCCGCAATCTGCCACTCTGTACGCGCAATGCCTGACCAAGTGTTGTTCAGCGCAACTTTGCCCTTCCAACCCAGACGGGAAGAACCTACTAACTCAGAATCTACATCATTGGTATAGGCATGACCAAACTCATCAACGCCAGCCACTTCATTGTGGTCGCCGTAGTAGTTAGCCTGCACGCGGCCGTAGACGTCGAAGGTGGTACCGTCTTTGTCATAAATCACGGCTGCGTTAGCAGCGGATGCAAACAGTGCTGGGATTGCGATAGCCAGGATTGTCTTTTTCATAGTTTTTTCAATGCCCACGGTTATTAAACACTAAGTCCTTGTAATTCCATGTGTTAGTGATGTGCTTTGCATCACCGTGCAGCGAGATTATCACCAGAGTTTTGTTGTCGCAACGAAAAAACTTTGAACCTTTTATTACAAAAACAGTCAAAGGCGAAAAAGTGTGACCCCCGTCACGCTGCGGTTATGCCATAAAATACAAACGTTTATCTTGTGATGACGGGGAGTGGTCGAGGGTAACGGGCCGTTATGTGAAGAAAAAAATTTTCAAATGATCAAAACCAATCAGCCAAGAGCCAACAGGGTGGCCAGAACAGATTGACCAAAACCGTGTAGCTAAAACAGGGTAGCTAAAACCGGTTGGCCAAATAAGCCAAGCCCACACTATCGCAACGAACGGACCTCGACCAAAGGGGCGGGTTACAGGTATCCTTAGCCCCCTTGGCTCCTCGATATTTCGGTTCATCCCGCCCCTATGCTGTCAACTCGCCTTAAAGCCACCATTCGTCACACTTATCGCCAAATTGCGGATAGCTTGCCCGGTTTTATGCCCAGAAAAGAGCAGAACTTTTTAGTGGCTGAAATTGCTAAAACCTTGATCGGTGAGTACGACAAGCAGCGGCGTATTTTGGTGGCAGAAGCGGGCACCGGGATCGGTAAATCCCTCTCTTATGCCCAAGGCGCCATTCCGGTGGCTCGGTTAACCCAGAAAAAACTGGTGATCTCCACCGCCACAGTGGCGCTGCAAGAGCAGCTCATGCATAAAGATCTGCCATTTTACCACCGTCATAGCGAGCAGCCTTTTCGCTTTATGTTGGTCAAAGGGCGCCAACGTTACTGCTGCGCCCAGCTACTCGAGCAAGCGGCTAGCGGCATCGAAATGGCCAATTTTGAAATCGATTTTGGCGCATTGAGCAAACAGCAACCCTCAGACAGTGACCAAGCTCGCTTTAAACGGCTGTGGCAGGCGTACTCAGATGGCAAATGGGATGGCGATCGAGACAACTGGCCAGAGCAGATATCCGATACCTGCTGGCACCACATTGCCGCCGATCGCCATACCTGCAACAAAGCCTTAAGCCACCATCAACATTGCCCATTTCATCGGGCCCGTAACGACATGGATAGCGCGGATGTGTTGGTGGTCAACCATGCCTTGCTGCTAAGCGATCTCACCATGGGCGGCGGTATTATTTTGCCCCCCACCGATGAGTGCTTGTATGTATTAGATGAAGCCCATCACCTGCCCACCATCGCCCGTGACCATGGCGCGGCTAGCGCCAGCATTAAAGGCTCGCGGCGTTGGTTAGAAAAGCTGGTGCAAAGTGCCGGTAAGCTGGCCCGAGCGCTTAACAAAGAGAGCCTGCTCGATCCTCAGCAAAAATTGCAAGATGCGCTCAGTGCCATTCAACCGGATCTCAAGGCCCTAGAGCAGTGGCTCAGTGCCAACGATCAGCTATTTGGCCAGGAGCCTCACTACCGCTTTGTGGAAGGGATCTTGCCAGATCCGTTGCCCATGCTGGTCGAGAGCCTCAAAGAGTCGAGCAAAAAAGCGCTGCGGGCGCTCGATCGCATGCAAGGGGTCATTGGTGAAGCGCTCAAAGATGGCGAGCTTCGGCACAAAGATGCCGAGCCGCTACTGGCCGAGAGTGGCTTTCATCTGCAGCGGCTGGAGAGTTTTTATACCCTGTGGGAGATGCTAGGACGCCATGTACCCCAAGGTAAAACCCCGCTGGCCCGTTGGATGGCCAAAAGTGACGATGGGGATGTGTGGCTGCATGCCTCTCCCATCGAGGTGGGCTACCTGCTCGAAGAGTGGCTGTGGTCTAAGTGTTTGGGGGCCATTTTGGTCTCAGCGACCCTGACGGCGCTCTCCTCCTTTAGCTATTTTCGCCATCAAGTGGGGCTGCGCGAGGACGACGGTACTCGCTACCTGCGGCTCAAATCCCCGTTTGACTATCACAAAGCCGAGCTCTATCTGCCTAAGATGGCCAATGAGCCAAGCTCCCCTGCATTTACCAGCGAACTGATCACTGTGCTGCCTGCGATGTTGGCCGGCAACGAGGCTAGCTTGGTGCTGTTCTCGTCTTATCGGCAGATGAATGAAGTGGCGCTAGGGCTGCGTGCGCAAGGGATCTCTTTGCTGGTACAAGGGGAGGCGTCACGCAATGCCTTGCTGACTTTGCATAAGCAAAAGTGCGACGGCGCCCAAGCCAGTATTTTATTTGGCACCGGCAGCTTTTCAGAAGGGCTGGATCTACCCGGCCACTATTTAACCAATTTGGTGGTCACCAAGTTGCCCTTTGCCGTACCAAACTCCCCCGTTGAAGCGGCCACAGCCGAGTGGGTCGAGCAACGCGGCGGCAACCCCTTTTTGCAACTCACCGTGCCGGAGGCTTCACGCAAATTGATCCAAGCCTGCGGGCGCTTGATCCGAAAAGAGACCGATCGGGGCCGGATCACCATTCTTGATCGCCGGTTGCTGACTAAGCGCTATGGCAAGGGGTTGCTCGATGCCCTGCCCCCGTTCACTCGCAACATTGAGTAATGGGGATTGGGGACTCGGGATTCGGGATTCGGGATTCGGGATTCGGGAGTGGGAATTCGGGATTCGGGAGTGGCAATAGACCCGAAAGAGCCATTGCCGCTACGCATCAAACCTGTAAAAATGAGCCCCTGTTTTGTGTGGCAATGGCCTGACTATTCAAGGATATGAAATGAAACTGACTATTTTACTGCCGGCGATGGCAAGTCTATTGTGGGCGGGAAGTGCGCTTGCAGATGCACAATTAGAAGTGACCAGCCCCTATGTGGTGCAGCTGATTGATGGTCAATCCATTAACCCTAAGCTGCTCGACAAAACCAACACCTTCCCTCTTAAAGCGGGTAAACATCAGCTGGTTATTGCCTTTGAGGGTAACTATTCAAGCCGCAGCGACATCAAATTGATCACCGCAGAGCCCTTGGTGCTTAACTTCACCGCGGCCAACAATCAGCAATTGGTGCTGAACTATAACAAGCCCCGCAACGAAGCCGAAGCCAAGCTATTTATTAAAAATCAGCGCGTTACGTTACAAGACAAAGCCACAGGCCAACGGGTCAGTAGCACCTCATTTGTGATGCCAAAAGTAGAAGGCTTTCAGCTGACCCGCGACTATCAGCAAGAGCTGCTCAACATGGGTAAGGCGTTTAATCAGCCTAAAACCGTAGCCGTATCATCAGCGGCCGTCATGGCTGCCGCCAGCGCTCCGGTACAAGTGGCGCCAAGTAAAGCCCACAGTAATCCAGAAGCGCTGACCCAGCTGCAAAGCTGGTACAACAAGGCCGATAGCCAAACCCGTAAAGCGTTTCAGATTTGGGTGATCCAGCAGCAATAAGCCGTTTGGCTCGCGCCTATTGTTGCCATTAACAAGGGGAGCTTACGCTCCCCTTTTCGGTTCATCCTGTTTTTGGTGCATCCCGTACGCGACGTGATGCCGCTTAGCTCACCGCTCGCTGGCTTATTTTTGATGCTTTCTCGCGTACTTGCGGCGCGCCCGAGCTTGCCGCTCATCTTCACGCTCTGCTTTTTCACGGGCTTTTTCAGCCGCCTCAGCCTCAGCAGCAACGATCTCTAGGCTCACCATCTCAGGGGTTTCAAGCGACACGCGCCCAAGCAGGCCACTGCGAAATTCGTTGACCAAGATTTCAGAGGCTTTATGCAGATCGGCTAGCCCCCCTTTTTTTATAAAGGCCCGCTGGCGAGCAATCATCTCAAGCAGCTCAATTTCGGTATCAGGCAGATCGTCAATCTGATAGCGTGCCTTGATCCGCTCAGGGTACGCCTTGATAAAGTAATCGGCGGCAAACATGGCGATATCGGCATAGTCAAACACCGTATCTTTGATGGCCGCGGTGATCGCTAAGCGATAACCACAAGAAGGCGGGTTGAGCTTGGGCCACAAAAAGCCGGGGGTATCCGTCAACACCACATTGTTATCAAGCTTGATCCGTTGCTGGGCTTTGGTCACCCCCGCCTCATTACCCGTGCGGGCAATGGTGCGCCCAGCCAAGGTATTGATGAGCGTGGATTTACCCACGTTAGGAATGCCCATGATCATCGCCCGCACGCCGCGCAGATCAAAATTGCGCTCGGGCAGCATCTCATGACACAGCGTCAGCAATTGCTTGATCTTCTCAGGCTCCTGCTGGGTCAGTGGCAGTGCTTTGATCCCCTTCTCTTTTTCCATGTGTGCTACCCACAGCTCAGTGATGGCCGGATCAGCAAGATCGGCTTTATTGAGCACCTTGATGACGGGGGTATCTCCACGCAGTTCGGGCACCAGCGGATTTTCACTGGAAAAAGGGATGCGGGCATCGAGCATCTCGATGATCACATCGACCTGGGGCATGACCTCGGCAATCTCTTTGCGGGCCTTGTGCATGTGACCGGGGAACCAGTTGATGGACATATCCGTTACTCTCTGTGGTGCCGCAAGCGCGCACATGAAACATGCAGGCACTGGCGAGGATAATCTGAAGGGGGCGTATTTTACCTGCTGGCGCCCTATTTTGACAGGTCTTGTTGCACTCACGGCGCAGCCCCCTCGCCGATTTTTTAACCTATTTTGCGCCCACTGCTTGAGCCAAGCCTCGAGGGCAGGTATCTTGTCGGCCGCGTCATGGTCATGACGCCCCGAATTTCAGGCTGACATCATGATTAACATTGCCCTTATCGACGATCACCAGATCGTCCGGTCTGGTTTTGCCCAACTGCTGAACTTAGAGCCCGATTTACAGGTGGTCGCCGAATTTGGCGCAGCCCGCGATGCCCTTGCCGGTTTACCCGGTAGCGGGGCACAGGTGTGCGTGTGCGATATTTCAATGCCAGATCAATCAGGGCTCGAGCTACTTAAGTTGCTGCCCTCTGGCCTCGCGGTGGTGATGCTTTCGGTTCACGACAGCCCAGCCCTTATCGAGCAAGCCCTGCAAACCGGCGCTAAGGGATTTCTCTCTAAGCGTTGTAGCCCAGAGGAGCTGATCGCCGCGGTGCGCACCGCCGCACTGGGTGGCTGCTATTTAACCCCCGATATTGCGCAAAAGCTGGCTAGCAGCAGTCAAGATCCGCTCACCAATCGCGAGCGCGAAATTGCCCAGCTACTGGCCCAAGGGCTAGAGGTAAAACGCATTGCCGACCAGCTCGGTTTGTCGCCCAAAACCGTGCACGTTCACCGCGCCAATCTGATGGATAAGCTAAAAGTCAGCAACAATGTGGCGCTGGCTCACCACATGCTGGATAGCTGGTGATTGCGCGGCTGTTAAGCTATGTCGCCATTGCGCTGGCGGCCAGCTTGATCTTTGCCGCTGGCTGGTTTTGTTTGTGGAGCATTGGCTTGCACCTTGCCGGTAGCCCTGCACTGGCGGTATTGCTGTTTCCATTTGGCCTACGATTGGGCTTGCTGCTGCAAAGCCCGGCGCGCTTTTGGCCACCGTTATTGGTGTGCGATGGCTTGCTCATTTATTGGTTGCATCTCGAGGTGGGGTTGCCTCATTGGCCATGGCTCATTGCAGGCAGTGTGCTCACCTTGCTGCCACTGCTCATTGCCCGCAGGCAACCGGTGCATAACGACTGGCAACAGCTGCTCTTGCTGTTGGTCTGCGTGAGCGCGGCGGCCCTGCTACAAGCCCTGCTTTGGCAACTGGCAGGGGAAGATGGCTTGTTAGCCCTGCTGCTCACCCTCACCGGCGGGCTCACGCTCACCACGACCTGTATGTTGATCTGGCACTATCTCACCCGCGCAACCTGGGTGCCCCTTGGCCCAGCGCTGGTTGATCAACCTATCGATTGGCGCTTTCGCCACCTCATCTGGTATCTGCTGCTGTTTGTGCTCAGCCTCTGGCTGCAGTTGGGGCTGCCTCACTCACTGGTGCGCTTTACCCCTTTTTGCCTTGCGATCCCAATCATTGCCATGGCCTGGCGCTATGGCTGGCAAGGGGCCTTGCTCGCCACCTTGATGAACACCATCGCCCTGTTGGCTAGCCAACCTTGGCACGATCACCCCCTTGATTTGCTGCTCTCTTTATTGGCGCAAAGCCTCACTGGCCTGTTGCTTGGGGCGGGCATTCAGCGCCAGCGCGAGCTCAATCTCGCCCTCACCGACCAGCTTATCCATAACCGCCAGCTCACTGAGCGGCTACTTGAAACCGAAGAGAGCATTCGCAAAGAGGTGGCGCGCGAGCTGCACGATGATATCGGCCAAACCATCACCGCCATTCGCACCCAAGCTGGGATCGTGCGCCGCCTCGCCCCAGACAATCTGGCCGTCGGCCAAAGCAGCACCCTCATCGATAGCTTGTCCCTTGGGATCTATGACGCGGTGCGGGGCCTGCTGGGTCGTTTGCGCCCGCGCCAACTCGATGACATGACCCTAGAGCAAGCCGTACGAGCGCTGCTGCGAGAATTAGAGCTTGAGCGTCATGGCATCGTCACCCGACTTGAGTGGCAACTGGGCGATGCCGATCTCTCTGATGCCCAGCGAGTGACCCTGTTTCGCGTCTGCCAAGAGGGACTTAACAACGTGGTCAAACATGCCGATGCGCGCACCATCATCATTCGTGCCAGCATCTGCGCAGAACATCTGCAATTGGTGCTAGAAGATGATGGCCAAGGTTTATCCCCCACATCCCCAACCCAAGGTTATGGCCTACTTGGGATCCGCGAGCGGGTGCAAGCCCTTGGCGGCAGCTTGCAGCTGAGTAGTCACCATGGCACGGCGCTGACGGTCAACCTCCCTTATCGCAAACGAGACGAGCATCATGGCTGATCCCACCCCTCCCCTTGGCTCTTTTACCCACACGTCGCCCCCCCACACGCCACTCACTCAAGGGCCGCATATCCAAAATAAGGACGAGATCGACGCCACCTATCGCTATTGGCGACTGCATCTGCTGCTCACCATGTATCTGGGCTACGCCGTTTTTTACTTCACCCGCAAAAGTTTTAACTTCGCCATGCCCGATATGCTGGCAAGCGGCATGTTAGATAAATCTGACATCGGCATGCTGTGGACGCTGTTCTACATCACCTACGGCTGCTCTAAATTTTTCTCTGGCATCATCAGTGATCGTGCCAACCCCCGCTATTTTATGGGCATTGGGTTAATAGCCACCGGCGTCACCAATATGTTATTTGGGCTCTCATCAGCCCTTTGGATGTTCACTACCCTGTGGGTCGCCAACGCCTTTTTTCAAGGCTGGGGCTGGCCCCCTTGCTCTAAGTTACTGACCAGCTGGTATTCGCGCAGTGAACGGGGCATGTGGTGGTCGGTTTGGAACACCGCCCACAACGTGGGCGGTGCGCTCATCCCGCTACTGGTCAGCACCCTCGCCCTGCAGCATGGTTGGCGCTACGCCATGATAGCGCCGGGGCTGATTGCAATTTGCGCGGGATTATTTCTCTGCTGGCGACTGCGAGATACCCCCAGCACGATGGGGCTGCCCACGGTTGGGGTGTGGCGCAACGACGCCATCGAGCTCGCCCAGCAAACCCAAGATCCCGGGCTATCCCCTCGTCAGATCTTGCGCAAATATGTGCTGGCAAATCCCTATATTTGGCTGCTGGCCTGCTGCTACGTGCTGGTCTATGTGGTGCGTACCGCCATTAACGACTGGGGCAATCTCTATATGACCGAGCAGCGGGGGTTTAATCTGATGAGCGCCAACGGTGCCATCTCCATGTTTGAGGTGGGAGGATTTATCGGCACCTTAGTGGCCGGGTGGGGATCAGACAAGCTCTTTAACGGCAACCGCGGCCCCATGAACCTGATTTTTACCATCGGCATCTTGCTCGCCGTCGGGTCATTGTGGCTGATGCCCTTCTTTAGCTATGTCATGCAGGCAACCTGCTTTTTTACCATCGGCTTTTTCGTGTTCGGCCCCCAAATGCTGATCGGTATGGCGGCGGCAGAATGCTCCCACAAACACAGCGCGGGGGCGGCCACCGGCTTTGTGGGACTGTTTGCCTACATGGGTGCGGCACTTGCGGGGTATCCATTAGCCAAAATCATCGAAATCTGGCACTGGAACGGCTTTTTTGTGGTGATCTCCCTCGCCGCTGGGATCTCTGCGCTGTTGCTGCTGCCCTTTCTTAAAGCGCAAGCTCCCCGCCCAACCCCAACCGAGCCTTGGTAAGGGTAACTGTCGATATTGGTAGGCGATATTGGTAGCCAAGAGAAGGGGGCGCGAGCAAGCCGTAGTGGGCAAGACCATGGTTGTGGACACGTTGTGGCCATGTTGTAGACGAGCTCACCGATGGATACCCGTGGTAAGATGCCCCATCACTGATGCGAGGATAATTGAGTGGGCCTACACACCATCTTAAAGAACATATCGCTGCACCTACGCAATAGCATTCGTTCTACAAACAGCCAGTTACACCTATCTCAACGTACCAAATTGAGAAAATGTCAAATTTCGATGAGCGGCAGTAACAATCACGCCCATCTTAGCGATGAGGTAGAACTGCGCCGCTGCCACATCACCATCAAAGGGAGTGGTAACCGCCTCATCATCGGGAAGGGCTGTTACTTGCGAGGTATGACCCTCGAAGTGCTCGGTGATAATTGCACCTTAGAAATTGGCAACCATGTCAAAAATACCGGGCCTGGCAAGTTGTCTTGTCGTGAACGCGGCACCCGCTTGATCATTGGGGAGCATTCACTATTAGCAACCGGGGTCACGATGTTGACCAGCGATGGCCACGATATCTATGACGCCACCGGCACGCGGATAAACCCTGCCCAAGATATCCTCATCGGCTCACGGGTATGGATTGGCCAAGAAGCCATGATCTTAAAAGGCGCCACCATTGAAGATGGTGCTGTCATCGGCGCCCGCGCACTCGTCACCGGCAACATCAAAGCCAACCAGATTGCCATCGGATCGCCTGCCCGCGCAATCCGATCAAACATCACATGGCATGAGCCGTTAACGTTTTAAGCGCCATCACATAAGCGCAAACCGCGATCACCAAATAAACCCACGCATGAATAACACAACCCGCCAAAGCGGGTTGTGTATGGGGATTTATTAATGAATATCGTTGTATTAGGTTGTGTCGTGTCGCTTAGGGCGTGCCCGCTAATAGTGTGAGTTGGCGGCCATTTTACCGCCTTGCTCGGATGCAATAAGCCGTTTGGGATGCTTTTGGAGCGATATACTGGTGAGCGTGCGATCTCACCCGCAATGTTGCTAATTTACCCGTGGATCGATAAGTCGCCACGTTTCACCTATTTCACTGATTTACACGCAAGGCATCTCATTCTCACCCCCCTCACCCCCCTAAGCAGACGATTGCCTATTGCCCAGTGACAGCGCGAGGTCAAGAGGAAATCAAGGTAACCGGAATAGATACGTAATCAACATAAAGCTATGTAAATCAAAGATATAGAGTGTGAAAAAACAAAAAGGCCACTATTTCTAGTGGCCTTTGTAACTACTTGATTTATATGGTGCCCGAGGCCGGAATCGAACCGGCACGCCTCGAAAAGCGAGGGATTTTAAATCCCTTGTGTCTACCGATTTCACCACTCGGGCACCGCTACCGGTATCAAATCTGCTACGCAGACTTGTCAATATGGAGGCACGTTCCGGAGTCGAACCGGACTAAACGGATTTGCAATCCGCTGCATAACCGCTTTGCTAACGCGCCATGCAAAAGAGAGTTGGCTCTCTAATGACTAAATTTGGAGCGGGAAACGAGACTCGAACTCGCGACCCCGACCTTGGCAAGGTCGTGCTCTACCAACTGAGCTATTCCCGCATTGGTCTGGCTGTGTGCCTGACTACGAGGACGCATTCTAGCGATCTTCCTCCTCGAGTCAACCAAAAATATTTAATTCATTGATCGAATGAGCATTTTTTACTCTTTTTGCTCATTTTAACGGCTTTCGCCGTTTTTTTTGTTACCACAGGTGAAACATCACCTTAACTAGACCTTACCTGAACCAGGTCTAAAAACATGCCTGAGGTGGTTTTGGCGTGACTCACAAGTTAGCGGGGTGGGTCAAATCGCTCCACGCCGCTTTGAGGTATTGGAACATCGACCAAAAGGTCAGCACGGTGGCGACATAAAGCATCACGTAAGCGAGCCATACCATCCAAACGTTGTACTGCCAAATGAGCCCTGTCAGTGATGCCATCTGGATCATGGTCTTCCATTTACCAATCCAGCTAACTGCAACAGAGGAGCGTTTGCCCAATTCTGCCATCCATTCACGCAGCGCCGAGATGATAATTTCTCGGCCAATCATGGTCATAGCTGGGATGGTGACCCACACGGTGTTGTAGTGTTCAACGATCACCACCAGCGCACAGGCAACCATGATCTTGTCCGCAACGGGATCAAGAAACGCGCCAAAGGGGGTCGTTTGGTTCAACTTGCGGGCCAAATAGCCATCAAACCAGTCGGTTGCGGCGGCTAAGAAAAAGACGAGAGCAGCCGCCAGATAAGACCATTGATAAGGCATGTAAAACAAGATGACGAACACCGGGATCAGCAAAATCCGGAAAAACGTCAACAGGTTAGGTATGTTTGTCATTATTTTCAGCCACTTATTATTCGTCGCTATATAGTGCGCCAAAGCCTATTTGCGATGCAATGGTACCGGCGCTCGTCTCACTCTTTTTAATCCATCACTGCTTTTTGATACTCATTTATTATTGCATTTACGCCCCCCTCACGTCACGGCTCTTATGCATCAAGGAGTTAGCGATATTTTTGTTAAAACAGAGGTTCAGGCACTGTTTAAGCCATCATGGATGGTTTGAGCCAATTCTTGGCTAATGCCTGGCACCTTCGCCAATTCATCAACGCTTGCTTTTTTCACCTCTTGTAAGCCCCCCAGATATTTAAGTAGGGCTTGACGCCGCTTTGGCCCCACCCCTGGAATATCTTCCAAACTGCTGCTGGTGCGGGCTTTGGCGCGCCGAGCGCGATGGCCCGTAATAGCAAAGCGGTGGGACTCATCGCGAATGTGCTGAATAAGATGCAGGGCGGGCATATCGGCGGGTAAATGCAGCTCTTCGTGGGTCTCCCCCATGATCAAGGTTTCTAACCCCGCTTTGCGGGTCACTCCCTTGGCAATGCCCACTAACAGCGGATATTTACCACCCAAAAATGCGAGCTGGCGCGCCAAAATCTCTTCGGCGCGGCGCAACTGACCCAAGCCGCCATCGATAAACAGCACGTCAGGGACCTGCTCTGGCGCTTGCTGCTTGCCAAAACGGCGCTCGAGTACCTGCGCCATCGCCGCGTAATCATCACCCCCAGTGATCCCATCAATATTAAAACGGCGATATTCAGACGAAAGAGGCCCTTCTCGGTTGAATACCACGCAAGAGGCCACCGTGCGCTCCCCCATGGTGTGGGAGATATCAAAACACTCCATTCTGGCGATAGGTCGTTCGAGCTCGAGTAGCTCTTCTAGCTGATCGTAACGGGCAATAAGGGTGCTTTTGTGGGCCAAGCGAGACAGCAGAGCTGTTTGCGCATTGATAGAGGCGAGCTTAATAAAACGAGCCCGTTCGCTGCGGGTGCGGCTCACTACCCGCACCTTGTAACCGGCAGTCTGGCTCAAGGTCTGGGCAATGAGGCTCTCATCTTCTAGCGCCACATCGAGCAGCACTTCGCTTGGGATCTGCCGCCCCCCCTGCCCTGACAGATAAAATTGCAGCAAAAATGATTGCGCGATTTCATCAAGGGCTGTATCACTTGGCACCTTTGGAAAGTAGCTGCGCGAACCTAGCACTTTACCCTGCCGAATAAAGAGCACATGGATGCAGGCGACCCCTTGCTCAAAGGCAACCCCCACCACATCGAGCTCATCGAGCACATTGCCGCTCACCGATTGCTGCTCCGTAACCCGGCGCAGTGCCAAGATCTGATCGCGATAGCGAGCCGCATCTTCAAAACGCAGATCGCCACTGGCTGCCTCCATTTTGCCGGCTAGCTCACCAATCACTTGCTGGTTTTTTCCTGCCAGAAATAATGATGCCAGCGCGACCTGCTGGGCATATTCAGCTTCGCTCACCAGCCCCGCCACACAGGGACCCGCGCAGCGTTTGAGTTGAAACAAGAGACAAGGCCGAGTGCGGTTGGCATAGACCGCATCTTCGCATTGGCGCACCGGAAAAATCTTTTGCATCAAATGCAGGCTCTCGCGCACCGCCCCGCCCGAGGGATACGGGCCAAAATATTCCCCTTTTACCTTGCGGGCGCCGCGATGAATGCCAATACGTGGATGCCTGTGCGCGGTGATGATGATCCAGGGGTAGGATTTGTCATCGCGCAATAGCACGTTGTAGCGGGGCTGATACTGCTTAATTAAGTTATGTTCGAGGATCAGCGCCTCCGTCTCGGTATGGGTGACGGTGATCTCGATATTGGCAATGTGACGTACCAAGGTGCGGGTCTTGATGCTATCGACATGGGTGCGAAAATAAGATGCGAGGCGTTTTTTCAGATCCTTGGCTTTACCCACATAGATAACGATGCCACCGCTATCAAACATGCGGTAAACGCCGCTTTGGTGAGTGAGGGTACTTAAAAATGCTTTGCTATCGAAAAGGGGATCAACACTGGGGATCATCAGCGACTCGATTCAACACGAAGGGCGAACAGGAATAGCCAGAGCATACTGCGCTTGGGCATTAAAAAGCAAAAAGGCGGCATCCGCCGCCTTTCTCACTATGAGCCCCAATCACAGAGTCTCGGCATCTAACATCCCATAGCGAATAGCCAAGTGAGTCAACTCCACATCACCTCCGATCGCTAACTTGCTAAACAACCGATAACGGTAACTGTTTACCGTCTTAGGGCTTAAGTTAAGCTGCTCAGAAATATCGGTCACCTTTTGTCCTTTCGTGATCATCATCATGATCTGTAACTCTCGCTCAGAGAGGGACTTAAAAGGATTGTCATCGGCAGAGGTACACTGGCTCAGCGCCATTTGCTGAGCAATTTCTGGCGAAAGATAGCGTTGACCGGAGTGCACTAAGCGGATCGCTTGGATCATCTCATCAGGGGCCGCCCCTTTCGTGAGATAACCTGCGGCGCCAGCTTGCATCACCTTGGTTGGCAACGGATTTTCGCAGTGCATGGTCAGCACTATGATGCGCACATCTGGGCGCAGCCGTAAAATTTTACGGGTCGCTTCTAACCCGCCGATCCCTGGCATATTCATGTCCATCAAGATCACATCGGGGTGGTGCTGGCGACAAAACGCCACGGCCGTTTCGCCGCTTTGTGCCTCACCCACCACCTTGATCCCGCGTACGTCTTCAAGAATGCGTCTTATCCCTGTACGCACAAGTTCATGATCATCGACCAGGAATACATTTATCACCCAAACACCCCGTTTTTATTTTGTTTTAGCTACCAAGTTAGGGTTAACCGAGCGTTTGGCATCATAGCGAAACTGGCTAGCTTGGCAAATCATGTCCGTCAAAAATTTGAGCCACCCCTCAATTTGAGGTGGAAAAACAGCAGATGATTGAAGATTTAAAACAAAAAAAACGGCATCTATCGACACCGTTTTTACATTTTTCCAACCCAGAGATCACTGCGCTAAAAAGGCCCGCACCTTTTCAAGGTCGGCTTGGGTATCAACCCCGACCGGCGGCGCTTCAAGGGCCTGTGCGACGTGGATCTTCTCGCCATACCACAGCACTCGCAGTTGCTCTAAGGCTTCAATTTGCTCTAGCCCACTGGGCGCCCAGTCGATGTAACGGGCAATAAAACCGGCCCGATAAGCATAAATACCGATATGACGCTGGTAGTGATTGCCTATCTGCTGATGCGTGCTAGCAAAACGATCCCGATCCCAAGGAATGCTGGCGCGGCTGAAATAAAGGGCGTAGCCATCTTTATCGGTCACGACTTTAACGGCATTCGGGTTAAATGCCTCTTCCGCATCAAGGATCGGCACCGACAAGGTCGCCATAGGGGCATGGGCTGCGGCCAGATTATTTGCCACTTGGCGAATAATGGCCGGGGGAATGAGTGGCTCATCCCCTTGCACATTGACCACTATGGTATCGGCGGCAAAGCCATAGCAACGGCACACTTCAGCTAAGCGTTCAGTGCCTGATTGATGATCTTTAGAGGTCATACAAACCTCAACGCCACTGCCCGCTAATGCCTTGGCAACGCGCTCATCATCGATGGCCACAATCACCCGATCTGCCCCAGATTGCAGGGCTTTTTCGACCACGTGTTGCACCATGGGTTTACCATGGATATCAGCAAGGGGCTTACCGGGTAGCCGTGTTGAACCATAACGGGCGGGAATAACGACAACGAAACTCATGATGGTAACTCATCACTGCTAAGGGTGCGGGCGCGATTTTCTAGAAGCACCGGGATCCCTTCTTCCATGGGATAAGCCAGTTTGTCAAAGCGACAAACCAACTCATAGCCGGTGCAATTAGGTTGTAAATGAGATTGCGGATAATAAAACAGCTTACCCTTACAGACTGGGCAGGCAATGATGTCGAGCAACTTGATATCTAATGCCAAAACGATACTCCTTCAACGATGTCGCGCTGGCAGCGTGCTCTTGCCAACGATGAATGTCGAGCAACCCGATCCCTCATTTCTATATGTCAAAATCTGTGCCAAAAAACGGCAAGAAAAGCCGCCATTGACCCGAGCGCAGCCTTCATGCTTAAGGCTCAAGATGGGCGTCATGGCTTGGCACTAACGGATCTGGCAGCCCCAATTTAGCTAACAAGGTGTCAAGCAATGCCGCAGGCAGCTCAGCACTAACAGGCAAATACCACCAGTTATCAAGGGCAAACTCGCGGCACTTTACCGCATCCTTTTCAGTCATCAATAACGGCTTGTGGCCAAAGCGGCCGACCAGTTCCTGGCGATCAAAGGGGTGGTGATCCCCATATGCGACCTGCTGATCAAGCTGATAGCCTTGCGCCATAAGGCTTGCAAAAAAACGAGGAGGATACCCAATGCCTGCCAGTGCATCGACGGGGCCCAATAATGGCGCACTAAGCGGGGCATCGTCACGAACTCGGCGCAAGCCCGCGGCCACCAGCTGCATGGGGTACTCCCCGGTGGCAGGTTGTGCACCATTGCAAATGATGGCGTCCACTCGCTTTAAACGGCTGATGGGCTCTCGCAGTGGCCCCATTGGCAACAAGCAGCCATTACCCATGCGCCGCACCCCATCAATGACCACCAGCTCGATGTCTCGGGCCAGCCCATAATGCTGCAAGCCATCATCGGTGATAATGATGTCCACCTCACCGCTTTGCTCAAGTAGGCGCACCGCATCGGCACGTTTAGGGGCCACGACTACCGGACAACCACAGCGCCGAGCGATCAATACGGGCTCATCTCCAGCCTGCGCAGTGGTGCTCGACTCATCAAGCCGATACGGGTAATGGGAAGCGTGCCCTCCATAACCACGGCTCACCACAGCGGGGCGAAAACCGCGCGCTTGCAATTGCTCAACCAACCAGATGACCACCGGCGTTTTGCCATTGCCACCCACTGAAATATTGCCTACCACGATCACTGGGATCTTGGCTTGATAGCGTTGACACCAGCCACGGCGATAGGCATAGCGTCGCGCACCACTGATCATGGCGAACAGCAAAGAGAACGGAGCCAATAACCAACGCCAGCCGCTATTGCCGTACCACAGGCGCGCAAGCATCAGTCGTGATGACCATGAGCGGCGTGGCCAAACTGAATGGCACGCAACTGGGCATAGGTACCTTGCGCGGCCATCAAGGTGGCATGATTGCCACGCTCAACGATATACCCTTCATCGATGACTAAAATCTCGTCGGCCTTTTCGATAGTCGAGAGCCGGTGAGCAATCATCAGTGAGGTACGCGCTTTGCACAATTCATCAATGGCGCCCTGAATGTGCCGCTCAGATTCGGTATCGAGCGCTGACGTTGCCTCATCGAGCAGCAGTACCGGTGCATCACGCAGCAACGCACGGGCGATAGCGACGCGCTGGCGCTGGCCGCCAGAGAGCGATGCCCCATTTTCACCCACTACGGTGTCATACCCTTCAGGCATTTTGCTGACAAATTCGTCGGCATGGGCAATACGCGCAGCTTGCTGGATCTGCGCTAGGCTGTAGCGCTCTTGCGCGGCATAGGCGATGTTATTGGCCACGGAGTCATTGAACAGATGCACATGCTGAGACACCAGTGCAAACTGTTTGCGCAGCTCACTGAGGCGGTAATCATTGATATTCACCCCATCGAGCAAGATCTCACCATGCTCTATGTCGTAAAACCGGGTTAACAAGCTGGCGATCGTGCTCTTACCAGAACCCGAACGACCCACCAGTGCCACCGACTTACCCGCCTCAACCTTAAAGCTCACGTTATGCAACGCTGGCGTTGTTTTGGTTGGGTAGCTAAAGGTGACATTACGAAACTCAATCTCGCCACGGGCGCGATCTAAGGTAAGGGTACCGGTATCTTGCTCAGGATCGCTATCAAGCAGGCCAAATAGGCTGTGACAAGCGGTGATCCCGCGCTGAAACTGGTTATTGACGTCAGTCAAACTTTTAAGTGGTTTGAGCAGCATCATCATGGAGGTGACCATCACGGTAAAGGTACCGGCGGTCAGGGTTGCCTTGATGCTATCGATAGTGGCCACATACAAAAATACTGCCAAGGCGACTGATGCCACCATTTGTACAATGGGGCTACCAATGGCATCGGCGGCGACCATCTTCATGGTTTGCTGACGCATCCGGTTACTGACTGCAAAAAAGCGCTGGTCTTCTACCTGCTGGCCACCAAACATCAACACCTCTTTATGACCCTTGAGCATCTGCTCGGTCGAGGTGGTGATATCACCGACCGCCTTTTGAATATGGCGACTGATGGTACGAAAACGGCGACTGATCAGCCCAATGAGCACCCCAACGATGGGGCCGACCACCAAGAAGATCAGCGATAACTGCCAAGAGTGCCAAAACATTAACCCCAGCAGACCCACTACCGTAGCCCCTTCTCGCACCAGCGACACCAAGGTAGAGCTCGCCGCAGAAGAGACTTGACCTGCGTCATAGGTCACCTTTGAGAGCAGATTACCGGTGTTTTGGCGGTCGAAAAAGCTCATTGGCATTGCCATTAAGTGGCTAAATACCTGCTGTTGCAGCTTCATCACCACATGATTACCGACCCACGCCATGCAATAGTTCGACAAAAATGCGGCGCAGCCCCGCAGGGCGACGATGCCCAATACGAAGAACGGCATCCATTTCAACACTGTGCTGTCGTCGCCATTGATGCCTTGGTCAATCAAAGGCTTGATAGAGTAAACAAAGCTCGTATCCACGGCTGCATAACCCAGCATGCCGATGATGCCACCCACGAGGCCCAGCTTACGGTCCCGAACATAGCCGAGCAGGCGCTTGAATATGGACCAGCTCTCTTGTGAGGTTTCTTGTTGCATGAATCGCCGTTAGTAATAGAAATGACGGGGTATTCTAGCCAAAGCTACCGTTTCCACCAAGCACCACCACTGCAATCATGCTTATCTGCGCATCAAATGAGTGATTATTGCTCAGGCCACCCCTGAGATTGCCACCAATAACCACTGCGCCGATACCATGGCCCACTATCGCGCTCGGCACGAATAGCCAGCCCTTTGGCCTGTGGCTCAATCAAAATGGCCCCTTGCTGACCGGTAACCCATTGGCGAGCGTGTTGATAGCGAGCGACCACATCAGGGCGAGGAAATCCCCACTGATTGTGAAAACCCGCACTGTGTACCACGTATTTAGCCCCAACTGCAGCCACAAAGGGGGGCGTAGAGGAGGAGCGACTGCCATGATGCGGGCTCACTAATAGTGAACTTGCAAGCCCACGGCCTTCTAGTGCCACCAGCCGCTGCTCAGCTTGCCGCTCAATATCGGCACTTAGCAAGATAGTGCGCTCGCCATCACTGATGCGCAGCACACAGCCATCGTTATTACGCCCACCGCCCGGACGCTCTGGCCACAATACCTTCATCTCAAGCCCCTGCCAGTGCCATTGCTGTCCTCGCTGACAAAGGACGGTGGTGGCACTAAACGGATAAGAGGACATCTCATGGCGCACTGGCATTGCGCTCAAGATCCGCTCGCGATTACCCGCATGATCCTTGTCTTTATGGCTAATGATAAGCCGGTCGATCACCTGCACCCCTAACCGACTCAGCTGTGGCAAGATCACTGCATCGGCCATGTTGTAGCCACCTAGATAGCGATCGCCAGTATCATAAAGGATGGCTCGATCCCCTTGACTGATCAGCACAGCTAGCCCCTGTCCGACATCTAGTACCCGCAATTGCCAGCGAACTGGCGTTGGCCACAGGCTGAGTAATACACTCATCACCCCCACCAGCCACATGGCTCTGGCGCTGCGCCACTGCCAACTGAGCCCCAGCAGCAGCAACAGTGCGCACCCAGGCAACCAGCCTGCCGGCAATGGCCACCACAGTTGCAACTGACTGGCCAGCCAATTAAGGCCACGCAGCACCCAGCCAAGCCACCAATCGGCGCCCCAAAACAGGCCATACGCAAGCGTGGTAGAAAGGGGGGCGAGCAGCACGCCAATTAGCGCCAGCGGAATGATGATGATGCAAAATAGTGGCACGGCGAGCAAATTGATCACCATGGCCAGTGGTGCAATCCCTTCAAATAGGGCCAGTTGCAGCGGCAACAACCCGAGCATGAGCCAAAGCTGGATCTGCCACAGAGATGGCTTGGTATAGACATACCCCACTACCAGCAAAATCGCGACCGCCAAAAACGATAACCACAACCCCGCTGAATAGAGCGCAAAGGGATCCCATAAAATCAATGCCACCAACGCCCACAGCCAGATCCGGTAAGCGGGCCACTCCCGTTGGCGCCAACGGAGTACACTCCACACTAACACCATAATCAGTGCACGCTCGGTGGCCACCGCAAATCCAGCAAGGGCGCTATACACAGCGGCAAATAACAAGGCACACATAATGGCGCCGCGCAGCCCAAACACGCGCCCGATCCACCACCCCAGCACGGCGACGAGGGCAATGTGCTGCCCTGAAATGGCAATAATGTGGGTCAGCCCACTGCCGCGAAATAGCGCCCACTGCGCATCGGTAATACCGCTTTGTTCACCAAAGGTCAGCGCGGCCAGCAAAGGGGCATGCTTAAGTGTCAGCCACCCCTCCCTTGCCGCCATTAACCAGCGCTCACGCAAACCCGGCGCCGCTGGCACACTATTTATCACGCGGCGTAAATTACCCGTGGCGGTGATCCCCTTACCGAGCAGCAAACGCCGGCCATCCATGCCTGCCTCATTGGCCAGACCATGGGCCGGTTTTAACGAGGTGATGACGGTCAGCTCGCTCCCTACTGCGAGTGGCAGCATCGCCTGATAGGCATTGACTCTGATCAATGGCTTAGGCCTAACCGGCTGCTCGTCTAAGTGGGTCACCCGCAGCAGCAGCCGGACAAATTTATCCCCCTCAGGCTCTGCACTTTGCAACTGTGCAGTTATGATGTGGCTGCGCGGCTCTGCCAACCTATCTAGCCACGCCAGTCGATAAGCCAAATTGGCCTGCATCCACAGGATGCCGAGTAACAAAAATATCAGCCGCCACGCACGGTAATAAGCCAGGGGCAACAACAGGGACAGCACCACTCCCCCCCATGCCAGTGAAGGTAACCATGGCCAACATAATGAGGAGCTTGCCCCAAGGGCAAACGACAACAGGCGCATATCCATGGCACAAGTATTTAGCAAGGTTTCTATATGCCCAAATTATTGATAAAACGCTGGCTACCTGATCAGCAAACCTTAAAAGAACACAAGCACTTACGGCTGTTTGGCGCCCTCTTACTCGACGCTAATTTGTGGCACTTTAACCGCCGTTCAGCCGCAGGGGCCTGTGCCGTGGGGCTGTTTATGGCGTGGATCCCGCTGCCCTGCCAGATGTTGTTAGCCGCCGGTGGCGCTATTTTGTGGCGGGTCAATCTGCCCATTTCGGTGGCACTGGTGTGGCTCTCTAATCCCTTTACCATGGCGCCCATGCTGTATGGCGGTTATCTGCTGGGCTGCCAGTTGCTGGGGCTTTCCCCCCAGCAGATCGCCATTGAATTGAGCTGGCACTGGCTGGTATCGGTGCTCGGCTCCATCGCGCCCCCTTTATTATTAGGATCACTGCTGCTCGCAGTGCTGAGCGCATTGACCGGCTACGCCCTAACTCGCACTCTTTGGCGATTAAACACCCAACGCCAATGGCAAAAACGCAAAGAGGCCCGCTCATGCTAAATCGCTGGTTGAGCCGTATTAAGATCAATCCCGATACCTTGCGCCAGCAAAAATGGTTTGCCCTATTTGGTGAGCGATTGCTTGCCCCTGCCCTTTGGCAAGGGGGGACTCGGGCCTTAAGCGGCGCCGTCGCGGCGGGGATCTTCGCCTGCTGGTTTCCCATCCCAATGCACTCGTTAATTGCCGTTGGGCTGGCATTAGCGTTTAGCTTGAATTTGCCGTTGGCACTGCTAGCGGTGTGGTTTAACAACCCGTTGACCTTACCGTTAATGTATTTTTATGCCTACCGCACCGGTTGTTGGGTATTGCACCAAACACCTGCACCGTTTCACCTTAACTGGTCACTGCACTGGTTAGAGCAAGAGGCGGCGACGCTGGTGCCCCCATTTTTACTCGGCAGCTTATTACTTGGCATATTGACGGCCCTTTGCGGCGCAGCCTTCACCGCATTGTTACTGCAACTGCGTAACCTCTGGCCCTTTGCTCCTCGCAACTAAAGCCCGTAGGTGATGGCCATGCCTTGGCGCGGACGTGGCGTATCAATATTGGCGATCAAAAAAGCCCGTCACCTAGGTGACGGGCTTTTTGTAGCCATTAGCTTGGTTAGCGCCGCGTTTAGATGCGCCTTACAATACGGCGGCAAGCGCTTGACACAAAGGGTCGATATTAGCGCGGGTGATCCCAGCGACGCTGATCCGGCCCGATCCCACAATGTAGATAGCAAACTCACTTTTAAGCCGTGCGACTTGATCTTGATTGAGGCCAGCAAATGAGAACATGCCATTTTGCTCGCAGATAAAACTAAAATCCTGACGCACCCCAAGGGCGGTGAGCTTTTCGACTAACAGCTCGCGCATCTGACGGATCCGCGTGCGCATGGCGGACACTTCCGCCACCCACTCGGCATATAGAGCCGGATTGCTCACCACCGTCGTCACGATTGCGGCGCCGTGGGATGGCGGATTGGAGTAGTTCGCACGGATCACGCTCTTAACCTGAGTAAAGGCCACCTCGGCAATCTCTTTGGTGGCGCTCACCAAGGTAAAAGCCCCCACTCGTTCGTTATAGAGCCCGAAGTTTTTAGAAAATGAGCTCGCCACCAGCAACTCGTTATGGCATTGAGCAAAAATACGCAGCCCCTCAGCATCTTCTTCAATACCGCGAGCAAACCCTTGATAAGCAAAATCAAACAACGGCAGCCAACCTGCAGCCGCGCTTTGCTTGGCTAACGCACGCCACTGCGCCGCACTAGGATCGATGCCGGTCGGATTGTGACAGCAACCGTGCAGCAGCACTAGCTCACCTGGCTGCACCTCACTCAAAGAGGCCTGCATGGCGGTAAAATCGAGCCCCTTGGTGGCACTGTCGTAGTACTTGTACCACTTCACGGTCAGACCCGCGGCTTGAAACACGCTGACATGATTGGCCCACGTCGGATCAGAGAGCCAAATGGTGTTAGCCAAGCCATTGCGCACCACAAACTCAGCCGCAATGCGCAGGGCACCGGTGCCGCCTGGCGCTTGCGCGGTCTTAACCCGGCCACTTGCCACTAACGGCGCATGCTGACCAAACAGCAGCTGCTGCACAATGTGTCCGTATTGGATATTGCCTTCAATACTCAAATAATTTTTGGTGGTCTCGTCATTTAGCAGGATCTGCTCAGCTTGCTTGACGCAATGAAGAATAGGGGTAGCTCCGGTTTCATCCTTGTAAATCCCGACCCCCAGATTGATCTTGTGGCTGCGAGTATCAGCACGAAAAGCCTCAGTCAGGCCTAGGATCGGATCCGCTGGGGCGGCAACAACCTTTTCAAACATGGTATTCCCTGTATGGCGTTAAGTTCGTTGAGAGAGCGCGACTTATAAATAAAGCGCATGTGTTGCCCGCGCTTTATTACCTATTTATATCATTGGGGGGAAAGTGGGAAAACCGCTTTTTACCCGGTTGCCTATCTATGGCAAGGCGCAGCACGTAAGCGATATCCCATCACCGCGCAGGCAAACCCATGACTTATTACCATTACTCCATGAGTTCATCACTGCTGCTTGCGATGTCAACATCGCTCACCGTGCCAGGCTCACTGGCACCCTCGACCGAGGCCCCAAGCCGATGTACCCGCTTTGGGGCGATAACCTTGAGGTATTTAAACCACACCTTCGCGTAGGGATTATCGCCAGCTACTCCTGTGGCTACCTGCGCGGCAAAGGCGGTTTCTACCTCGTTGCGTGCCAAGCGTGTACCTTGATACAGGGCCTGCATAACAGTGCCATATTTTTCTAGGCTATCAGCCTCCGCCACGGTGAATTCACCACTGCGACGCAAGCCCCGAGCAAAGTGTTTGAGGTCATTGAAAGGCTTATCAGATCCAAAGCTCATAATGATTTTTCTGGTTAGTTTGATGATTCGGTTGATGAAGTGCAAACGCATATCATGTGCGCCCTCGCATAAACAACATCAATGATTTAAGCGTCATCAATATCTTTTATCACTCGCCATTTTCCCAATAGCAGATGTCAAATATGTGGCCCAGCACACAAAATGACAGATAAATCATTGCCAGGCGGCGTCCGCTTATCAGCCCGAACACTCACCCAAGGTAGGTATCAAAAGATACTCACCATAAGAGGCTGCATAAGCCTTTTCATCAGGATCTTCATCAAGCTCTTCATCACGCGCTTTATCAAATAGGCCAGCTAAAAATAAAGCGCCAAAAGGCGCTCTATTTTCTAAACAAGGTGAACCCAAGGCGGTTAGGCCAACAGGCTTACTCAATCATGGCCGGTTGAGCCAAGTTATCGGCACGCCACAAACGGTAACGCACGTCATACTCTTGCGGCACATAGATAACTAACGGCAGCTTAGAGTTGTAGTTAACAAAAAAGCCCTGCCCATAGATCTGAACAAAGGTCTCTTTTTGCTGCGCATCTGGACACGCCATCAAAGTGCTGACGGGGTCAGAAACCTTGCCTAGTTGCAAATAGTTGTAGCCCCAGCCTTTCACGCTGTGCTGCTCTAAGTTGCCTGCAATACGAGGGACGTTGCAATCAACCATCATCTTCTTACCAACCTGCAGCTCGACCATCATGTCGGCCTCTTTTTCGAGTTCAGGCAGGCGAATAACCACACGTTCCTGATTCACGTCAGCGGCTGGGAACATGCTGATATCAAATTTTTTCGGCTCGGCGGCGAAAGCATGGCCACCCAACAATAAGGCGCCCAGCAGGCTAAAACGCAATACGGTTTTCATCTGTACCTCATGGGATTGGTTTAACGCCGCTAGACTAACCGCTCTGACGATTTCATGCCAGCGATCTACACCCTAAAAACAGGGGAAAATGAACCGCAACCGGCACGCAATGACGGTTTTTGGCTAATTTTTGACAACTTACCTGCACATGCCGCCGCCGCTTTGCTAAAACGCGCAGCAAGATCCCTGTCATGGCCTCACTCACTCCTCACTTACTGACCTGATTAGCTTGCCTGATCCCCTTGCTGGTTTACCCCTGTGCACACCGCGCATCATGAGCCGCGCGCACCGCAATGGCCTTGTCAGGAAAATCGCAAAACACCCCATCAACATCTGCCTGATAAAAAAAGATGTTGAGTAAATCGGTTAAATCTTTAGCGTACCCGGGTATCTCCCCTGCATCGCTGCGAAACGTGTAAGGGTGCACTTTGAGCCCCGCCCTGTGGGCCTCTTGCACCATCTGGGTTAACACTGGCTGGCCCAAGGTGCCAGGTTCAGTCACGATCATCGGCTTCCATGGCCCAATTCCTTGGGCGTAAGTGGCGATGATCGCCATCGCGCCGGGTTGCCACATCCAGTCATATTGATAAGGGTGCGCTTGGCCTTTTGCGTCATAAACCATGGTTTCATGCCACTCACTTTTGGCAATGAGCTGCACCAGTTTCAGATCCATTCCAAGTGCTGGCAGCAACTCATGGCGAATGCGCTTGAGCTCATCTACATCAAAACACTGCAGATACACCTTATCTGTCAGGGCGCAATAGCCATAGGCCTTGAGCACCTTGAGCACAGCGCGTGAGATATCTTTACCTTCGCGGCGAAACAACCACGGCGCCTTGATTTCGGGGTAAATTCCCACCTCTTTACCGGTGCTTTTATTCAGCCCTTGGATAAACTCAAGCTCTTCTGCAAAGGTGTGAATTTCAAAGCGTGACTGCCACAGGGGAAAGCGCGCCGGATAAATGGGTACCTGCTCACCATCGACCCACTCAAATGGCTCAGTCATGCGCAAAGAGCGCACCTCTGCTAGCGTAAAATCCACCACGTAGTAGCGGCCATCTGAGCGGGCGCGCCCGGCAAAGCGCTCGGCAACGTCGGTGATGCCATCAAGAAAGTGATCGTGCATCACCACCAGCTGATCATCTTGGGTCATCACCAGATCTTGCTCTAAATAATCGGCCCCCATGCCATAGGCCAACGCCTTAGAGGCCAAGGTGTGCTCGGGTAGATAACCGCTCGCACCGCGGTGAGCAATCACAATTTTACCTTCCGCTGAACGTTGAGTGAGGCCTTTAGCCGCATCTTCAGCAAGGCCTCTAACTTGACCTTCAAGTTTGCCTTCAATAATGGCTGCAAACGGTGACGCAGCGCCGCCATCAACCGGCAAGACGCTAGGCGCCATGGCAATGTTTTTCATTAAAAAAGCTCTTTGCAAATGTTAATGGGAAAGGGGTAGATGCATGTTAATAGGGCTTGCTGATGTGCAATCTATCACGGGCCACTGGCTTATCCACTCTCCCTGTTTCCCTCAAGGCTTTCGTTACGCGAAACCTTGTTATTGCGCTCATTCCATTAGATGTCATGGCTGCGATCATGATGATACCGCGCGATCCATTCACTCAATTGGCGCTGCTGCGCCCCACTTAACTGCAAACCTAACTTGCTGCGGCGCCACAACATATCCTCCAGTGAGTAAGCCCACTCCCGCTCGATAAGATAACGCACCTCTACCTCACTTAGGCCGCCCCCAAAGTCAATGCCGCGATCTTGCTGCAACCAACATCGCCCATGGGTGCCATAAGCCTTGGCAATACGTAAGGCATTCGCATCATCTAGCCAGTCAAATTCAAGGGCAAAGGCACGGGCTAACTCGCGCACCGAACAGCCAAACTCGCCCCCTGGCAACCGGCAGCTAGCGGTCCAATCATCCCCCATCTGGCTAAACCATGGCTTGAGCTTGTGACAGGCCGCTTGGGCTAGCTTGCGATAGGTGGTGAGCTTGCCGCCAAACACCGACAGCAGCGGTGCGCCCTCAGCCTCGCGAGCGACCTCACTCTCTGTCTCTGGATCTCGCTCACTATCGCCCTTCACACTGAGCGTCAAGGTGTAATCGCGGGTGACCGCTTGGGGTGAATCAGATTCATCATCGCACAGCGGACGCACCCCTGCGTAGGACCAGATCACATCTTGCGGGGCTATGTGGCAGGTGAAGTGGGCATTCACCACTTGGCACAGATAATTCATTTCACTGCTACTTATCTTGGCGTCGCGCGGGTTGCCATGGTGCTCCACATCGGTGGTACCGATCAGGGAGTAATGCTGCTGATAAGGGATGACAAAGACGATGCGGTTATCCTCATTTTGCAGGATGTACGCCTCTTCGCGGGAATGAATACGTGGCACGACGATGTGGCTGCCTTTGATCAAACGAATGCCTCGGGGTGAGGGTTCATGCAGGCTTTGATCATAAAAATCCTTCACCCACGGGCCGGCAGCATTGACCAGCGCGCGGCAACTGACGTCATATTGCTCGCCGTTTTCAGGGGCTAACGTCAAGATCCACTGCATGCCGCTGCGCACCGCCTTAACGCAGCGAGTGCGGGTCTGAATATGTGCCCCCTTATCCCGGGCCATCATGGCGTTAAGCACCACCAGCCTTGCATCATCAACCCACGCATCTGAGTATTCAAAGCCCTGCAAAATATCGGCGTTTAGACCATCTTGCGGCCCAAATCGTACCCCAGAACTGCCTTTGAGCGTGTCGCGCTTAGCCAGATGATCATACAAAAACAGCCCTGCACGGATCATCCACGCTGGGCGTAAGTGGGGCCGATGTGGCAGTCGAAAACGCATGGGATGAGCGATGTGCGGCGCCATGGCCAGCAGAACTTCACGCTCGGCCAGCGCCTCTTTGACTAGTCGAAATTGATAATGCTCAAGATAACGCAACCCGCCGTGCAGCAGCTTGCTGGAGTTAGACGAGGTGGCAGAGGCCAGATCCTGCGCCTCAAACAAGGCTACACTAAGGCCCCGCCCTGCCGCATCGGCGGCAATTCCCACCCCATTGATGCCGCCACCGACAACCACCAGATCATAATGTTGACGCATGTTCACCTACTTTTGTTTTTATCATTATCATCACGATAATGTGTGATTTCGCTCATGCTAGACCATGAAAAGAGCACAAACGAACATTTTGTAGCAGAACTGTGATCACGGTGAGGTGTATGACGGCAATATGTATTACGACGATATGTTTGCCTTTAACGCTAATTGAGCAACGGCCACCCAAGATAGCTCCATCGCGCCACGCGTTAGCAACGCGCTTTCACCCATATATTTAGCAAACATGGCACGCTATCTGGTGCTGCTCGATTAAACGGGCCAACGGCTCTGATGGCGCCAGATCGGTAAACAGGGCGTGCACTTGGCTCAAATGGCCCAAATTGACCATGGCGTTACGGCCAAACTTGGTGTGATCAGCCGCCAGCAATACTTGGCGAGAGTGAGCAATGATCCCTTGGGCAATCTTGACCTCGTGATAATCAAAATCGAGCAAGGAGCCATCATTATCGATTCCTGAAATACCAATCACCCCATAATCCATTCGAAACTGGCTAATAAAATCACGGGTCGCCTCCCCCACAATGCCCCCATCACGATTGCGGATCTCCCCCCCTGCAATGATCACGGTGAAATCATCTTTAGCCGTCAAAATACTGGCCACATTGAGGTTATTGGTCACCACTTTAAGCTCCCGGTGGTTAAGTAGCGCACGGGCAATGGCTTCGGTGGTGGTCCCAATGTCGATAAACAGTGACGCACCATTGGGAATATGGGCCGCTAGCGCTTGGGCGATGCGCTCTTTTTCCTGCAATTGCATCACCTTGCGGGCGCTATAGGCGGTATTCACCGTGCTCGAATACAGGGATGCCCCGCCATGATGACGATGGATCTTATTTTGCAGCGCAAGATCGTTCAGATCTCGGCGAATGGTCTGGGGGCTGACCTCAAAATGGGTCACTAGATGGTCGGTCGAGACAAAACCTTGCTGGGTCAAGGTCTCAAGAATGGCCAGATGCCGTTGGGTTTGTTTCACGCTTGCGCTCCGATAAGGGTGAGTCTGGTGGGCGAGCTATCTATGGGGTGCGGTTATCCATTGATTGGGATTTTCAACATCCATCTATTGAGTTTCCAAAGCCATATTTTGGATTTTCCAATAAAACAGCGCATTGGGAGATATTTTACCCTCCCTTTGGAGGTAGTGCGTGGGCGACATCTTGCGGCAGGTCACATTTTGCGACTCCCAAGTGGGATCTTGGCCACATTTTGCAAGGCACAGCGATGCCATTTTGGCCAGAGGGCGTATGTTGCCCATGTCCGATAACGAGCAAAAACGAGCACTAAAGCGCGTCGATCATCCCATTAGCCGCGCCCCTCTTTCACCACGACCGATGATGACATCAACGATGGCAGCTGCATAACAGCCATATGAGCGCGTATGAAAAAAGGAATCCGTATGAACAGACCTAATACCTTACTTGGCGAATGTATGGCTGAGTTTATCGGGACCGGCTTGCTGATCTTTTTTGGGGTCGGCTGCGTGGCGGCACTGGTGCTCGCTGGCGCCAACTTCGGCCAGTGGGAGATCTCTATTACTTGGGGGCTTGGGGTAGCGATTGCCATCTACGTCACCGGCGGTATTTCAGGCGCCCATTTAAATCCCGCTGTTACGCTGGCGCTGATGACCTTTTGCGGCTTTGACAAACGCAAAGTGGTGCCCTACATCATCGCCCAAATAGCCGGTGCTTTTTGCTTCGCCGCCCTCATCTATTTTCTCTATGGTAACCTTTTCACCCAATGGGAAATCACCCACAACGTGGTGCGCGGCAGCGTCGAAAGTCTTGGTACTGCGGGGATCTTCTCCACTTACCCCCACGCCCTGATCAGTAATCTGCAAGCCTTTACCGTGGAGCTGGTGATCACTGCCGTCTTGATGCTTGGCATCATGGCCCTTGGGGATAACAACAATGGCGCCCCTAAAGGCTTCGCTGCCGCGCTGTTAATCGGCACCCTGATTGCCGTCATTGGCGCCTCCCTTGGCCCATTAACCGGATTTGCCATGAACCCTGCCCGTGATTTTGGCCCTAAATTGTTCGCCTTTTTTGCTGGCTGGGGCGATATGGCCCTAACCGGTGGCCGTGATAACCCCTACTTCTGGGTGCCCATTCTTGGCCCCATCATCGGCGCCCAGCTAGGTACTGCACTTTATGTCAAGGTGCTGGCCCCTTGCGTACCGGGTAATCATGTTGCAGCGCCTAGGGATGAACTGACCCATGAACATGCCCACCCAAAAGCGAAAGAAAACGCGGCGGCATAAGCACAGCGCCAACTGGGAAACTGACATTGTGAGCACGCAAACGCGAGTCACTCGAACCCTAAACACGCATACCCTGCAAACTCATACCCTGCAAACAAGCAACGTGGAGAACATCATGTCTGCTCAAAAGAAATATGTCGTCGCGCTGGACCAAGGCACCACCTCTTCTCGCGCCATCGTATTTGACCAAGATGCCAATATCGTTGGCACGTCCCAGCGCGAATTTACCCAGCATTATCCAAATCCGGGCTGGGTTGAGCATGATCCCATGGAAATTTGGGCAACCCAATCTTCTGTCTTTACCGAAGTGCTGGCTAAAACTGGCCTGCGCAGCGAAGAGATTGCGGCCATCGGGATCACCAACCAGCGCGAAACCACCGTGGTATGGGAAAAAGCCACCGGCAAGCCCATCTACAACGCCATTGTTTGGCAATGCAGGCGTACCGCCGCCATCTGTGAAGATCTCAAAGAGCGCGGGTTAGAAGAGTACGTACGTGAAAACACCGGTTTAGTGCTCGATGCCTACTTCTCTGGCACCAAGATCAAATGGATTTTGGATAACGTGGAAGGGGCACGGGAAAAAGCCCGTAACGGCGAGTTGCTGTTTGGCACCATCGACACCTGGCTGGTATGGAAGATGACCAACGGTGAAATGCATGTCACGGACCCCACCAACGCCTCGCGCACCATGCTCTACAACATCCGCGAGCTGAAGTGGGATGAAAAGATGCTCGATGAGCTTGGCATCCCCATGTCCATGCTACCCACCGTCAAACCGTCATCCGAGGTCTATGGCTACACCACCCGAGGCGGTGGCTCACGTATCCCCATCGCAGGCATTGCAGGGGATCAGCAATCGGCGCTGTTTGGCCAATTGTGCTTTGAAAAAGGGATGGCCAAAAATACCTACGGCACCGGCTGCTTCTTGTTGATGAATACCGGCACGGCGCCGGTGCGCTCTCACCACGGTTTATTGACCACGGTGGCCATCGGCTCGAAAGGAGAAGTGAACTATGCCCTTGAAGGGGCGGTGTTTATGGGCGGCGCCACCATTCAATGGCTGCGCGATGAGCTCAAACTCATTCACGATGCCCGCGATACAGATTACTTTGCCTCTAAAGTCGGTGACACCAACGGGGTCTATTTAGTCCCTGCGTTTGTCGGTCTCGGTGCCCCCTACTGGGACCCCTATGCCCGCGGCACCATGGTTGGCCTGACCCGTGGCGCCAACCGCAACCACATTATTCGCGCAGCGCTAGAGTCCATCGCCTATCAGAGCCGTGACGTGCTCGATGCCATGCAGCAAGATTCTGGCATCAAGCTTGCGGCGCTCAAAGTCGATGGCGGCGCAGTCGCTAACGACTTCTTAATGCAGTTCCAATCTGACATGATGCACACTCCAGTGGTGCGGCCAACTCGCATTGAAACCACCGCCATGGGCGCTGCATTTCTGGCCGGTTTAGCGGTCGGGTTTTGGAAAAGTGCGGATGAGCTGCAAGATAAGTTCAGTGTGGATCGCGAGTTTACCCCCCAGATGGATCAAGAGGAGCGCGCTACCCGCTATCGCGGTTGGCAAAAAGCCGTTGAACGCTCTCGCCGCTGGGCAGAGGAAGATTAGAAGTAAGAGTAAAAGTAAGAGTAAGCGTCAACAAAAAGCGCAAGACGCAGCTATGGGTGGCAATGTGCAACTATGTACAACTATGTGCAGCTATGTGTAACTAAACACGCCATCACCCATCTGCAATAAAAAAGAGGTCGATAGCGATGTCGGCCTCTTTTTTTGCATCCGTTTTTTTACATCTGTCGGCGCGAAAAGTGCGTGCTGCTTTATATCGGCCATGACCATGAATATTGCCACAAATAAGCCCAAGGGGCCCTAAAGGGTATGGCCTCCTAACTGCTCTTTAAGAAAATCAAGCCACACCCGCAGCCGGATATCGCGCTGGGCATCAGAATAAAAGACCGCATTAATAGGGCGCGAGGCGCCGCTGTTACTGCCCGCGAGCACCTCCACCAGCGCCCCGCTCGCCCGATCTGGCCCGGTCATAAAGTCTGACAAACAGACGATCCCCTGCCCCGCCAGCGCCAGTTGGCGCAAGGTTTCGCCACTGCTGGCCCGCAGGTTTGGGGTGATGGCAAAGCGATCCCCCAGCTCGGCACTGAGCAGCGGCCAGTGATTGAGATGATCGGGATGCAAAAAGCCCAGTAACTCATGGCCGCTTAACAGATCGGCCGGTTGGCGCGGGGTGCCCCGCTCGCTCAAATACTCAGGCGAAGCCAGCAGCCGCAACCGCGAACGACCAAGGGGCAGCGCCCGCAGGGAGGAGTCGGTCAGCTCACCGATGCGAATGGCCATGTCCACCCGCCGCTCCATCAGATTGATAAAGCCCTCTGAGCTGTGCAGTTGCAACTCAATGGCGGGGTAGCGGCGGCGAAACTCGCCGATGATCGGCACCAGCCGGTGCAAAATAAAGGGAGTGGCCGCATCAATACGCAAGATCCCCTCTGGCTGCGCTTGGCGCATCAGTAGATGCCCTTCGGCATCGCTCATCTCGCTTAAAATCTTCACAGCCCGCTGATAAAACCAACTCCCTTCCTCGGTTAAGCTGATCCGGCGAGTGGTGCGATTGAGGAGCACCGTCGCTAATTTCTCTTCAAGGCGCTTGATGCCACGGCTCACCACCGAGTTATCCATGCCAAGGTTTTCTGCCGCTTGGCGAAAGCTGCCCGCCTCAACGACCGCCACAAACAGGGTCAATTCATCCGAATGGGTCTTCATTGCTGCAATCTTTGCACGAATGGTGGGCCTTTATAGACGGATCAGTGAGGGATAGGCAAGCCCGTACGCCATTATCCCGCGCCATTGATGCTAATTTGACAAAAGTAATTTGATGTTGCTGTCATTTTTGCCAACACACTCCCCCTGCATACTGGCGCCATTCTCCCATTGGGAGCCATTGTTTGAGGAGTTGTTATGCAACTGGCGTTATTTGCCCTGACCTTAAGTGCCTTTGCGATCGGCACCACTGAATTTGTGATTGTGGGGCTGATCCCCACCATCGCTGAGCAGCTTCATGTTTCGCTCCCCTCTGCGGGTCTGTTAGTCAGCCTTTATGCCCTTGGGGTGGCCATCGGCGCTCCGGTGCTCACCGCCTTAACTGGCAAAGTGCCGCGCAAGTGGTTGCTGGTGGGGCTGATGGCGCTCTTTACCGCCGGTAATTTACTGGCTTGGCAAGCGCCCGGTTATGAGAGCCTGATTGTGGCCCGCATTTTGACCGGTCTTGCCCACGGGGTCTTTTTCTCGGTCGGTAGCACTATCGCCACAGGCCTTGTGGCCAAAGAGAAAGCGGCCAGTGCCATCGCCATCATGTTCAGTGGCCTGACCGTGGCTTTAGTCACCGGCGTACCGCTTGGCACCTGGATTGGTCAAGTGTTTGGCTGGCGCGATACCTTTTTAGTGGTAAGCCTGCTTGGCATTATCGCCATGGTAGGTAGCGTACTGCTGATCCCAAATAATTTGCCAAAAGGCGCCGCCTCAAGCATTGGCGAGCAGCTTGCCGTGCTCACTAAAAAACCACTGCTGATGGTCTATGCCAAAACTGCGCTCGGTTATGGCGGCGCGTTCACTGCGTTTACTTTTCTTGCCCCCATCTTGCAGCAGATCAGTGGTTTTAGCGCAGGATCGGTGAGCCTCATTTTGTTGGTCTACGGGGTATCTGTTGCCGTTGGTAATATTTGGGGCGGTAAATTGGCTGACAAAATGGGCCCATTACCGGCACTGAAGTTACTGTTCGCAGGGCTTGCCTTAGTGCTGCTGACCCTCACCTTTACTGCGCCGCATCCGGTGCTGGCCGTGCTCACCGTGCTGGTGTGGGGCGCCTTTGCCTTTGGCAACGTACCGGGTTTGCAAGTGTTGGTGGTGCAACAAGCTGAGCGTTATAGCCCCAATGCGGTGGATGTGGCCTCTGGCCTGAATATCGCGGCCTTCAACGTTGGCATTGCGCTGGGATCTATCGTCGGTGGGCAAGTGGTGGAGCATCTTAGCCTCATCCATACCCCTTGGATTGGCGCCCTGATCGTGCTGCTCGCCTTTGGTCTAACTCACGTCAGCGCCCGCCAAGAAGCAACGGCACTGGCACGGGCCCAAGCGTAAGCTAGCCGCACGATAATCTGTGCATCAGATATCACAGGCTTGCTGCAATCAATGCAGCAAGCCTTTACGCTATCAGCGGGTTACGCGCACGCTATCGGCCCCTAACCCAACATCATCCACTCATTACCTGCGTATTACCTACGTGTTATTTATGTGTTACTCACGCGGTACCTATGCGGTACCCATGTCTTGCTACGGAGTCTGTTATGAAGGTACTTATCGTTTACGCCCACCCAGAACCCCAAAGTTTTAACGGCGCCTTGTTTAATCATGCTATTGAGGCCTTAGAGCAAGCAGGCCATAGCGTCATGACGAGCGATCTGTATGCCATGGGCTTTGATCCCATCTCTGATCGGCGTAACTTCACCGCTGCCAGCGACCCCGATTTTCTCAAGCTGCAACTTGAAGAGCTCGCGGCCACTGAGCGTGGTAGTTTTGCCCCGCTACTTGAGCAAGAGATCCAAAAACTAGAAGCGGCCGATCTGCTGATCTTTCAGTTTCCCCTCTGGTGGTTCACCGTGCCTGCCATCTTAAAAGGCTGGGTAGATAGAGTCTTTGCCATGGGCCGCGCCTATGGTCAGGGTCAGGTGTATCAAAGTGGGAAGTTTGCCGGCAAACGGGCCCTGCTCAGTCTCACCACCGGTGGTCCTGCTGAGGCTTATTTGCCTGATGGCTTTAATGGCGATATTAACGGCGTGCTGCGCCCCATCGCCCGTGGCATGTTGCAATTTGTGGGCTTTGAGGTATTACGCCCCCAGATCTACTACGCCCCTGTGCGGGTAACCCAGGCTGAGCGCGAGCTGTGGCTAGCCCAGTGGCGTGAGCGCCTGACACACATTGAGCATGAAACCCCTATCGAGATTGGCCTTTACTAGCGGCGCCTTCTTTTACTAGCGATAACCTTAACTCAACACTGCCGGTAATAAGATTATCTGCCACAGCCATGCGCCATCATGTTCCGTTATGTGCATCAATAGATAACGCCCCAAGACGGGGCGTTATCTATTGATAAGGGAAATCACCGCACTTAGCTGCGCCGCTCGTGATTACACGGCGGTGGGCAACTGGGCCACTTGCTGCTCAATGCTCAGTTTTAAGCCCTCTTCGAGTTTGAGGGCCCGCGCCAGCTCATCTAAGTAGCCACGCTCCATAAAGTGATCCACTTCAATGGCAAGCAAAGAGACAAAATAGACCTCTGTTGCAAGCTCCATATCCGTCACCTCACGGGCCAGCGCATGGGGATCAAGGGGGCGCGCAAGCTCAGCATCAATCCAACGTGCGGCATCACTTTGCCCCTGTTCGGTCAAATACTGCTGGATCTTCTCTCGCTCACTGCTGTCGATATGACCATCAGCGCGAGCCGCCGCCACCATGGCACGCACCAATAAGGCTGCACGGGCATCGAGGGCATGCCCCTCTAAAGAGCTAATAGGATGCGTTGGCTGAGCAGGGGCTGACTGCTTGGCTTGCCAATCTTGATAAAGCTTGTATGCCAAGCCACCTAAGGCTGCAGCGCCGCCCACTGCCGCCGCTTGCGTGCCATAACTGCGCACTTTTTTGCTGCCAAGCAACAGGCCCAGTGCACCACCGGCTAATGCGCCCTGCATCTGTCCTTTACGCTTATCACCGCCATTATTGAGCAAACCCTTGCCTGCCCCTAGCAACTGTTCCAGCATCTGTTTCATCTTGTCACTCCTGCCGATGGTTACACATTTAACGTTACGCATTAATCGTTACGTATGGATCATTAGATTGAGATGGATACATATGGATAGAGACCGATAGTGAGTGGTGCACCCTGAATCTGAGATGAACCTTACCCCCCCCCTTTCGCCGCGCCCGCCATGAAGTGGCTAACGGGATCACTCCCCAACTAGCAACCCTGCGATATACTGGCCTCTCACCCATGATGGAGCCTGCCATGTCACTAGAAACCGCCCCGCCCGAGGTCAAACTTGCGGTGGATTTAATTGAACTACTGGAAACCCATCAGCTTGCCCCCACCCTGGTGCTGGCCGCGCTTGCCATCGTCAAGCAAGATTACCAGCGCAAGTTAAGCCAAGAGCAAGCCGACCAGCTCAACAACACGGTGCGCAAAGCGTAGAACGAAAAACAACGGGCAGAGTTAAACGAAGAGTTAAACGAAGAGTTAAACGAAAGGTTAAACGAAAGGTTAAACGCAGAGTGAGAGGAAAAGTTAAACCAAGAGCTCAGAGCGGCGTTCAGTGAACCGTGACGCTAGGCGCTAAACCCAAAGACCGACACAGGTCACAAAACGTGCCGACTCTCTACCCGAACCACCACATCCCGGTCTTGGCCGGTATGTGGTGGTTCGCTGACCCGCGATAAAAATGATCCCGACTTGGCGCCTTAGCGCCCCTTTTTTTGCCGCCCAGATTGACCAGGCCGCGCCTTGGCCACCGCCGGTTTGCTTCCCTTGCCTGCGGCGCCTTTACTCGCACTCTTGCCAGCACTCTTGCCAGCCGCACCTTTGCCAACGGCAACCTTGTTCTCAAAGGCTGCAGGCCCCGGCACATTTGGCCGCCCGCCAATCTCATGGTCATCATCTCGCCGCAGCTTTTTGCCTGCCGCCGCTTTGCCCGTTGGGGCCGCGGCCTTAGGTTTATCCCCTTTGGCCGGCTTAATCTCTGAGCTTGAATCTTCAATGAGCTTAAAAAGCTCAATGAGCTCATCGTCGGTCAGATCCCGCCACTCGCCCACCGGCAAGCCCTTTAGGCTGACATTCATGATGCGAATGCGCTCAAGCTTGGTCACCTCAAAGCCAAAGTGTTCGCACATACGGCGGATCTGGCGGTTAAGCCCTTGCACCAAGGTGATACGAAACACCATCGGCGCCTCTTTTTTTACCTTGCACTTTTTGGTCATGGCCCCAAGGATCGGCACCCCAGCAGCCATGCCCTTGATAAAGTCGTCGGTTATCGGCTTATCAACGGTCACCAAATACTCTTTTTCGTGATCGTTACCTGCCCGCAAGATCTTGTTAACCAGATCGCCGTGGTTGGTGAGGAAGATCAGACCCTGCGAATCTTTGTCTAGCCGCCCGATGGGGAACACCCGAGTGCTGTGGTTGACGAAATCGACAATGTTATCTTTCTCGCCCCCCTCAGTGGTACTGACAATGCCTACCGGCTTGTTAAGGGCAATAAACACCAAGCTATCGGCTTCACGAGGCTCAATCACTTGCCCGTTGACCAGCACCCGATCACCGGCCTGCACCTGATCGCCAATGCCGGCTCGCTTGCCATTAAGAAAAACTTGGCCCTGTTCGATGAAGCGGTCAGCCTCGCGGCGCGAGCAGATGCCGCTTTCGCTGATGTATTTGTTCAGGCGCATGGATTCATTAGCCAGCATGGGTCACCTTGTCTTGCCGGGGCACATACCCCACGAGTTAAAAGCTGCGTACCTTACCATATTTGCCCTGCCGAGGTTGGGATTTGGGGGGGGGGGTGGGGAGTGGGGAATGGGGATTCGGGATTCGGGATTCGGGATTCGGGATTCGGGATTCGGGATTCGGGATTCGGGATTCGGGATTCGGGATTCGGGATTCGGGATTCGGGATTCGCATCAGTCTTAAGCACCGAGCGGTAAAATGCTACCGCTCATTTAATATCGTTAACCATTAATACACATGGTCGATATGGCTGATCATTATTAGTTCCTGTCAGGGATCTGGCTGTTGTGTGCGGCATATGTCCGGCAAGGGATAACGAATGTGTGCCATGACGCGCAAAGAGGGCGCAAATAATAATGTCATCTTTAAGAGATGTTTAGTTGGGCGTTGCGATGGCTGCTGTTGTCGTGTTCGGCTAACTCTTCGCTAGCATTAATGCTTCCGGAGTCATCACAATGAGCGGGATGGCTAGCGCCAGACTCAACTGCTCCGCCAGTTCGTAGGCAGGTCCGATGGTGTCGTAGTCTGCCACACAGGCAGCCAAGGCACAGCCGTTGCTCTCTTCGACGCGCAAATAAACGCTGTAGCCTTGAACGGTCAGACCACTGTCACGTACCACCTGTATCTCACCATCCTGATTGATGGCCTCCAGCTCAACCGCTACCGGTTTCTTGAACATCTATATTCCTCAGTCACTGCAGATAGCGACAATAAAAAACCCAGCAGGGGGTAAGCAAAAAATTTATGCTGCCACATCTTGAATCTGTGGGCTACCTGAAAAATTAATAATACGGGCGCCATAATCAAATATTATACCGATAATAACATGCTGATTTAGATGAAAAAAATGATATTATATCTCTCTTCTATAGACAATATTCGAGGCCGTGTGTGATGCAGCAATGTGGTATTTATGAACAACTCATGACTCAGCTACTGACATCTCGACTTGACCGCGAGCATTTTTACGTCGGAGAGGCGCACACTAGAACTCTCATCGACTGATAGCATGAAGCCCTCCCCTAACATGAGCGTGCGAATGCCTCTTGAATACTCATTCACAAATATCTGATGACAATAAAACGATCGCGCTAAGTAAACATCTCTTAATCAGTTATCCATGTTCAAACTTACCGAAAAATCACACGTCTATATTTCCCGAAGAAAAATGTCAAGGAAGAGTGAATCTATCAACATAAAAAACTCATTGGTAACAACAACATCTGATGTTAACATTACGTTCTTTAGATAAAGCATTCTGCGGTGTTTTAAATGAGTAATATTCAAAGTTTATTTAAACAAATACTGTCAAATTGGGTACGCGCAACTACTGAAGAATTTACCAATCACCCAACCGCAGTAATTTTTAGAACCGATCTCAAAGAGTCCATCGAAAATATCGCCCATCGTTCTAAAAAAGAACTTAAAGTCAAGGCTAGCGTTGGGGCTGGAAATTGGGCGAATGTGCCTTTGATTTCCATTCTTGATACAAGGATTACCACCACAACGCAGTCTGGTATATATCCTGTTTATTTATTCTGTGCCGATGGTTCTGGATTTTATCTCTCTTTAAATCAAGGAACGACAGCTCCCACACGGGAATTTGGCGCAATCAATGCCCAAAGGCAATCTATTGAGTTAAAATCAGAGCTTCTGAATAATATTTCTGAGCTCTCCACATGGGATAACGAGCCTCTAAGCCTACACGCAACAACAAATCTGGGGAGATCATATGAACCAACAAATATTTCAGCAAAATATTACTCAGCGGATGATATACCTTCAGATGAGGAGCTAATAAAAGATCTTGAGTGGCTGCTTAGTTTATATGATAAGTGTGTTAATTTTTTATCTAACAAAGAACATCCTAGATTAGATATAAATAATCTACCTAAATTCAACCTCGCAAGCCTTTATAAACCATTTCTTCTCCTTGCTGGTATCTCTGGGACAGGTAAAACCCGATTTATTCGTGAGCAGGTTAAATGCAATCTAGACCTGGAAAATTACTGTCTGGTCCCTGTTCGGCCTGACTGGCACGAACCCTCTGATTTGTTGGGTTACATTTCAAGAATGGCTGGGCAAGCTGAATATATTACCACTCCAGTATTAAGATTCATTGTGCAGGCTTGGCTGCATATTATCGAGACGATTCATGAAAGCGACATCAATGGTGTAAAACATCTTGATTGGGAAGGGAAAAATCTTGAGCAAATAGCTCCATTTTGGCTCTGCCTAGATGAGATGAACTTGGCCCCGGTTGAGCAATATTTTGCCGACTATCTCTCGGTGCTGGAGACTCGCCACTGGTATACCCCGTCAGAACTGGCTGAATATAACAAACATGAAGGCGTTGAGTACGAATACGTATATGAATGCGATCCCCTGCTTAGATCTGATGTACTAGCTCTATTAGACGATACTGCACGTAATAAATTGGCCAAACAACTTGGTCTAGATTTAAACAATCCTTTGCAAAAGGACATTTGGGCTTATTTTTGCCAACAGGGTATTGCGATTCCTTTCAACTTAATGGTAGCCGGTACCGTTAATATGGATGAGACCACCCACGGTTTTTCCCGTAAGGTCATTGACCGAGCCCTCACCTTCGACTTTAACGAGTTCTTCCCTAACGATTTCGATGCCTACTTTGCACCGACGTTGCAGCCAAAACTACTGGGTTATCCCATCTGGTCTGATGGCCGAGCGATTACTGACATTAGTGAACTTGAACAAGCTCGCATACGAAGTGTCGATTTTCTAAAAGCCGTCAATACCGTGCTACAACAAAGTCCGTTCGAGCTGGCTTATCGCGCCTTAAACGAATTAATGCTGGCCCTGTTAGCCCATTCCCCTACTGAGGATGCCGAGCTCATTGCTATCTGGGATGACTTTATGATGTGCAAGGTATTGCCGCGCATTGAAGGGGATAACGATAAGTTGCGCAGCATCCATGCCTATGATGACGGTCTGACAACAAATAATTTGCTGACAGATTTAGAGGCCGTACTAACAACCCAATTTGGTAATCATTGGGAGGGAACTCGCCCTGACCTGTTTAACCGCAAGGTGGCTGCCGCCGGTGAAGATTCCACTCCTGCTGAACCTCCGCATGTCCCCTGCCGCAGCAAGAAGAAACTGGCCTGGATGAAAGAGCGGCTGGCACAGCAGTGCTTTACCAGCTTCTGGCCGTAAGGGGGTTGTGATGGAGTGCCTATTTACCCTGCAAAGCAGTGACTGGATTTTGCGGATCTACGCCAATGAGCAGACGGTCCGGGATCGCTATCAGCAATTACAAGCTACCCGCGCCCATCATCAACAGGAGAGCGACAAATCGGGCCTGCCAGCGAGCGCGGGCAGATACGAACCGCCAGTTGTGCGCTTCTCGCAGCCCTTGACCATCATCCAGACTAACGCTGATGGCAGCTCGCTGGAACTGTCCGCCCTCTCTTCAGTGGAGCTGCCAACCCCTCTGTTGTATGAGAACTGTTTTTACGAATTCGAATGGGAGTTTCTCCACGGCGTTAGCGAGGGGAACGATGCACCTCGGCTAGAGCGCCATCTGCAGCGGATCTGCGAGTCGTTTCGCTTCAAAAGCAGGCATGGATCGCAGGAGCTGCTGGGGGGATTCAATACCTGCAACGAGGTGGGCTCGCTGGCACTCCCCTTTTCTTATCAGCCGAAGTCGGCTGCAGGCAAGGCGGCGCGCGTTCAGCTGACACTCTGGTTTGAGGTATATCCGGTCAAACTGGATATCCGCCGGGATGTCCCCCTGATCCATCAGGAGCTGGATAAGCAGTACCCCTACTGGCGTTTTACCCTGAACAGCGCAACCAGTCAGCAAGGGGGCCGCAGCCAGCGTAAGGCCGAACCGTTCCCCCTGCTCTGGCTTGCCCATTTTGAAGCCCTGCACAAGGAACTTGAACGGGGGATCCGCCACATTATTAATGCGCCCCACAGCAGGCTACAAAGCAATACCCAATCGTTGCTCGCAGCCAAAATGAAGCGCCCGCCACGCCCAAAGCAGGCAGAACAGATCCGCCAAGATCTCGATAACGGTATCGAGTGCAGATACCGGGTGGAGCGTAAACAACTAACCACCGATACCCCGGAAAACCGCTTTATCAAGTTTGTGCTAGAACGCACCCGACGAATGCTGCAACAGCTCACCCTACAAGGAGATCGCACGCGACTGTCACGCGCTTTTTTTGACAGTCTAAAGGCGTGGAGCAAACCGCTGGATCAGGCGCTGGCTCATCCCCTGATGCGTGAGATTGGCCCTGCGGCGGTGTTACATCGCGAATCTCTGGTACTGCAGCAAAAGAGCGGCTATAGCGCGGTTTACCGGGTCTGGCAGCAACTGCGTCTCTATCTCGATGCGCTGGGGAATGATGCCGTGGCCGGCGTGCGCAGCATGGATCAGCTCTACGAGCTCTGGTGCGTGCTCGAGGTGCGCCGGATTATCCTGACGCTGGGATTTACCGAGGTGAAAACGCCTGCATTTAACTTCACCCGGGATGGTTGGGATACTCGACTGGCCGAGGGGATGAAATACTGCTGGGAGTACCTTCGTGCAGCAGACGGTGTAAAGCTCAAACTGGCCCATGAACCCAGATTCCACAAGGCCAACCAGCCGGTACACTCCCTGCTGGTTCCCCAGAAACCGGACATTCTGATCGAAGCCACCACGGGCTGCGGCGACACCTTTATCTGGCTGTTTGATGCCAAATACCGGGTCGATAACGGCACTCAAGATGACCCGAGAGACAGGGTGCCCGATGATGCCATCAACCAGATGCACCGTTATCGGGACGCCCTGCTCTATCAGCAACAGGGGGACGCAATACCAAGCCGCCCTACCTTTGGCGCCTTTGCCCTTTATCCGGGTTTTATGAGCCAGCAATCCGAAGAGAAAAATCCCTATCAGGAGGCGATCGACCGGATTGGTATTGGGGCCTTTGCCCTGTTGCCTGCAGAGGATCACAGCGGCTCTTGCTGGCTGCAAACCTTCCTTGAGCAAAAATTGGGTAAATCTGGCGGCGGTGTCCATTATCCGACCATCCGTTCTGGTCATTTTTATCTAGAAGAGCCAAACCGGATTGCTACATTGGGGATGCAACAGGTCCGCCACCATGATCTCACCCTGATCATTCCGACCGCACTGGAAAACAGCCGCCCGGCGAGCTACTTCGATGCATTTCATGATGGTTCTGCCCGCTGGTATCACACCCCTGCCAAAACCATTGCCACTCGTTATGATGATCAGCTGATGAACGAGATCAGCTATCTGGCCGTAGCGACCCTTGCGGCCGATGGCCTGACGCGTGAGGTAACCCGTGTCTGGCCTGTGCTGACATGCCGGAAGCTGCGAAGGGAACAACTAACCGAAGAGCAGACAGGTACACCGCTGGCCGAGGGGAATGTGAATCCTTACTGGTTGCTGGAGCTGGGGCCCTCTATTTCATTGCTCCACCCTCTGACACAGCTGGATGCGGCAAGTTTCAGAGCGGCAATGAGACTGACCAGACTGGCAGAATTGCAAGGTGAATTGACCGGATTTTCGGCACTGCCGGATTATTACGGGGAATTATTGCGCACGCATCTAGCCTGAACACCTGACTGCTATCCCGGCTTTGCCAGCCAAGGTGCTGGCAAAGCCGGTAAACAACCTTCCGAAATCTGCCCAAAACCCTGGCTAAATTATCCAGTTGCATAATAACCCTGCGCCCTTGCGGTTGTTTAACTGGCCCTAACGTCAGATAATACCGCCCGCCTTCAAACCCCGATAACCCGACTTTCAGTGACGGTAATTGATGACTGAGTACCTACTTTTATTGATCGGCACCGTGCTGGTAAACAACTTCGTGCTGGTGAAATTCCTTGGCCTTTGCCCTTTTATGGGGGTCTCTGGCAAGCTGGAAACCGCCATCGGCATGGGGCTGGCCACCACCTTTGTGATGACGCTGGCCAGTGCTAGCTCCTATCTGGTGGAGCACTATATTTTGCTCCCGCTCGATATCGCCTATCTGCGCACCCTCGCCTTTATTTTGGTGATCGCGGTGGTGGTGCAGTTTACCGAGATGGTGGTGCACAAGAGCAGCCCCACGCTTTATCGGCTACTTGGCATCTTTTTACCCCTGATCACCACCAACTGTGCGGTGCTTGGGGTGGCGCTGCTGAGCATCAATGAGCGTCACAACTTTATTCAAAGCGTGATCTACGGCTTTGGTGCCGCCTGTGGTTTTTCACTGGTGATGATCTTGTTTGCGGCCATGCGCGAGCGACTGGTGGCCGCAGATGTGCCCGCGCCGTTTCGGGGGGTATCCATTGCCATGATCACTGCCGGTCTGATGTCACTGGCCTTTATGGGCTTTACCGGCCTAATCAAGATATAACCATGACCCATATTCTTTTTGCCATTTTGGTGCTGACCCTATTGGCGCTCGCGTTCGGAATTATTCTGGGCTTTGCCGCCGTAAAATTTCATGTCAAAGCCGACCCCATCGCGTTGCAACTCGATGCCCTGCTGCCACAAACCCAGTGCGGCCAGTGCGGTTATCCCGGCTGTAAGCCTTACGCCGAGGCGCTGGCCAATGGCGATAAGATCAACAAATGCGTACCTGGCGGCGATGCCACTATGCGCAAAATTGCCGATCTATTAGGGGTAGAACCCTTGCCCCTTGGGGACAGTGACGAGGCGGCCACCACCATTAAAAAAGTCGCGTTTATCCATGAAGATCAGTGCATTGGCTGCACCAAATGTATTCAGGCCTGCCCAGTGGATGCCATTGTGGGTGCCACTAAATCGATGCATACCGTGATTGCTAACGAGTGCACCGGCTGCGATCTGTGTGTCGCCCCCTGCCCGACGAGCTGCATTGAGATGATCCCGGTGGCGACGACGGTCGATAACTGGAAGTGGGATCTCGACAACGTGCGAGTTGCCGCTGATGCGGCCACTGATGTTATGAGTGATGGGCTGGGCAACATTCCAGTCAAGCTATTGAAATAAATAACGAAATAAATAGCGAAATCACTAGTGCCACCAACCATGAAATCAATCACGAAATCAATCGCGAAATAAACAGCAGGATAAACCGCGGAGCACCCATGCACTCCTTACTCGAACGTATCAAAGCTGGCACCCTGTGGGATTTTCACGGGGGCATTCACCCCGCAGATAACAAGCAGCAGTCAAATAAAAGCCCAGTCATTGATGCCGGTCTGCCGCCCCAGCTGATTATTCCCCTGCGCCAACACGCAGGCCCTGCCGGTGATTTGTTGGTGCAGGTGGGCGATAAGGTCAAAAAAGGCCAACCACTGACTCGCTATGCCAACGGTCGCACTGTGCCGGTGCATGCGTCTACCTCTGGCACCATCACCGAGATTGGCCCGCACACGGTGGCTCATCCCTCTGGCCTTAGCGATCTGTGCGTCACCCTCACCCCCGATGGGGAAGATGCCTGGTGCGAGCGTCATGGCACCCCTGATTATTGGAATATTGAGCGAGGCGAGCTGCTTTCACGGATCCAGCAAGCCGGTGTTGCAGGCCTTGGCGGCGCCGTCTTCCCCACCCATACCAAGCTCGATGGGCGCGGCCAGCTGACCGAGATTTTGATTGTTAATGGTCTGGAGTGTGAACCTTACATCACCACCGATGATCGGCTGATGCAGCAATACGCCGCCGAAATCATGGAGGGCATTCGGGTGCTCAAGCACCTGCTCAAACCCAAACTGACCCTGATCGGGGTGGAAGATAACAAGCCAGAGGCCATCGCGCAGCTCACCCGCCACGCCACGGATCCTGATGTACTGGTTAAAACGGTGCCCACTAAATACCCCTCTGGCGGCGCCAAACAGACCATTGAGCTGCTCACTGGTCGCCAAGTGCCCAAAGGGGGCCGGGCGGTGGATATGGGCATCATGGTGCTCAACGTGGCCACCGTGTTTGCCATCAAGCGCGCCATCATAGATGGCGAGCCGCTGATCGAGCGGATCGTCACCCTCACAGGCAATAGCTTTCAACAAAACGGCAACGCCTGGGTGCGCCTTGGCACCCCAGTGCGCTGGCTGTTGCAGCGCTTTGAGCTGCAGCCAGAAGCCCAGCAGCGGGTGATCATGGGGGGGCCAATGATGGGCTTTACCCTGCCCCACGCCATGGTGCCGGTCGTCAAAGCCACCAACTGTTTGCTGGCACCCACCGCCGCCGAGCTGCCAGCCCCTGGCCCTGAGCAAGCCTGCATTCGCTGCAGTGCCTGCGCCGATGCTTGCCCTGCCAACTTGTTGCCTCAAGAGCTTTTTTGGTACAGCCGCGCCAGAGAGTACGACAAGGCCGAGCAGCTCAACTTGAAAGATTGCATTGAGTGCGGCGCCTGCGCGTGGGTATGCCCAAGTGAAATTCCGCTGGTGCAGTATTACAAAATTGCCAAAGACGATATCCGTGAAGCACGCGCCGACGCTGAAAAAGCTGAGCGAGCCAAGCAGCGCTTTGAGGCAAAACAGGCCCGCTTTGCGCAAGAAAAAGCAGCCCGTGAAGCACGCCATGCCGATGCGGCGGCCCAGCGCCGGCAAACCATGACGGCCGCTGGGGGGGAAGATCCCATCGCCGCAGCCCTTGCTCGCATCAAGGCAAAAGCCGCAGCTCCTCTTAATGCAACCGGTGCGATAAATGGGGTGAGTGGCGTAAGTGGCATGAGTGGCGTGAGCCGCATAAGCCGCGTGGCCAGTCCCATCGGCGGGTTAACCCCTGCCCACGGCGTGCCAGACAATCGCGCGGTGATCGCCGCCCGTGCTGCGCGCAAACGTGAAGCTGAGCTCCAGCGGGCAGCCAAGCTTGCCCAAGGCACCCTGGCAACGAGCGCGCTCACTTCGCCGCCATCAGACCCGACACCTGCAACTGAGCCAGTCCATGACCCCAAAAAGGCCGCCATTGCCGCAGCACTGGCACGGGCGAAGGCCAAAAAACTAGCGCAAGCGGGCGATAGCGCCGAGCCTGCCGCTGCCAACACCGTGGCCGCGCCTAAGGCTGACGCCGAGCCAAAACCGGCAGAAGCCGACCCCCAAAAAGCAGAAGCCGACCCGAAAAAAGCAGCGATTGCGGCGGCGATTGCCAGGGCTAAGGCAAAAAAGGCACAGGCCAGTGGCGAGCCGGTGAGCGCAGCCAATTGCGCACCTGCCGACGCGAGTCCTCACCTTGATGTACCCGTCGATCCTAAAAAAGCGGCTATCGCGGCGGCAGTGGCGCGGGCTAAGGCCAAAAAGCTGGCGCAGCAGGCCACGGAGGAACCTACCCCTGAGCCAGCTGTTGAGGCAACCCTTAACCCAATCATTGAGGCAACAGTTGAGCCAACAGTTGAGCCAATAGTTGAGCCAGCAGTTGAGCCAACATCCGACCCAACACGCAGGCCTGCGCCCCTACTAACTGACGCGGTTAAGGCCCCGCAAGGGGATGGCGCAACGGCGCCGGTTGATCCTAAAAAAGCCGCCATCGCCGCTGCCGTGGCGCGGGCTAAGGCGAAAAAGCTGGCCGCCGCTCACGTCAACGCTAACCCAGCACCGGCAGATCACATTGTCACAGCGGCAGATGCACCGTCAACTGAGCGCACAACCACAAGGTAACTGACAGACTCATGTTCAATATTGCAACGGCGCCGTTTGCCCATAACCGCAAACAGACTCGCACCCTGATGCTGCTCGTCATCGTGGCTTGCCTGCCGGGCTTGCTAGCGCAAACTTGGTTCTTTGGCTGGGGCTCTGTTATTCAGATCTTGCTGGCATTAGTGACCGCGTTAGCCTGTGAAGGGCTGGTACTTAAATTGCGTGGCCGCCCCATTAAAGCCGCCCTGATGGATGGCAGTGCAGCGCTTACCGCTGTGCTGATCGGTGTCTCGCTGCCACCATTGCTGCCGTGGTGGATGCTAGTGGTGGGCACGGCGTTTGCCATTATTGTGGCCAAACATCTGTATGGTGGCCTTGGCCATAACCTGTTTAACCCAGCCATGGTCGCGTATGTGTTACTGCTGGTCTCTTTTCCGGTGCAGATGACCAGCTGGCTGCCCCCTCAAAATGTGGCTGCCTATCATCTTGGATTTGGGGATGCGGTGTCGGTTATTTTTACCGGCTTTAGCTTAGATGGCTACAGCATGGCTCAGCTCAAACAAGGGGTAGATGGCCTTACCATGGCGACCCCCCTTGATACCCTCAAAACTGGCCTGACTCAAGGATTCACCACTCAAGAGATCTTAACGGGCCCGCTGTTTGAAGGCTGGGGCGGCATCGGCTGGAGCTGGGTTAACCTTGGCTATCTGCTGGGTGGCTTGTTCTTAGTGCAGCAAAAAGTGATTAGCTGGCGCATTCCAACCGCGATTGTAGGGGCCCTGTTGCTGGCCTCAACCATTGGCTATGTGGTTAGCCCAGATGCCACCGCCACGCCAATCTTTCATCTATTTAGTGGAGCCACCATGTTGGGGGCGTTTTTTATCGCCACCGATCCTGTGACAGCCAGCACGACTCCCCGTGGTCGTTTGATTTATGGGGTGTTGATTGGCACGCTGGTGTACATCATTCGCCGCTTTGGCGGGTACCCTGATGCTTTTGCCTTTGCGGTGCTGCTCGCCAACCTGTGTGTGGCTTTGATTGACAGCCTAACTCGGCCAAAAGTATATGGGGCGCGCAAGCAATGACTGTGTTCGCCGCTGTGTATGACGCTTGTTATGCCGCTTTATATGGCGCCTTTTCTGGCACCGTTTATCGCACTTTTTTTGCCACTCTTCTGCCCATTAATGGAGCGCAACCATGTTAAAAAGCATGCGCCGCAACGGCCTGATCTTGGCCGCCTTTGCGCTGGGCTGCACCTCGCTCGTGGTGCTGACCTTTGAGCTCACCCGAACCACCATCGCCAAGCAGCAGCAATATGAAAAGCAACAGACCCTTGCCATGCTGCTGCCAGCAGGCAGCTATGACAACGATCTATTGGCCAGCTGCAAGCTCGTTACCAGCCGCAAATATCTTGGTAGTGATCAGCCGCAAGCCCTCTATACCGCCAGCAAAAAGGGGGCGGTGACGGGCTATGCCCTCGAAGCTATTGCGCCAGATGGGTACAGCGGGGCGATCCGTATCGTGACGGGTTTTGATGCCAAAGGCACCATCACCGCAGTGCGAGTGCTTGCTCACCATGAAACCCCGGGCCTTGGTGATAAGATCGAGCTTAAAAAATCGAACTGGATTAACAGCTTTGTGGGCAAGTTTTTAAGCCCCACCAATGCCGCCCAGTGGGCGGTGAAAAAAGATGGCGGTGAGTTTGATGCCTTTACCGGCGCCACTATCACCCCGCGGGCCGTGGTCAAAGCGGTGAAGAATGTGCTGACACTGCAACAAGCCCAGCCTGAGTTGCTCAGTCGCGCTCCTGCTTGCCCATCGGCGCAACAACCCGCCGCGCAATAATCGGAGTCAACCGTCATGAACGAAATTGAACAGATGGCAACAGACAGCGCCCCGCTTACCGAGGCCCACCAGCCAAAAGATGAGCATAAAAGCGCAATCAAAGAGCTCATGACCCAAGGGCTTTGGAAGAACAACCCCTCGCTGGTGCAAGTGCTCGGGCTGTGCCCCACCCTTGCGGTCTCCTCAACCTTTACTAATGCCTTAGGGCTTGGTCTTGCCACCATGACGGTGCTGATCTGCTCGAATGTGGCGGTGTCGCTGGTGCGTAACTGGGTGCCAAAAGAGATCCGCATCCCCATCTATGTGATGATCATTGCATCCTTGGTGACCAGCGTGCAGTTGTTAATGAACGCTTACACCTATGGCCTTTATCAGGCACTTGGGATCTTTATCGCGCTGATCGTCACTAACTGCGTGATCATTGGCCGCGCGGAGGCTTATGCCTCGAAAAATCCCCCGCTACTGGCCGCCATCGATGGCTTGATGATGGGCCTTGGCTTTACCTTGGTGCTGCTGGTGCTAGGTGGCCTGCGAGAGATCATCGGCATGGGCACCCTGTTTGATGGGGCTGAGCTGCTGCTTGGGGATTGGGCGAAATCGTTGCGTATTGAGCTATTTCATGCCGATGCCAGCATGCTGCTCGCAATTTTGCCACCGGGGGGCTTTATCGGTCTTGGACTGCTGATTGCGGCCAAAAATGCCATCAACGATTGGCGCGATTGCAAACAGTCGGCCACCTTGGCTCACTGCCGCGTCAGCGCGCCTGCCACGACGGTCACCCCGCCGGTGCGGGCGACCGAGCTATGATGGGATACCCAATACGATGAACAACCACAAACGCAAAGAGATCCTAGAGCGGCTACGGGCCAATAACCCTCATCCCACGACCGAGCTCAATTTCAGTTCGCCCTTTGAGCTATTGATTGCCGTGCTGCTCTCGGCGCAGGCGACCGATGTCAGCGTTAACAAAGCCACCGATAAGCTCTATCCCGTGGCTAACACCCCACAGGCCATGCTAGATCTGGGGGTTGAGGGGCTCAAAAGCTACATCAAGACCATTGGCCTGTTTAATACCAAGGCCGAAAACGTCATCAAGACCTGCGCCATCCTGCTGGCACGCCATGGCGGCGAGGTGCCAGAGAACCGCGAGGCGCTCGAAGCGCTGCCAGGGGTCGGTCGCAAGACTGCCAATGTGGTGCTTAATACCGCGTTTGGTTGGCCCACCATCGCCGTTGATACCCATATTTTTCGGGTCTCTAATCGTACTGGCTTTGCCGTTGGTAAAAATGTGGATCAAGTGGAAGAAAAACTGCTAAAAGTGGTGCCTGCCGAGTTTAAGCTCGATGTGCATCATTGGCTGATCTTGCACGGGCGTTACACCTGTTTAGCCAGAAAACCCCGCTGTGGGTCATGTCTCATCGAAGACTTGTGTGAATACAAAGACAAAATTTATCCTGATAGCTAAGCGCGGTTGTTAAGGCCTTTGCGATCGTTATTACCCGTTTTGCTCACGCCTTTTTCATCGCGCCCCCTCACCTACCGGAGAACTACCCCATGAGACTGTTACACACCATGCTGCGTGTTGGCGATCTGCCACGCTCTATCGATTTTTACACCCGGGTACTTGGCATGAAACTGCTGCGCAAAAGCGAGAACAGCGAATACAAGTACACTTTAGCGTTTGTGGGTTATGGCGATGAGCACGATAACGCGGTGATCGAGCTGACCTACAACTGGGGAGTGAGTGAATATGACCTGGGCTCTGCTTACGGCCATATCGCGCTAGAAGCTGACGATATTTATGCCACTTGCGATGCCCTGCGCGCAGCGGGTGCCAAGATCACCCGCGAGCCAGGCCCCGTCATGGGGGGCACCACAGTGATTGCGTTTGTCGAAGATCCTGACGGTTACAAAATTGAGCTGATTGCTAAAGAAGATGCCGCAGGCCTTAACAAAGGGTTCTAATGCCCCGCTCGCGGTTGATCAAATAAAAAAAGAGCGCAATTGCGCTCTTTTTATTGGCCGAGCTCTATCATGACGCGGCCAACAGCAACGGCTTAAGCCTACCAAGCTAGGGCCCCATCACGGTCAAGCAGAGCGCCTATGTGGCCGTCATAAACAGACCTAAATAAAAACGCCAGCCTTACGGCTGGCGTTTTAGTTCAACAGTGAAATCTTACTTTAAATCAAAACGGTCATTGTTCATCACTTTGACCCACGCCTTGACAAAATCGCGTACAAACTTCTCTTTGCTGTCATTTTGAGCATACAGCTCGGCGTAAGCACGCAGCACTGAGTTAGAACCAAACACCAGATCAACCCGGGTTGCAGTCCACTTCACTTTGCCACTTTGAGATTCCACGATGTCGTAGCTGTTGCGGCCAGTTGGCTTCCAGCGATAACCCATGTCAGTCAAATTAACAAAGAAGTCATTGCTCAGCACTCCAACACGGTCGGTAAAGACCCCGTGCTTAGTGCCGCCATGGTTGGCTCCCAGCACTCGCATACCACCGATCAACACGGTCATTTCACGAGCAGTCAGCCCCAGCAACTGGGCACGATCGAGCATCATCTCTTCTGGCTGCACTTTGTAGTGTGCCTGCTGCCAGTTACGGAAACCGTCGTGCAACGGTTCAAGGTAGGCAAAGGACTCAGGGTCGGTCTGCTCAAGAGTGGCGTCGCCACGACCTGCGGCAAACGGCACAGTGATCTCTACCCCAGCCAATTTAGCCGCCTGCTCAACAGCCGCACTACCACCTAGCACAATCAGGTCAGCAATGCTCACCGGTTTTGCTAAGGTCCCTTGCAGCGCAATCAAGGCGTTCAGGACTTTCTCAAGGCGCGCAGGCTCGTTACCTTGCCATGCGTTCATTGGTGCCAGACGAATACGCGCACCGTTAGCACCACCACGGAAATCTGAACCACGGTAAGTACGGGCACTGTCCCATGCGGTCGCAATAAGATCAGCAGGCGCGATACCGCAGGCCAGCAGTTTTACTTTCAGCTCACGGAGCTCATCTTCAGAAAGTTGATAATCAACCGCAGGGATAGGATCTTGCCATACCAGCACTTCGCTTGGCACTTCTGGACCTAAGTAACGGCTTGTTGGCCCCATATCACGGTGAGTCAACTTAAACCATGCACGGGCAAACGCGTCGGTAAACTGCTCTTGATCTGCGGCAAAACGCAATGAGATCTCGCGATAGACAGGGTCAAAGCGCAACGCCATGTCCGCATCGGTCATCATTGGGTTGCAACGAATAGAGGCATCTTCTACGTCAACAGGGCGATCTTCTTCTTTGATGACCACCGGCTCCCACTGCCATGCACCGGCTGGGCTCTTTTGCAGCCACCAGTCATGGCCAAGCAACATTTTGAAGTAGCCGTTATCCCACTGAGTTGGGTTACTGGTCCACGCGCCTTCAAGGCCACTTGACACTGTGTCACGACCAATGCCGCGCGCTTCGTTGTTGACCCAGCCAAAGCCTTGCTCGTGAATATCTGCCCCTTCAGGCGCAGGACCTAGCTTGGCAGGGTTACCGTTACCGTGCGCTTTACCAACGGTATGACCACCGGCAGTCAGGGCAACGGTTTCTTCATCGTTCATACCCATCCGAGCAAAGGTCACCCGCATGTCATGGGCAGTTTTAATCGGATCAGGGGTACCATCAACCCCTTCTGGGTTAACGTAGATAAGGCCCATCATCACCGATGCCAATGGGTTTTCAAGGTCACGCTCACCGCTATAACGGGAGCCTTCGCTGCCGCTATGGGCCAGCCACTCTTTCTCAGAACCCCAATAGGTGTCTTTTTCTGGATGCCAAATATCTTCACGGCCGCCGGCAAAACCAAAGGTCTTCAGACCCATTGACTCATATGCCACGGTACCCGCCAAAATAATCAGGTCAGCCCAAGAGATTTGGTTGCCATATTTTTGCTTAATTGGCCACAGCAGACGACGGGCTTTATCCAAGTTGACGTTATCAGGCCAGCTGTTAAGTGGCGCAAAACGCTGGTTACCGGTGTTAGCACCACCACGACCATCGGTCGCACGGTAGCTACCCGCACAGTGCCACGCCATACGGATCATCAAACCACCGTAGTGACCCCAGTCAGCAGGCCACCAAGGTTGGCTGTCGGTCATCAGGTTATTCAGATCTGCTTTAAGGGCCGCGTAATCGAGGGTGTTAAACGCTTGTGCATAATCAAAAGACTCATCCATTGGATTTGTCTTGGTATCGTGCTGGTGCAAAATGTCGAGATTAAGCGCATTCGGCCACCAGGCTTGATGTTCTTGGCCGGCGGTGGTATTCGCGCCGTGAGCGATTGGGCACTGACCGGCCCCATTAGCGTTGTTGTTCATCTATCAGATCCTCATTGTGGATAATGACGGCAAAACTGGGTTGCTTTGCAATTGGAACTAGACTACCACTCCTAAAACACTTTCAAAACCAGATTAAAAAGTTCAAATCAATCTAGTTTTACGATTGCCTATTACCATCAAACACCCCTTGATGACATCTACCTGTCACTGACGATTGCGGACTGTGAACCTCGATGACGCAGCCATGTTCCCTTGACCACCACTCATCAAAGCGGGCATTCATCCGCTACCCCGGTTTTGAGATGGCCGTCGCAGTCTGCCGCACTTTTTACCCCTTTGCGTCGACTTCCCTCACCTTTTTGACAAAAAAAATCAATCACAGAGTGAGTGCGAAGAGGAAAACGATGGCCATCACGATGCGTCGGGCGGCGGGGTTTATGGCCAATGGGCTGACACTCGCAGCCACTGCCAACATGATCGCCCCCCCTAAAAATGACAGGGCAGCCAACTGGCTGCCCTGTCATTTTCTGTTGTTATCTGTTGTTGTCTGTCGCAGTCTGACATCCCTTCACTGCAAATGTGGATAGCAATGGGTTAAGTGACCTGTTTTGCACGTGTGTTGTCACTGTTTTTTACCCCTGTTTTTTACCACTATCTCTTAAAGATGAGGCTAGCGAAGGCTCGCCATCTGCCGCACGCAGCGTTGCTCGCGCTCATCAACCCGTTTTGCAAACCATGCGGTGGTGAGGTTACGCGTGATCTTCGGGCTTTTGAGCACAATCCCAGGCAAGATGGCGCGGGGCAACCGCTTGCCTGCTTGCTTGTCTGCCAAGGCATACACCCGCTGATAGAGATCGGTCTTAGCAAACTCAGCACTGTCCCCTTTGCGCAAACTCTGATGAATGGCCTGCTTGCTCATATTCAGGCGGCTAGCGAGGGTATAAATGGCGAGCTCGGTCGAGCCTGGTTCATCTGAATCGTAACGGATGAGATCGCCATCAAGGGCCAAGGTTTTGCCACTCACTCGGCTCACGGCCGCCTGAAATGCCCCATTACGGCTGGCGTACCAACCGGCATTAAAATCGGCAAAGCGATAGAGGGTATCGGGGTAGTCGGTGGGATAGCCAAAGATATGTTTGGTGCCAAACCAAATGCCACCACGACGGGTAAAGACTTCATGGCGAATGGAATCTTTCACCGAATAGGGGTAGCCATCTACATTGGCCTCAGCAAAGTCGATGCTCACCTGCATCGGACCACCGGTATGGACCGGATTTAAGTTACCAAACAAGGTCTTGCCCATCGGCACAATGCTGATCATATCCTCAAAAATTTCACTCATCTCCCGCTCGGTGCGCAATTTATCGATCCGCTCGGCATAGGTTTTGCCGGTGGGCGAATTGATAGAAAGTGCGGCTCGCACTACAAATTCAGGGATCAACAACTTAGCTGCTCGGCCATTGATCTCTTTCCAGGCAATCTTGCCAAGGCCCGGCACCACAGGGTCAGCCTGATAGGTGGCCTCTTGCTCGGCGACCGCCAGCACGCTACAGACGTTGTGATCACTGACGGCCAGCCCTTGGGTTCTGAGCGCCGTCACCACATCATTGGCCCACCCTTGGCGGTCTTGCACGTTGCGCGGTAAAAATCGCACGATGCGGTTTTTCATATCTGCCGGCTTGCGTGCTTGGGTGGCAACCTGGGCCGCCGTAGGCTTACGGGGTTTGGCTACCGGCTTTTGGTGGGGCGTAGCAGTGGGCTTGAGCTTAGGTTTTGTTGCAGGCAAGGTGATAAAGCCCCCTTGGGTTGGGGCTGAGGTTGGCTCACTGGCACAACCGGCTAGCAGCAACGCAGAACACAAGGCGAGGAGTCGATAAGAGGGCACGCAAGTCATAGATATTTCCGTCACGTAAGCAGCGCCGCAGGCACGGCGCTGACAAATAAAGTGGCCCTATTGTAAAGGATCCCAGGTCGTGGGTGAAACGGGTGCGAAAGGATCGCGCCCCATAAACATCAACCCCCGCCATCACTGGCGAGGGTTGCACATATCTACACGTCTTGGCGCCCGTGCTACTGGCGGTTTTTCACCTGTACATGCAGGGCTTGCAGCGAATTAACGCTCGCGGTGGCATCCATGGTAATGGCCATGCAGGTGGCAAAGGCTTCGTTCATGGTGGTGGTATAGGCCACTTTGTTTTGTAACGCGGCCCGGCGCAGCTGCTTAGAGTCCTCAATCGCCACCCGCCCTTCGGCGGTATTGACGATGTAGGTGTACTCGCCATTTTTGATCCGATCCAAAATGTGCGGGCGCCCTTCGTGCACCTTATTTACCAAGCGCGGATTAATGTTGGCCTCCCCGAGCGCTACTGCGGTGCCGTGGGTGGCATCGAGCTCATAGCCAAGGGCCAGCAGCTTGGCGGCCAGATCGACCACCTGCGCCTTGTCGCTGTGACGCACCGACAGCAAGGCGCGGCCCTCTTTGGGCACAGCGTGGTTGGCACCCAGTTGCGCCTTGGCGTAGGCCTTCGCAAAGCTGCTGCCCACCCCCATCACCTCACCGGTTGAGCGCATCTCTGGCCCCAGCAGCGGGTCAACCCCCGGGAACTTGGCAAACGGCAACACCACCTCTTTGACCGAGTAATAAGGTGGGATGATCTCTTGGGTAAAGCCTTGGCTCTGCAAGGATTGGCCGGCCATCACGCGGGCGGCAATTTTGGCCAGCGGCGCACCGGTCGCCTTGGAGACGAACGGCACGGTACGGGCCGCGCGTGGATTCACCTCAATGAGGTAGATATCATCGCCTTTGACCGCAAACTGGGCGTTCATCAGGCCAATAACCCCGAGCTCTAGCGCCAATTTGCGCACCTGCAGGCGGATCTCGTCCTGAATTTTCTTAGGCAAGGTATAAGGCGGCAAGGAGCAACCCGAATCACCGGAGTGGATCCCCGCCTGCTCGATGTGCTCCATGATGCCGCCGATGACCACGTCAACACCGTCGCAGATGGCATCCACGTCCAGCTCGATGGCATCGTCTAAGAAGCGGTCTAGCAGTACGGGAGATTCGTTAGAGACGCTCACCGCCTCGGCGAAGTAGCGGCGCAGGTCGGTCTCGTCATAGACAATTTCCATGGCGCGGCCACCTAACACGTAGGAGGGGCGCACCACCAGCGGATAACCGATGCGCAAGGCCGTCTGCACCGCCGGCTCTAATGCGGTGACGGTGCCGTTTTCCGGCTGCTTGAGGCCAAGGCGCTCGACGGCAGACTGGAAGCGCTCGCGATCTTCTGCCCGATCGATGGCGTCCGGGCTGGTACCGATGATCGGCACGCCGCTTGCTTCCAGGGCGCGAGCCAGTTTGAGCGGGGTCTGGCCACCGTACTGGACAATCACACCCTTGGGTTTTTCGATGCGCACGATTTCCAGCACATCTTCCAGGGTCACGGGCTCGAAGTAGAGGCGATCTGAGGTGTCGTAATCGGTGGAGACGGTCTCAGGATTACAGTTGACCATGATGGTCTCGTAGCCATCCTCACGCAGGGCTAGCGCTGCATGTACGCAGCAGTAGTCAAATTCGATCCCCTGACCGATGCGGTTCGGGCCGCCGCCGATGATCATGATCTTGTCGCGGTTGCTTGGGGCCGCTTCGCACTCCTCGTCATAGCTCGAATAGAGGTAGGCCGTGTCGGTGGCAAACTCAGCGGCGCAGGTATCGACCCGCTTGTAGACCGGGAAGATGTTGTGGCGGGCGCGCAGCTTGCGCACTTCCCCTTCGGCGACGCCAAGGATCTTGGCCAACCGCGCATCGGCAAACCCCTTGCGCTTTAAGGCGCGCAAGAACTCGGCATCAAGACCGGCCATACCGCGCTCTTTCACCTCCTCTTCCAGCTTGACCAGATCTTCAATCTGCACCAAAAACCAAGGGTCAATTTTAGTTAACCGAAAAATCCCATCCATCGAAAGACCGGCGCGAAACGCATCCGCGATGTACCAGATCCGGTCACAACCGGCATCTTGCAGCTCGTAGCGAATGCGAGTCAAAGAGTCCGGGGCATTAAGATCGACCATGGGGTCAAAGCCGGTTTTACCAGTCTCAAGACTGCGCAGCGCCTTGTGCAAGGACTCCTGGAAGTTGCGACCGATGGCCATCACTTCACCGACCGATTTCATCTGAGTCGTCAACCGATCGTTAGCACCGGCAAACTTTTCAAAGTTAAAGCGTGGCACCTTGGTGACCACGTAGTCGATGGCTGGCTCAAAAGAGGCCGGCGTGCGACCGCCTGTGATGTCGTTCATCAGCTCATCGAGGGTGTAACCGATAGCAAGCTTGGCGGCAATTTTGGCGATGGAAAAACCGGTCGCCTTGGAGGCGAGCGCAGAAGATCGCGACACCCGCGGGTTCATTTCGATGATGACCATGCGGCCATCTTTGGGGTTGATACCGAACTGCACGTTGGAGCCACCCGTTTCGACGCCGATCTCGCGCAGCACCGCCATAGAGGCACTGCGCATCAGCTGGTACTCCTTGTCGGTCAGGGTCTGAGCAGGCGCGACCGTGATGGAGTCACCGGTATGAATACCCATGGGGTCGAAGTTTTCGATGGCGCAGACGATGATGCAGTTGTCGTTGCGATCCCGCACCACTTCCATCTCGTACTCTTTCCAGCCGATCAAGGATTCATCGATGAGCAGCTCGTTGGTGGGCGATAAATCCAGTCCCCGCTCACAGATCTCGACGAACTCTTCGGTGTTATACGCAATGCCGCCACCCGAGCCACCCATGGTAAAAGAGGGGCGGATGATGCAAGGAAAGCCAACCATCTGCTGCACGCCCCACGCCTCTTCCATATTGTGGGCGATGCCGGCACGTGGACACTCAAGGCCGATGCTGCGCATCGCCTTATCAAAGCGGGAGCGATCTTCGGCCTTATCGATGGCATCCGCGGTGGCACCGATCATCTCGACACCGAACTCGGCCAGCACGCCATGCTTTTCGAGATCCAGCGCGCAGTTAAGCGCCGTTTGACCGCCCATGGTGGGCAAGATGGCGTCCGGGCGCTCTTTCTTGATGATTTCGCGCACCACTTCCCAAGTGATGGGCTCGATGTAGGTGGCGTCGGCCATCTCAGGATCGGTCATGATAGTGGCTGGGTTGGAGTTCACCAAGATGACCCGGTAGCCCTCCTCGCGCAGGGCTTTGCACGCTTGAGCGCCGGAGTAGTCAAATTCGCAGGCTTGGCCAATGACAATGGGGCCGGCGCCGAGGATCAGAATGCTCTGTAAATCGTTACGTTTTGGCATGGCTTCTCTTTTCCTCTTAAGCGCGATACAGCTTGATGAGTTCAATAAAGTGGTCAAAAAGACCGGCGCAATCGTGTGGGCCTGGGCTGGCTTCAGGGTGCCCTTGAAAGCTAAAGGCTGGCCGGTCGGTGCGATGAATGCCTTGCAGGGAGCCATCAAACAGAGAGACGTGGGTGGCGCGCAGGCAATCTGGCAGGCTTTGCTCATCCACCGCAAAGCCATGGTTTTGCGCGGTGATCATCACGGTGTGATCCGCCAAGCTCTTCACCGGGTGGTTGGCGCCGTGATGGCCAAACTTCATCTTGACGGTCTTAGCACCAGAGGCCAGACCCAGCAGCTGGTGACCCAGACAGATGCCGAACAGCGGCGTGTTGGTACTGAGGAAAGCCTTGATAGCCTCGATGGCGTAGTCGCACGGCTCAGGATCGCCCGGGCCATTAGAGAGGAAGATGCCATCTGGATTCATCGCCAATACCTCGGCGGCTGGCGTTTGGGCCGGCACCACGGTCAGGCGACAGCCCCGATCCACCAGCATCCGCAAAATGTTACGTTTAACGCCAAAGTCATAGGCCACTACGTGGTATTTGAGCTGGTCGGCATCTGGGGTAACGTGCCCCTTGCCAAGCTGCCAGCTCCCTTCGGCCCAGTTGTACGCCTCACCAACGGTGACCTCTTTGGCCAAATCCATCCCCTTTAACCCGGGAAAGGCGCGCGCCTGTTCGAGGGCATACTCCTGTCCGCGAGCAGCCAAGTCCGGTGTCGCGGTGAGTTCGCCGCTATAAATGCAGCCCGCGAGGGCACCTTTTTCTCGCAAGATCCGGGTCAGTTTGCGGGTGTCGATGTCGGCGATGCCAACGATGTGGTGAGATGTGAGGTAGTCACAGAGGGATTGCTGATTGCGGAAATTGGAGGCAAGTATCGGAAGGTCCCGAATGATCAATCCTTGCGCATGGATTTGACTGGACTCTTCATCTTCGCTGTTGGTGCCGGTGTTGCCGATATGAGGGTACGTGAGGGTGACGATTTGACGAGAATATGAAGGATCAGTGAGAATTTCTTGATAGCCCGTCATCGACGTGTTGAACACCACTTCACCAACGGCACATCCCTTCGCGCCGATGGACACCCCTTTAAATACAGTTCCATCTTCCAGCACTAGCAATGCTATGTGATTCAAGACAACCTCCAGTTGTTTAGCTTTAAATTCAGCAATTTACCTGGCTGTTGCGGGCTTAGCGTCTCGTTTAAGAGAGTGCGAACCAGCAGGTTTTTGGCAAATTGCGCGCATTTTACTAAAAAAAGTGGGGTTATCAACATCTTTTCGCGCAGTATATGCTTTAATATTCAATAAATAGGCAAAGTTAGTATATTTATATGCGCTTTTATGATTTCACAAACCATAAACATTAACAAATACAGATATTTTTATACTTTAGCTGTTAACAAGGTTTTTTGCACAACAAAGCAAATAAAACCCATTGATTACAACGCACTTAAAAATAATAAATAACAGAAAACATAAACAAAATTAGCTAAAAAATGCGCGCAGACATCAAAAGAAAAACAGAAAACGTTTTTCTTGATTTGAATTTATATTCCTTCCTATTTGTTATAAGTTAATGACAAAAGTGACCACTGATAGGTCTTTTTTTGTTACTTAATGAGGGTTTCAACGACGTGAATGAGCATACAGCAACACAAACCCATCATTTATTGCAGTTTGAGTCAAAAATGTGACTAACATGGCAGTTTTTACATTTTTATAGTGTTATGCCCCACATTTGTAAGCCAAGGTGGGGCCAAGGGGTAGGCCTTGTTTTGTTCAAATAAGGCTCATCCCAGTCATTTTAAATTGAGCACATCTTGCATGTCATAAAGGCCTGCTGGTTGCGTGGCTAGCCATTTACTCGCCCGCACGGCGCCATTGGCAAAGGTGAGACGGCTTGAGGCTTTGTGGCTTATCTCTACTCGCTCGCCAATATCGGCAAACATCACCGTGTGCTCCCCCACTATATCGCCGGCGCGAATGGTGGAAAAACCGATGGTGTTACGATCTCGCTCACCAGTGATCCCCTCTCGGCCATAGACGGCGCACTCTTTAAGATCACGCCCCAAGGTATTTGCCACGACCTCCCCCATAGAGAGCGCTGTGCCAGATGGCGCATCCACTTTGTGGCGATGGTGGCCTTCGATGATCTCGATGTCGGTGTAATCCCCCATCACCTTGGCGGCCTGCTCTAAGAGCTTAAATACCAGATTGACGCCCACCGAGTAGTTAGAGGCGAACACGATGCCGATCTGCTTGCCCGCCTCTTTCAGCGCGGCCTTGCCTGCCTCATCAAAACCGGTGGTGCCAATCACCATCGGCTTGTGGTGGGCCAATGCAAAGGCCAGATTGGCCAGAGTTACCTCGGGGCGAGTAAAATCGATGATGAGATCGTACTCATCGCGCACCTTTTCAAGGCTATCGCTTATCGCCACACCAAGATGGCCAAGCCCATTAAGCTCACCGGCATCAAGCCCAATCACCACCGAACCAGGCCGCTCGAGCGCCGCCCCGACGGTCACACCCTCAGTCTGGGTGATAGCTTCAAGCAATACCTTACCCATTCGGCCATTACAGCCCATCACGGCTACACTGATCTGCGTGTCCATCTTCACCCTCTTATTTTGCATTTATTATGGAAAGGGACCCTTTTACCAGCCTGCGCAGGCTTTGAAAAGCTCACTGTATGCTGGCGCCCTCATCCGACAAATCAACGAGATATCTAATTTAATCCGAATATTTAACGGATTTAATCACTCAGACAAAATCGGCCAACCTAAATATTTATCCATCTGGACGTCTATCTTGACCAAGGGGGAGAGACTCACTATGGTGGGCAGCCTAATGGGGCAGGAAGCCCACTCTGTTTTTTAAGCCAGCGATTCATCTAATCGTTAATCCGGCGCTCATCGCGCCACCTAACAGAGCATGACAGGCGGTCATTGTTCACTATCAGAGGAATACATGATCCAGACTCAACCCAGTGCCAAGGCCTTGCTGCCACTTCTGGTCTTTCTCACCCTCTTTATCGGTACCGGTACTTGGCTAACCCTGCAAGGGGTGGAATTTGCCTTTTATCAGCTACCGGCCCCTGTTGCAGCGCTGCCCGCGGTGATGCTGGCATTGGTGCTAGGGAACGAGGGATTTAACAAAAACCTTGAAACGTTTTTCGCCGGTGTGGGCAACAGCAACATCATCGCTATGTGCCTCATCTACCTGCTCGCAGGGGCGTTTGCCAGTGTGGCCAAGGCCACCGGCGGGGTGGATGCAACCGTGGCCCTCGGGCTCTCGCTTATCCCAGGCTGGGCACTGCTGCCGGGGCTATTTCTCATTTCAGCCTTTATTGCCACCTCTATGGGTACCTCTATGGGCACCATTGGCGCGGTGGCGCCGGTCGCCCTTGGTGTGGCGCAAGCGGCTGGCATCGATCCGGTGCTCATGGCTGGCACCATTCTCTCTGGCGCCATGTTTGGCGATAACCTCTCCATCATCTCAGATACCACCATCGCCGCGACCCGTAGTCAGGGCTGTGAGATGAGAGATAAATTTCGTGAAAACGTTAAAATTGCAGCCCCTGCGGCGCTGGCGGTGATCGTGCTCTATCTGGCCTTGGGATCGGCTGGCGCGGCGCCAGTGAGCCCCCATCCCGTTGAGCTCATTAAAGTGATGCCCTACTTATTGATCCTTGGGCTCGCGCTAGCTGGCGTGAATGTATTTGTGGTGCTGGGGGTCGGTATTTTAGCCGCCGGTGCGGTAGGCATGATCAACGGCTACGCCCTCGTGCAGTTCAGCAAAGATATCTATCAGGGTTTTACCGGCATGCAGGAGATCTTTTTACTCTCCATGCTGATCGGCGGTCTAGGGGCCCTGATGGAGCGCCAAGGAGGATTGGCATGGATCAGCGAGCGGATCAGCGCCCTGATTGCCTGCTTCACCCGCGAACATAATGGCGAGCAGAACGAAAAAGCCGCCGAGCTTGGGATTGCTGGCGTAGTGAGCTTGACCAATCTTTGCACTGCCAATAATACGGTGGCCATTATTGTGGCTAGCAAGGTGGCGCGCGATCTTGCCAAGCAACATGGGGTTATTCCACGGCGCGCCGCGTCTTTGCTCGATATCTTCTCTTGCGTGATACAAGGCTTGATCCCTTGGGGCGCCCAAGCGCTGCTGCTGGGCTCTATTTTCGCCCTCTCACCCCTTGCGGTGGTAAGCATGAGCTTTTATCCCATGGCGTTGGCAGTGGCGGCGCTGGCGGCAGTCTTTATTAAGCATCAGATGGCGCCGCGTTAATCCCGACTCGCTGATTTCCAATACGCAATCGGGGCAACATATCCTTGTCCCGATTGCGGCACTGACTGACGGGCTGACTGGCTAACTGTTATACCCAGCTTGCCCGCTCATACGGTCAGTGCACACCGTTAGTTCACATTGTTAGTTCATACCCTGATGTCTATGTGAGGCAAGCGTCATGCCAGAGGTATTCAATGCCTGAGTTTGAATGTATGCGCCACTCTTTATGTCAAAAAGTGCGTCAACAAGTGCGCCAACGGCGCAACCAGTTAACTCCCACCGAGCAGCAACAGGCCGCCCAGCGGCTGCTGGCCCAGTTTAAACAGCACCCCGAGATCCTTGCTGCCAAACGGATTGCCCTTTATTTAGCCCATGACGGCGAGCTCAACCCCCTGCCCACGATCCACTGGTTATGGGCCCAGCACAAAGAAATTTACCTGCCCGCCTTGCACCCCTTTACCCCAGGGCACCTGCTCTTTTTGCGCTACACCGCCACCAGCCCGATGATCCGTAACCGCTATGGCATCGAAGAGCCCGAGCTCGATATGTTGCATGTCGTGCCCCACTGCGCCCTCGATATTATCTGCACCCCGCTGGTCGCCTTTGATACCAAGGGTAATCGTCTTGGCATGGGGGGCGGCTACTACGATCGCACCCTTGCCAGTTGGCATGAACATAAGCGTGGCCCCAAGCCCCTTGGTATCGCCCACGACTGTCAGTTGGTCGATGCATTGCCACGCGCGGTATGGGATGTGCCTCTGCCCCAGATCATCACCCCAAGCCGGTGTTGGCAGTTTGAATAGACAGTGGCGGGTTGGCCGGTGAGCGAATTGGTTGACTGATTAGCTGACTCATCGGTTTTGTGCCAGAACGTGAGCAACAAGGTCGCGACGGGGTAGCAGGTTGGATATAATGCGCCCGCTTTTTTCCTTAAAGGATCCATCATGACTCAAGATGAAATGAAGAAGGCGGCCGGTTGGGCTGCGCTCAAATATGTGGTACCAGGCACCATCGTAGGCGTCGGCACTGGCTCTACCGTCAACCATTTTATCGATGCGCTGGCGACCATGAAAGATGAGATCAAAGGGGCAGTATCTAGCTCAGAAGCCTCAACCCAACGGCTTAAAAACTTAGGGATCCCGGTGTTTGACCTTAACGACATCGAGGCCCTGAGTATCTATGTCGATGGCGCTGATGAGATCAATGCCACCCGTGACATGATCAAAGGCGGTGGCGCGGCGCTGACTCGCGAAAAAATTGTTGCCGCAGTGGCCGATAAATTCATTTGCATCATCGACAACACCAAGACGGTTGCCGTGATGGGTCGCTTCCCACTGCCGGTAGAGGTGATCCCCATGGCGCGCGCCTACGTGGCCCGCGAGATCCGCAAACTCGGTGGCAACCCGGTCTGGCGAGAAGGGGTAGTCACCGACAACGGCAACCTGATCTTGGATGTCAAAGAGCTGGCTATTACTGATGCCAAAACCCTAGAAGTGCAGCTAAATGCCATCGTTGGAGTGGTCACCAATGGTCTATTTGCAGCCCGCGGCGCAGATGTGGTGGTCATGGGCACCCCTGAGGGCATATTGATCCAATAATTGAGATCCCATCGCCGTGGCTTATCATCAACCACCCTCGCAAACGGCGCCACGCGGCGCCGTTTTTATTGATATTTCAATCCCTTACCTCCCATAACCGCACTATTGGCTCACCATGATTAACTCACCAGCATGGACTGTGCCCATGGACTCGCAACCATGGCGAACATCAAGCGGGACTATATAAACCTTGGGTACATCAAGCCTGCGCCTTACCCACAAACATTCCCATCTCCCTGCGCTTTTTGCTACGTTACCCATGCTTACCGATCTGATTTGGATTTAAGATTGCACGCTCGATTTACGCACTCAATTACGCACCTGCATCACACACTAGGATCACACGCCAAGAGGGATTTTGATGGCCGCCACATTTTCGTTAAACAAAGACAATATCAAGGTGCTCCTGCTAGAGGGGGTTCACCCCAATGCCGTAGAGACACTGCGCCGCGCCGGTTACACCAATGTGACCCATTTCAAGACTTCGCTCAGTGAAGAGGCACTGATCGCCCAGATCCGTGATGTCCATCTGATTGGGGTGCGCTCACGTACCCAGCTCAATGAACAGGTGCTGCAGGCTGCCAATAAGCTGATGGCGATCGGCTGTTTTTGCATTGGTACTAATCAAGTTGCGTTAGAGGCAGCCCAGATCCGTGGGATCCCCGTCTTTAACGCCCCCTTTTCAAATACCCGCTCGGTGGCAGAGTTAGTGCTAGGGGAGATCTTGCTGCTGCTGCGGGGTATCCCACAAAAAAATGCCAAGTGTCATCGCGGGGTGTGGGAAAAACTGGCCAACCAAGCGGTAGAAGCCCGCGGCAAGACCTTGGGGATCATCGGCTACGGCCATATTGGAACTCAGCTTGGCATTCTCGCCGAAAGCATCGGCATGAAGATCTGTTACTACGATATCGAGCACAAGCTCTCTTTAGGTAACGCGATGCAAGTGCCAACGCTGGAGGCGCTCCTTCGCGGCGCGGATGTGGTGAGCTTGCACGTGCCAGAAACGGCGGCCACCTACCAGATGATCGCCCGCGAGCAGCTTGAGCTGATGAAGCCGGGCGCTATCTTGATCAATGCCGCGAGAGGATCGGTCGTCGATATTGAGGCGCTCACCGATGCCCTCATCCGTGGCCACCTTAGCGGCGCGGCCATTGATGTGTTTCCCATTGAGCCCAGCTCAAATGACGAAGCCTTTATGAGCCCCCTGCGTGGGTTAGAGAACGTGATCCTCACCCCCCACATTGGTGGCACCACCCAAGAGGCGCAGGAAAATATCGGCCTAGAAGTGGCCAATAAACTGATCAAATACTCTGACAATGGCTCCACCCTCTCGGCGGTCAATTTTCCAGCGGTGTCACTGCCAGGCCACACGGGAGCAAGCCGGTTGCTGCATATTCATCACAATCGACCAGGCATGATGAAGCAAATCAACCAAATATTTGCCGATGAGGGGGTGAACATCGCCGGCCAATACTTGCAAACCAGCAGCCATATTGGCTATGTGGTGATTGATATTGAAACCCCGCACAGCGAAAAGGTACTGGCTCGGCTCAAAGGGATTGATGGCACTATCCGTGCTCGGATCTTGCATTAACGCAAGTTTTAACAACTAAATCATGTACTTACAACTTAACTCTTGCAAAAAGCCCGTCATCGATGACGGGCTTTTTTATCCTGTTGGGATCTGCGCTCAGCGCAATCATCAGGGTTTAATCGGAGTTAATTATTACCACCAGCTAAGCAGATTACGGCCCACCAGCGCGCCCCACACCAGGCCATTGAGTGCCAGCGCGATAAATACCGCAGCAGAGCCCATATCCTTAGCGCGCCCTGACAGTTCGTGATGCTCAGAGCCGATGCGATCGACCACCGCTTCAATGGCGGAGTTAAGGATCTCCGCTATCACCACCAACCAACTGATCACCACCAGCAGCAGCGTTTGAGTCAATGAATCCCCCACCCAGCACGCCAATGGCATCAGTAATAAGATCAAGATCAGCTCTTGACGAAAGGCGGCTTCGTTGATCCAAGCGGCTTTTAGCCCCTTCATGCTATAACCGGTTGCGTTGATAACACGGGTGATCCCGGTTGCTCCTGGCTTTGCCACGCGATATACCTCTTAACTTGCGTCGATTTTGGCCTCACATCCTATCAGAGCCTCCCAAGGTTTCAATCAGAGGACTTTTGCTTTATTTTATCCCCTTGCTTTTTCGCCCTCTGCGGCTGACCCCCCCACTCGAGACTTGAGTTGTATGTCCATTCACACAGATGAAATGCGCACCCGTCCCCTGGAGGCATTGATCACTCCAAGCGAGCTGGCGCACGCGTTTCCGATCACCGATACCATTGCCCAGAATCTGCTGGATGCCCGCCGCGAAGTGGAAGCCATTTTAACCGGAGCCGATCAGCGTCTGCTGGTCATTGTCGGCCCCTGCTCGATCCATGATCCCATCGCCGCCCGCGACTATGCCGAGCGCCTCAATGGGTTGCGCAAACAATACCAAACTAGCCTTTGCATCGTGATGCGTACCTATTTTGAGAAACCCCGCACCACCGTCGGGTGGAAAGGCCTCATCAATGATCCGCGCCTCGATGGCAGCTTTGATGTCAATGAGGGGCTAAAACTGGCGCGCAAACTGTTAGTCGATATCAATGAAATTGGCCTGCCCACCGCCACCGAATTTCTTGATATGGTGACCGGCCAGTATATTAGCGACTTGATCACTTGGGGTGCCATTGGCGCTCGCACCACGGAATCTCAGGTACACCGAGAGATGGCCTCAGCCCTCTCATGTCCGGTGGGCTTTAAAAATGGCACCGATGGCAACACCCGTATCGCCATTGATGCGGTGCAAACTGCCCGCCACAGCCACATTTTTTACTCCCCCGATAAAGATGGCAAAATGACCATCTATCGCACCGCGGGTAATCCCATTGGCCATGTGATCTTGCGCGGCGGCCACCGCCCTAACTTTGATACCGCCAGTGTCGATGAGGCCTGTGAGGCGCTCGCTGACGTGGGCTTACCACAGCGATTGGTGGTCGATTTTAGCCATGGCAACAGCATGAAAGATCACCGTCGCCAGCTGCTGGTGGCACAAGATATTTGCGATCAGCTGCGCCGTGGCCGCACCGGCATTGCTGGAGTCATGGCAGAAAGCTTTATTGTGGAGGGACGCCAAGAGGTCGAGAACGGCTGCGCCGCAACCTTTGGCCAGAGCATCACCGATGGGTGCCTCTCATGGGATGACACCGACACTCTGCTGGCCATGTTGGCAGAGGCAGCCACAGTGCGCTTGGCGCACTTGACTCGCTAAGCGTGCCGCTTATGAGCCAATGCCGGTGATCCAGACGGTCATCCGGTCACGGTAATGACAACGCACGATCAAATAAGGGCCGGTATCACTGATACTCGGCCCTTGTTATGGCTATTTATACCCGTTATGACGGCCCATGAGCGTGGCGACGGCCACTATGATTTATCACTGCCGATTTATCACTGCCGATGAGAATTATCACTGCCCACCAGCGCCTCTGAGCTAGGGGTGCCAACGGGCATAAACCACACTCGCCCCGCCCCTTCAATACGCGTCGTCGTTATGTGAAAAACCTGAGCGAGCAGCGCTTCATCGATCAACCCCACGCCCCCTTCGCACACGCGCTGACCGTTAACTAAACACATGATGCGATCAGCCCAATCAATGGCCAAATTGATATCGTGTATGGCCAACACCACTAATAGACCCTCGCTGGCCAGCTTTTTTAGTAGCCCAAGTAGCGCCAACTGATGGTGTAGATCCAGCCCTGCCAGCGGCTCATCGAGCAGTAACATCTGACCTAACGGCGCAAGACTTGGCCAGACCTGCAGTACGGTGCGCGCAATAAGCACCCGCTGTTGCTCCCCCCCAGATAACTGGCTAAAGGTGCGCCCAAGCAGCCCCGTTAGCGCCAGGGTTTCACATACGCTGGTGAGGGCGGCCTGTTGTTGATGGGGACTGGCCTCTTGCGCCAACCCAAGCCTTAACACCTCAAATACCGGAATATCAAACAGTTGAGGCTGTCGCTGGGGCAACATGGCGCGCCGTTTGGCAAGCTCAGGCCAGCTCAGGGCACCAAGAGCCTCCCCAGCGAGCAAGAGCGTGCCCGTAGCGGGCTCTATCCCTGCCAACGCCCCAAGTAGGCTTGATTTGCCACTGCCATTGGGGCCAAGCAGCGCCACCAGCTGGCCTCCATGCCAACTCACATCAAGGGGGCAAAGCCGCCCTGCAATGGCGATCTCCCGCCCCAGAAGCAGCACAGGAGGATCAACAGGGATGGGATCAATGGGTGACATCAGCATCTTGCCTTATGAGCAAATAAATAAAGAGCGGCGCCCCCACCGATGAGGTGATAACGCCAATGGGCAGCTCACCGGCACTGAGCAACGATCGCGCCAAGAGATCGGCGCCAAGCAGCAACGCGCCGCCCCCCAGCGCTGAGGCCGGCAATAAAAACCGCTGATCGCTGCCGCCGCACAATCGCAACAGATGCGGCACCACCAACCCCACAAATCCAACCACCCCACACAAAGAGACCGCCACTGCGGTAAGTAAGCAAACCGCAACCACCAGTCGCACCCGTATCTTATCCACATCTTGCCCCATCAGCCGAGCTTGGGTCTCACCTAGCAATAGTTGCTGCAGCGCCTTGCCCTGTCCGCACAGCCAGCCAAGGGTGAGAGGCAGCACTAGCCACCACCAGCCAAATTGCTGACTGCCATAAGAGAGGCTGCCCATCATCCAAAACATAAATTCGCGCACCGAGCCATCATCGGCAAAATACATCAGCCACGTCATGGCCGCATTGGTCAGAATGCCGATGGCGACACCAAATAACAGCAGGCGGGCATGGCCCACCCTCGCGCGGCGGGCCAGCCTGATCAGCAACACCGTGACCAATAGTGCGCCGCTAAACGCGGCCAGCGACAAGCCCCAGCCCGGCAGATAAAGATCGAGCGATTTCGCCACTGCCATGGCCACCATTGCGGCTAATCCTGCTCCGCTCGACACCCCAAGCAGTCCGGGCTCGGCCACGGGATTGTGCAGCATCACCTGTAACACGGCCCCACCACAGGCGAGCGACGCCCCAGCCAGTAGCGCCAAGAGAGCCCGTGGTAACCGCAGCTCCAGTAAGATCCGCCATTGAAGCTCTCCAAGGGGCTGCCACGGTAGCAGCACAAACTCTCCCCAGATAAGCGAAAAAACAAATAGCGAGAGGGTCAATAATATGAGCGCCGTGAGCCAGCGCCGCTGCCGGCGCTGCTGGCCTGCGATAAGAGAGAGATACACACCAGATCCTTGCACATCGGTGCCGCCATACCCGGCCAACCGTTGGGTCAAGCGCAGCCATGAGGGGGGGATGGGATAAAGGCGCCATGATAACAGTGGCCTTGCCATCTCGCACCCACCGTCTGTTGACGTCGTTGGGGGCGGATAACAGTGAGCCATACCCATTTTTTTGCCCGCTTACTTTATGAAAATTGAGCGTTCGGGGCTAGAATGCGCCGGATTTTTAAGGAGAACCTGATGAACCCCATTTTTGCCAGTATTGGATTGCTGCTGTGCAGTAACGTCTTTATGACCTTCGCGTGGTACGCCCATCTCAAAAGCATGAATCACAAACCGTGGATCATTGCCGCCTTAGTAAGCTGGGGGATCGCCCTATTTGAATACCTGCTGCAAGTGCCAGCCAACCGCATTGGCCATACGGTACTCAGCGTCGGCCAGCTTAAAATTTTGCAAGAGGTGATAACCCTTACCGTATTCGTGCCCTTTTCTATTTTTTATCTCAAAGAAGATCTGAAATGGGATTATCTCTGGGCAGGACTGTGTATTTTAGGGGCCGTATTTTTTGTGTTTCGTGAAAAACTCACCGGCGGCTAAGGGGCTTGGCTTAACTAGGTTTAACTAGGCCGCACGCCCCTATCTTATTGCCTTGTTACGTTACGCATCCCTTAGCACCAACGGCGCACCTGCTGGCAATAGTGGGCATAATCAGCACCAAAGCGGGCATGCAGCAGCCGCTCCTCTGGGATTATCTGAAAACGAGTTAGCCAAGCGGCCAACACCATTGGACCGACCCACAGCCATGCACCGCCGACATAACATCCCCACGCCAGCAACCAACAAATCAACCCAAGATACATAGGGTTACGACTGATGCGATAAACGCCACTCGTCACCAGATGCCGGGTGTGCTGAGGCTGGGTGGGGCTGGCCGTGGTCTTATGCTGGCGAAACCGCAGCAAGGCACCAAAGCCCAATATCGCGCCAACAACTAACAGCATCAATGCCAGCGCCAGCAGTAGCACCTGCAGCAGGCTACCTTGCCATAACGTAAGCGGCATTGATCCTCGCTGCCACCACATACCACAGGCGCACAGTAGCCAGATAAGTGGCGGAGGAATGCGCAATTCAAGATTGTTCATGATCATCTGACCTAAGGATAAAAACCAATATCATCATATGGCGGCCCTGTGACCACAACCCTTATGTGCACAGCGCTAAGTGTGTGCAGCGCTAAGGGTGTGCAAGCAACGCCTGCGATGGCCACGAATAAAAAAGGGCTCGATAAGGAGCCCTTGGGATATGTAAGACCGACGCTAATGGATAGAAACGTACCAACCTATGCCTATTCCTATGCCCATCAACCTCGATAACCGCGTTAGCGGCTATGTTTACGGGTCACAAACAGACTCAGCCCCATGGAGGTCACTAAGATCAACGCCACGACCCCCAGTGCTATCCCTGTTGGGATTTTAAAGATCTCCAGTAGCAGCATCTTGACCCCAATAAACATCAAGATCAGCGCCAACCCGTATTTGAGCAAGACAAAGCGATCAGCCACCCCCGCCAATAAGAAATACATCGCTCGCAGCCCCATAATGGCGAAGATATTCGAGGTCAGCACAATGAAGGGATCGGTGGTCACCGCAAAGATAGCCGGGATGCTATCGACAGCGAAAATAAGATCGCTCACCTCAACGAGCACCAAGATCAGCAATAGCGGGGTGGCGTAGCGCACCCCGTCACGCCACACGAAAAAATGCTCCCCCTCCAAGGTTTCAGTCACCTTAATGCGCCGTCGCATCCAGCCAAGCAGTGGGTTATTGGCAAGATCCGGCTCCTTATCCGCAGCCCACAGCATCTTGGCGCCAGTGAGTAGCAAAAACGCCCCAAACAGATAGAGGATCCAGTGAAACTGCTCAATGAGCCAGCTGCCGGCAAACACCATTCCCGCCCGCATCACGATGGCCCCAAGGACCCCGTACAGCAGCACCCGGCGCTGTAGCTCGGCTGGAATAGCAAAATAACCAAATAGCATCAGCCAGACGAAGACATTGTCCACTGCCAAGGCTTTTTCAATAAGGTAACCGGTGAGAAACTCTAATCCCTTCTGGTTAGCCATCTCGCGCCCGGCACTGTGATCTAACCAGAGCCAAATGGCGAGGTTAAACAAGAGCGCAACACTGACCCAGATAAGGGACCACACCCCTGCCTCTTTGAGTGACACCTTGTGAACCTTGCCGCCACCGACAAAGCGGATATCAATCCATAACAACATCAGTACGATGCTGAAAAATCCCGCCCACATCCACCATTCACCCATCGTTACTGCTCCCTTATCCAACATCATCCATGACCCAGAGCTGCAGGGCTGCGTTTAACGCCATCGCGCCACACCTTGGGTTACGCAGCACTGACTGCCAGTCGTCGTAACAGGCTTGCTTGTGTCGACCCATTTTGTAGCGCAGAGGTTAACAGCCATGAAACAAAACACCTACACCTCGTTAAACGGGGGAATGAATGGGCGCCACTTAAGTCTTATTCATGCGCCCATCTCTCTGCTTTGGTGCAAAATGGATGCAATGCTGATGCCATGTTGGCGCCATTGCATGTTAGCGCCATTAAAGGGGGTCGATTTTTAAGCAGCTCACCGCGTGATCAAAACTACCCTCTAGTAACGGCCGAGTAATGGCGCACTCCGCGCCCGCTACTGGGCAACGAGTACGAAACACACACCCTGATGGCGGGTTAATTGGTGAGGGTAAGTCCCCTTCCAAAATCTGAATAACTTTGTTGCGCTCACGCTCAGGGTCTGGGATCGGCACCGCTGACATCAAGGCTTTGGTGTAAGGGTGCAAGGGATTGGCAAAGATCTCGTGCCGAGTGCCAAGCTCCACTGTATTGCCTAAATACATCACCAGTACTCGATCGGAGATATGTTTGACCACCGACAAATCGTGAGCAATGAAGATAAGCGACAGCCCCATCTCTTTTTGCAAGGACTTAAGCAGGTTGACCACCTGCGCCTGAATGGAGACATCAAGCGCCGAGACCGGCTCGTCGCAGATGATCATTTTGGGCTCTAAGATCAATGCCCTCGCAATACCAATACGCTGACACTGGCCACCAGAAAACTCGTGGGGATAGCGGTTCACAAGGTTAGGCAAGAGCCCCACTTTGCTCATCATGGCCCGCACCTTCTCCTTCACCTCTTCTCGTGGCAGCTTGGGGTAAAAGGTGATGAGCGGTTCAGCGATGATGTCACCGATGGTCATACGCGGATTTAGCGAGGCCAGCGGGTCTTGAAAGATCATCTGGATCTCTTTGCGCTTTTCGCGAAGAGCATGTTGATCAAGTTGGGTAAGATCGTCACCTAACCACACGACTTTGCCAGCCGTGGCGGGCACCAGCCCAATGATCGCGCGGGCAAAGGTCGATTTGCCACAGCCTGACTCCCCCACCACCCCTAAGGTTTCCCCTTCGTACAACCGCAACGTGACGCCATCCACAGCTTTAAGCGTCGAGGGCTTAGCCCAAGGCCATGCCTTGCTACTTTTGATGCTGAAATGAACTTTAAGATCAGATACTTCCAACAATAATTTTTTATCGCTACCCATTAGTTAGCCCCCTTGTTGATAGCATCAGATACCCAGTGGCAGGCGCGTTCGCGCCCATCGTTGAACGGCGTCAGGATAGGTGACTGCTGGCTGCATATTTCGCAGACCCGGTGGCAACGCTCTTGAAATGGGCAACCGATGGGCAGACGCAGCAGGTTAGGAGGATTGCCAGGAATCGTGGGCAGCGCTTCCCCTTCACTATCAAGTCGAGGGATGGCACGCAGCAAGCCTTCGGTATAGGGGTGGCTTGGGCGATAGAAAATATCGTCAACCTTGCCGTACTCCATGGTGCGGCCAGCATACATCACTAGCACCTTGTTACAGATGCCTGCGACCACCCCAAGGTCGTGGGTGATCATGATGATGGCGGTGTTGAACTCCCGTTTAAGCTCGTTCATCAGGGTCATGATCTGGGCTTGTACGGTCACATCGAGGGCGGTGGTGGGCTCATCGGCAATCAATAGCTGAGGCCGACACAACAGCGCCATGGCGATCATCACCCGTTGGCGCATACCGCCTGAAAACTCGTGGGGATACATCTCCATACGCTTACGCGCTTCTGGGATCTTCACCGCATCGAGCATGCGTACCGACTCCTCAAAGGCGGCCGCCTTGCTAAGCCCCTTGTGTAACATCAGCACTTCCATAAGCTGATGTTTCACCTTCATGTAGGGGTTGAGCGAGGTCATGGGGTCTTGAAAAATCATGGCAATCTTTTCGGCGCGGATCTTGTTGAGCGACGGCTCCGAGAGATTGAGGATCTCTTGCCCTTGAAACTTGGCCGAGCCGGTGATGATGCCGTTTTTCGCCAGCAGGCCCATGATAGCAAAGGCCGTTTGGGATTTACCTGAACCTGATTCGCCCACAATGCCTAAGGTCTCCCCTGCACTAAGGGAAAAGTTCAGATCGTTCACTGCCACCACATTGCCATCTGGGGTCTTGAACTCGACCCGCAGATCTTTCACATCCAGTAACTTCATATAAAAATTCCTTATCGATCTTTGGTGACGTTGTTCTGTCGAACCCTTACGCGATGAACGATGTTAAGCCGCGCGATAAGCAACGGTTAAACTCGCAGTTACCGATCTTTTGGATCGAGGGCATCACGCAGGCCATCCCCAAGAAAGTTAAAGCAAAACAGGGTCACCACCATAAAGCCAGCGGGGAACAATAGTTGCCAGATAGCCACTTCCATCGATTTGGCACCCTCATCAAGCAGAGCCCCCCAACTGGTCATGGGCTCTTGCACCCCTAATCCTAAAAAGCTGAGAAACGATTCAAACATGATCATGCCAGGCACCAGCAAGGTGGCGTAAACCGCCACAATACCCAGCACGTTCGGGACGATATGGCGGGTAATAATCTTCCACTTTGACACCCCACACACGTGGGCAGCTTCGATAAACTCTTTGCTCTTAAGGCTCAAGGTTTGGCCACGGACGATCCGCGCCATATCCAGCCAACTCACCGCGCCAATGGCGATAAAAATGAGCGCCAGATTACGGCCAAAGAAGGTGACCAACATGATGACGAAGAACATGAAGGGGAACGCATTCAAGATTTCAAGCACCCGCATCATTAGGCTATCGACTCGTCCGCCAATAAAGCCGGAGGCCGCGCCATACAGGGTGCCAATAAGCACCGCCACCATGGCCCCCATGATGCCTACCATCAGGGAGATACGCCCGCCCAGTAAGGTGCGCACAAACAGATCGCGCCCCAAACTGTCGGTACCAAAATAGTGACCCGCTTCGAGATCCGGTGGCGACTGCATGGCGCCCCAGTCAGGCTCGTCAAAGGTAAATGGCGACAGATGAGGGCCCACGAGCACCGCCAGTCCAATCAAGGTCAAGATGATCAGGCTGGTGAGCGCGGCTTTGTTGCGAAAAAAGCGGCGCTGGGCATCCTTCCACAAGGAGCGCCCCTCCACCACCTCGACTTTTTGCGCAAATGCATCGATTGCGCCACGTTTTTCAGTTGAAACAACCATGATGAACTCCCTAAATTAGTAACGAATTTTGGGATCGATAAAAGCGTAAAGAATATCGACCACAGCGTTAAAGGTGATAGTCAAGGCTCCAACCAAAATGGTCAGGCCAAGCACCATGGAGTAATCACGGTTAAGAGCACCGTTGACGAACAGCTGACCGATGCCAGGCAGACCAAAGATGGTCTCAATCACTACCGAACCGGTAATGATCCCAACAAAAGCAGGCCCCAGATAAGAGACCACTGGCAGCATGGCTGGGCGCAGCGCATGTTTTAAGATGATGTGACGCAGCGGCAAGCCTTTGGCGCGGGCGGTGCGAATAAAGTTGGCATTCATCACTTCAATCATGCTGCCCCGCATGATCCGCGAAATAGCCGAGATGTAGTACATCATCATGCCAAACACCGGCAGCACCATAAATTCAATCCCGCCCCCCTGCCAACCACCGGCCGGGAGCCAGCCTAAATAGATGCTAAAAAACAGCACCAGCAAGGGCGCGAGCACAAAGCCTGGGATCACGACCCCCGCCATGGCTGACGACATCAATAGATAATCGATCACCGTGTTCTGTTTCAAGGCCGCAATGGTGCCAAAAGTGACCCCAAATAACACCGCGAAAAAGAAGGCCGATGCGCCAATTTTGGCCGATACCGGCAAGGCTTGGCTAACCAGATCGTTGACAGAAAAATCTTTGTATTTGAACGACGGCCCTAAATCCCCTTGCACCAAGTTGCCAAGATAAGTGAGATATTGCATGCCAATGGGTTTATCGAGCCCATATTTTGCCTCGATATTGGCCAGCACTTCCGGCGGCAGCGAACGCTCGCTGGTAAAAGGGTTACCCGGAGCGAAACGCATCATAAAAAAAGAGACGGTGATCAAGACCAGCAGCGTCGGAATCGCTTCTAGTAACCGTTTAAAAATGAATTTCAACATCGACATTACCTGTCTTACAGTGCTTCCAAATGGTCGCGGTGTTAATAAAGGCCCGCCATCTGGCGGGCCTGCTGATTATGCGACGGGTGGCTTCACATCAATGAGCAACGATATACATATCTTTGCTATAGAGGTTATCGAGCGGGTTGGCGGGGTAGCCTCCCACAAACGGCTTCACCATCCGAGCCGTCACATACTGATAGATAGGCGCAATGGGCATATCCTTGGCCAAGATATCTTCGGCCTGCACATACAGCTTGTTGCGAGCAGCCACATCAACCTGATCACGGGACTCATTCATCAGCTTATCGAAGGCACTATTACTGTATTTGCCATCGTTATTGCCGTGGGTGGTCTGCATCAGATCGAGCATGGAAGAGGCTTCGTTGTAGTCGGCGATCCATCCGGCACGGCCCACATCAAACTGACCCTGCTTTTTGGTTTCCAGGTAGGTTTTCCACTCCTGATTGACCAAACTCACCTGCACCCCCAGTTTTTTCCACATCGACGCTACCGCAACAGCCACTTTTTTATGGTTATCGTCAGTGTTGTAGAGCAGCTCAAACTTCAGGGGTTTACTGGCATCAAACCCAGCCTCTGCGAGCAGCGCTTTGGCTTTGGTATCCCGCTCGGCCTGCGTCATCTTTGACCACGCTGGCGCCACTGGTTTAAAGCCATCGACAAAGTCAGGCACCAAGGTGTAACCCGGTGTCTGGCCTTGGCCCATCACTTTATCGGCGATCACATCACGGTTAATGGCGTAAGACAAGGCGGTGCGAACCCGAGCATCATCAAACGGCTTTTTCTTGAGGTTGTACTGGTAGTAGTAGGTGCCTACATAACCGGTCACTTTAAGCTCGTCGGCCTTCTCTTTTTTCATCTGCTTAAAGCGCTCGATAGGCAGGTTGTAGGTGATGTCAACTTCCCCAGCCAGATAACGGCTGAGCTCTGCGTTCGTTGACTGGATAGGCAGATAGATCACCTTATCAATCACCGTTTTACCATCATTCCAGTAGTGCTTGTTACGCACCACTTCAACCCGCTCGTTCACCACCCAATCTTTCAACGCATAGGCGCCATTAGATACCATGTTTTTAGGCTGGGTCCACTTGTCACCAAACTTCTCGATGACCTTTTTGGGCACGGGATAGGTGGTGGTGTGGGAGAGCATGCTAACAAAATAGGGAACTGGTTTTTCAAGCTGCACTTCGAAGGTGTAATCATCGAGCGCTTTTACCCCAAGCGAATCTGCCGGCTGCTTGCCTGCGATGATCTTGCTGGCATTGACAATGGTTGGGATCTCTAAATACCAGGAGTATGGCGAGGCCGTGTTCGGATCAACCGCCCGTTTAAACGCAAACTCAAAGTCATGGGCGGTCACCGGATCACCATTAGACCACTTGGCATCTTTGCGCAGGTGGAAGATATAGTGCTTGTTATCGGTGGTTTCCCACGATTGCGCCATCGCTGGCAAGATCTCGCCTTTTGGACCAGAAGTTACCAGCCCCTCGAACAAGTCACGCAAAATATTGGACTCGACCGTGCCTTCGGTCTTATGGGGATCAAGGGTGGCAGGCTCCGAGCCATTACCCTTAACCAATTGTTGGATATCAGCTAGCTTAGTTCCGGCCGGGACATCGACAGCCAATGCCACGTTGGTTGTGCCAAACAAGGCAGCCATCAGAACGGTGCTAATCATTGTTTTTTTATGAGTCATTTCCCTACTCCAACAAGAACATTCCATGCGTGATTACAACGACGGGGCTCAACCCCGCTTCCAGCATAATTCCCTGCCAATTGTAACAATGCAACCGTTTTTATTAGGATATTTGTTAATTATTGGTTGAAAAACAAACTGCACAGCTATTTTTTAATCATAACATCCTGTCTGGCTGCTTACTTTTCACTCACCTTTAGCCGCCCTTCGCAGCCCAGCATCACCCCTGCCCCACGTGACAAAAAAATGCCAAAAAAAAACCGATCACAAGGATCGGTTTTCATCACCTAAAGCGCTTACATCAAGCTTGGAAATACCCCTTTGATGCCCGCGACCATGATCTCTATCCCTAGGGACATCATGATAAGACCCATGATCCGGGTCACTACGTTAATACCGGTATTGCCCATGATTTTAAACAACAAGGGTGCAGCGCGAAAAATCAGCCAAGAGCAAAATGCAAACAGCGCCACCACCAGCGACATGCCAATCATCTGCTGCCAATCACTGTGGCTGGCTGAAACAATGACAGAAGAGATAGCGCCAGGGCCCGCCATCAGAGGCAGCGCCAATGGCACTACCGCGATAGACTCACGTACCGCCAACTCCCCTTTTTCCTGCTGGTTATGTTTCACTTCGCCAAGCTTACCTTGCAGCATCGACCACGCGATCAGGGTAATCAGTGATCCCCCAGCAATGCGAAACGATGCCAGCGAAATGCCAAAGCCATCGAGAATAAACTGCCCGACGTACATCGAAACCAGCAAAATCACCATCACTGCAACATTGGCAGTGGTGTTGGTCTTCATCCGCTCAGCCTCGGTGTAATGGCTGGTCAAACTAACAAATACCGGCAACAGTCCTAACGGATTGATGATGGCAAATAAACCTACAAAAAATTTCAGATATAAAGAGATATCAGCTGCAGTCATGGCCGCCTTCCACCAAAGTGGCTAGCCAATGCAGCTAGCCCGTCAATTTTGAGGGTAAAGTTACCTCATCAACGGATGAGGCACCAACAAATCATCCCCCTTATCAGGATGATTTACAGTGTGTTTTGTCTATCTTGACGATCAAATTGAAATAACGTGATGAAAATCACACGATAACGCCCGCTTACCTTCGCTTACCCTATGCACACACGAAATTTACACGCGAGATTTACACGCAAGATGCAGAGCAAAAAGAGCTCACAAGGTACAACAAAATGCCCCCCAACATGAGCACTACCATCGGTCACCGTGCGCCTTATCTCACTCCCGGTCATCCCCCCAAACCGATAAGGCAAGGTCTAGGGGACAGCCCTATCCGCTTCACTATTTTTTAACAAAGATGCATCAAGGTGGATTAAAACCACACCCATTACCCTCACCATTGGTTAAATAAACAACGCCCCGTTGACATAGTGAAGAAAAGATCAGCGTTAACGTGAGATTTCAAGCTGGTACCCACGGTGAACAACACCGCGAGAAAATGAATTAACAGATTGATATAGTTAATAAAATTTTAATTAACCACCGCTAAAGATGGGCTTTAAAGTGGCGTTATTTGGAAACGCGCTTCATACGGAAATTATGAAATAAAATTTCTTTTGTTCTTTTGTTACACTTGATCTAGATCAAGTTTCTCTCATCCTCCCCCGCTTTATAATCACGGCGAAAACATTTTACTAAGTCATGTAAATACCCAGTAATAGACATTCTCGTGTTTATCCGTGGGCAAGTATTGATGGTCTGGCACCCTTAATGCACGACAAAGCCTTACTAAACAGTTTTCAAATAATCAGGAGATTAACATGGCAGTAACCAATTTGGCTGAACTTGATGCGATGGTCGCGCGCGTCAAAGAAGCACAACGTGAATTTGCTACCTTCTCGCAAGAGCAAGTAGACAAGATTTTCCGTGCCGCTGCACTGGCCGCTAACAATGCCCGTATTTCTCTGGCCCAAATGGCCGTTGAAGAGTCAGGCATGGGTATCATCGAAGACAAGGTTATCAAGAACCACTTCGCGTCTGAGTTCATCTATAACGCGTACAAAGATGAGAAGACCTGCGGCATCTTAAGTGAAGATAACGTGATGGGTACCATCACCATTGCAGAGCCCGTTGGCATCATCTGCGGTATCGTACCGACCACTAACCCAACCTCCACTGCCATCTTCAAATCGTTGATCGCCTTGAAGACTCGCAATGCCATCATCTTTTCCCCGCACCCACGGGCTAAGAACTCCACCAATACCGCAGCCAAGCTGGTACTGGATGCAGCCGTTGCCGCTGGTGCGCCAAAAGATATCATCGGTTGGATTGATCAGCCTTCTGTTGAGCTGTCAAATTCACTGATGAAGCACGACGACATCAACCTGATCCTGGCCACTGGTGGTCCTGGCATGGTTAAAGCTGCTTACTCTTCTGGTAAGCCAGCTATCGGTGTAGGCGCAGGTAACGTACCTATCGTTATCGACGAAACTGCTGACGTTAAGCGCGCGGTTGCCTCTGTACTGATGTCTAAGACTTTCGACAACGGTGTCGTCTGTGCTTCTGAGCAGGCTGTCATTGTGGTTGACGAAGTTTACGACCAAGTGAAAGCGCGTTTTGCGTCTCACAAAGGTCACGTATTGTCCAAAGCGGATGCGGACAAAGTACGTAAAGTTATCCTGATCAATGGCGCGCTGAACGCGAATATCGTTGGTCAATCTGCCGTTAAGATCGCTGAAATGGCTGGCGTGACTGTGCCTGCCGACACCAAGATCCTGATCGGTGAAGGTGCCAAGCTGTGTGCAGAAGACGAATTTGCTCACGAGAAGTTGTCTCCACTGCTCGGTATGTTCCGTGCTAGCGACTTTAAAACTGCTGTTGATATGGCCTGCGACATGGTCAACATCGGTGGTATCGGCCACACCTCTGGTCTGTACACCAACCAAGACAGCAACGCCGACCGTGTTAAATACTTCGGCGATAAGATGAAGACTGCACGGATCCTGATCAACACCCCTTCTACTCAAGGTGGTATCGGTGACCTGTACAACTTCGCCATGGCCCCTTCCCTGACTCTGGGTTGTGGTTCATGGAGTGGTAACTCCATCTCCGAGAACGTAGGTCCTAAGCACCTGATCAATAAGAAGACAGTCGCAAAACGGGCAGAAAACATGCTGTGGCACAAACTTCCAAAATCTATCTATTTCCGTCGTGGTTCCCTACCTATCGCGTTGACCGATCTGGAAGGTAAAAAGCGCGCCATGATCGTGACTGACCGTTTCTTGTTCAACAACGGTTACGTTGATAACTTGGTTCGTCTGCTCAAAGCGCAGAAGATGGAAGTGGAAATTTTCTACGAAGTAGAAGCAGATCCAACCTTGTCTGTGGTTCGTAAGGGCGCCGAAATGGCTAACTCTTTCAAACCTGACGTTATCCTGGCGCTGGGCGGTGGTTCACCGATGGACGCGGCTAAGATCATGTGGGTTATGTACGAGCACCCAGAGACTGTGTTTGAAGATCTGGCCATGCGCTTTATGGACATCCGCAAGCGTATCTACAAGTTCCCGAAAATGGGCGTGAAGGCCGAATTGGTCTGTATCACCACCACGTCTGGTACCGGTTCTGAAGTGACCCCATTTGCGGTTGTAACCGATGATGCCACTGGCGTGAAATACCCACTGGCTGACTACGAGTTGACTCCAAACATGGCCATCGTCGATGCCGACCTGGTTATGGATATGCCTAAGTCACTTTGTGCCTTTGGTGGTATCGATGCGGTGACTCACGCGATGGAAGCGTATGTCTCTGTACTGGCTAACGAGTACTCCGATGGCCAAGCACTGCAAGCGCTGAAAATGCTCAAAGAGTATCTGCCATCTAGCTACCACAACGGCAAGAAAGATCCCGTTGCCCGTGAGAAAGTACACAATGCTGCGACCATCGCTGGTATCGCTTTTGCTAACGCCTTCTTGGGTGTGTGTCACTCCATGGCTCACAAGCTAGGTGCTGAGTTCCACATTCCACACGGTCTGTCTAACGCCCTGCTGATCAGCAACGTGATCCGCTATAACGCCAACGACAACCCAACCAAGCAGACTGCGTTCTCCCAGTACGACCGTCCACAAGCACGTCGTCGTTATGCTGAGATCGCTGACCACTTGGGTCTGACTGCGGCCGGTGACCGTACTGCAGCTAAGATCGAGAAGTTGCTCGCTTGGCTTGAAGAGCTCAAAGCAAGCTTGGGTATCCCAGCATCTATCCGCGAAGCGGGTGTTAACGAAGCAGATTTTCTGGCTAAAGTTGACATGCTGGCTATCGAAGCCTTTGATGACCAGTGCACTGGCGCAAACCCACGCTACCCGCTGATCAGCGAGCTTAAGCAGGTTCTGCTGGACACTTACTACGGTCGTCCATTCACCGAAGGCGCTGCAGACGTTGCTGCCGCCCCGGTTGCTGCTAAAGAAAGCAAGAAAAAAGCCAAGTAATCTGGTTTTAGTAAAATGAAAGCCCGCGCACTGCGCGGGCTTTTTTTTAAAAGATAAAAACGCCCGCCTCCTACTCCCAACTCCCCATTTCCTAATCCCCATTCCCAAATCCCCATTCCCGAGTCCCTATTCCCCAATCCCCATTCCCACTTGCCACACAAAAAAATGGCAGCCATCAGGCTGCCATTTGCACTAAATAATAAGGGCGATTAGAGGGTCGCAGCCACTTCATCAGAGATGGAGCCGTTGTGATAAACCTCTTGCACGTCGTCCAAATCTTCGAGCATATCGATAAGGCGCATCAGCTTAGGGGCTGTTTCAGCATCTAGCTCCGCTTCGGTAGAAGGGATCATGGTCACTTCTGCATTAGTGGGCTTAAAGCCAGCCGCTTCTAGGGCATCGAGCACAGTACCGAAATCGTTCGGGGTGGTATACACCTCGATAGAACCATCTTCTTCGGTCACCACATCATCCGCGCCCGCTTCAAGGGCGGCATCCATCAGGGCATCTTCATCCACACCCTCGAAGGTCAATAGCCCTTTTTTGCTAAACAGATAAGCAACAGAGCCATCGGTACCCAAGTTGCCACCGCTCTTACTAAAGGCATGACGCACTTCAGCCACGGTACGGTTACGGTTGTCGGTCAGACACTCCACCATCACCGCAGAACCCGCTGGACCGTAACCTTCGTAAACGATGCTATCGAGCTGTTCGCCATCGCCACCACCCACACCACGGGCAATGGCACGGTTGATGGTTTCACGGGTCATGTTGCCAGTCAGCGCAGCGGTCACCGCAGCGCGCAGACGGGGGTTGTTAGCAGGATCAGGATCACCAATCCGAGCGGAGGTAGTAATTTCGCGGATCAGTTTGGTAAAGATCTTGCCCCGTTTGGCATCTTGCGCAGCCTTACGGTGTTTGATGTTGGCCCATTTGCTGTGACCTGCCATAGAGATTCTCCGTTATTTCAGTAACATACTTCGCTTAAATACAAGGGGACAGGAAAGGCCACTAACGCGGCCTTCAGTGCCTGATCGTGGCTTACTCATCACCCTTGACGGTGGTAGCAATCGCCAATTCGCCCAATTGGGTGGCATTGGCCAAGCTCGGGGCATCTGTCATGAGACACGCTGCCGCAGTGGTTTTCGGGAAGGCAATCACGTCCCGAATGTTTTCGGTGCCGGTCAGCAGCATGCTGAGACGGTCCAGACCAAAGGCCAGACCGGCGTGCGGCGGGGTACCGTACTTCAGGGCATCTAGCAAGAAGCCGAACTTCAGGCGCTGCTCAGCGGGAGTGATGCCAAGAATATCGAACACAGTGGACTGCATATCGCTGTTATGGATACGCACAGAACCGCCGCCCACTTCGTAGCCGTTGATCACCATGTCATAGGCGTTAGCGTACGCGCTCAATGGGTTCGCTTTAAGTTCGCTAGGGGTTAGGTTGCTTGGGGCAGTAAATGGGTGGTGCATGGCGGCCAAACCGCCTTCGCTGTCTTCTTCAAACATGGGGAAATCGATAACCCACAGCGGCTTCCAGCTATTTTCCAGCAGACCCAAATCGCGGCCTACTTTCAAACGCAAGGCGCCCATGGCATCACAGACCACTTTCTTGGAGTCAGCGCCAAAGAAGATGATATCGCCGTCAGTGGCGCCGGTACGGGCTAGGATCTCGCGCACGATGGCGTCAGAGAGGAACTTGGCAACCGGAGACTGCACCCCTTCAAGGCCGTTGGCGGCTTCGTTGACCTTCATCCATGCCAGGCCCTTGGCCCCGTAGATGCCGACAAACTTGGTGTACTCGTCGATCTGCTTGCGAGAGATCTGAGCGCCACCTGGCACTTTGAGCGCAGCAACGCGGCCTTTCGGGTTATTGGCAGGCTCAGCAAATACTGCAAATTCAACGCCGGTGAGCAAGTCCGCCACATCGACCAATTCCATGGGCAGACGCAAGTCTGGTTTGTCAGAGCCAAAGCGGCGCATGGCTTCATCAAACGTCATCACCGGGAAATTGCCCAGATCCACATTTAAGATGTGCATCCACAGTTTACGGATCATCTCTTCCATCAGCTCGCGCACTTGTGGCGCGGTCATGAACGAGGTTTCCACGTCGATCTGGGTAAATTCTGGCTGGCGGTCGGCGCGCAAGTCTTCGTCACGGAAGCACTTAACGATTTGGTAGTAACGATCAAAGCCAGACATCATCAGCAACTGCTTAAACAGCTGCGGAGATTGCGGCAGGGCGTAGAACTTACCTTTGTGGACGCGGCTTGGCACCAGATAATCACGGGCACCTTCTGGGGTCGCCTTGGTCAGCATCGGGGTTTCAATATCAAGAAAACCCTGCTCATCCATAAAGCGACGCACAAAGCCACTGGCCTTGGCGCGGGTCTTGAGATACTTGGCCATTTCAGGGCGACGTAAATCAAGGTAACGATACTTAAGGCTCACCTCTTCGCTGTTGACCTGATTGAAATCCAACGGCAGCGGGTCAGCGCGGTTGATGATGGTCAACTCGTGGGCAAATACCTCAATGGCGCCTGTCGCCATGTCGCTGTTGCGCTGCGCATCAGGGCGGGTACGCACCACACCTGAGATCTGGATACAAAACTCACCGCGCAGCTCAGATGCCAGCGCATATGCCTCAGGCTTGTCTGGATCGAAGAACACCTGCACGATCCCTTCCCGATCACGCATATCGATAAAGATCAGACCGCCGAGATCACGACGACGATGAACCCAACCGCACAATGTAATGGTCTGCCCTGCATGGGCTTCATTGACCTGTCCGCAATAGATAGAGCGCATGGACTTCTTCCTTCGAAATTGTAAAGAGACGGTTAACCTTGGGCCGCCGGGCTCAACTGCTAAGCACCGTCTGTCTCACAGCTAGCCAGATCCGGGTTCTTACCCGGTTTGAAATCAATCTCGTACTATCCGGCTCCTTGAGCCGGAACCTGCCGCCGATATCAGCTTGACCCGATGTGGCTCACAACGGGCCAAACAGTCGGTCAGGGGTATCGGTTAGCATTCATCGTTTGCCCATTTAGCACCATCGTCACTGCCACGATATAGGTAGGCAAGAGTGAATGCGTAAAAATTGGCAAACAAAAGGGTTGGCATTATAGAGGAAAACCCCCTTTTGGGTAAAATGGCCAGCGGCCTCCTTTGTGCAGTTTTTTGCACAAGATGTGCAAAAATGGCCATAAATACACCAATAGTGAACCTGCAAGCGAAGAGCATAACCGCCATAAGCCTCCATTTAACGTCCAAGTGGCGATCTTCGCCCACCCCATCACTGCGCGACTAGAACACGCCCTTGCCCCATTGACCGATGGTTCCATTGACCCATTGACCCATTGACCAATTGTTCCATTGGCCGACGGTTCCATTGACCGATTGCCCCATGGCTCCTTTGTCTTATGACTAGAGGCGCGCTGGCAACGCACCCTAAGGGGTGCTGCAGTTTTAGCCAACCGACGATGTGCTCCCAGCACAAGGGGTATTTTGGCCCCCAAAAAGCCGTTTTTTTGTGTCAAGACCCGCCAAGGCGTCAAGACAAACGGCCATCAATCCTCTACACTAGCGCCCCTTATAGGGGTCGGTAGCATACGACCCATACGAACAGGAACCATCCAACGGATGTAATCACTGTCTCCTGCTCGTTAACGGGTGATGACGCAAGGTTGACCGGTGTCACCCCACATTTCAATTGAACAATACAGCCGATCTCCCGATCGATTGTCAGGTTGCGCCGACATGCAGACCAAAGACCAAATATTTGCCGCCCCCATCGCTCGCTTGGGGGATTTTTGTTTTGACGAACACGTTGTCGATGTATTCCCCGATATGATCCAGCGCTCAGTGCCGGGTTACAGCAATATTATTTCCGCCATTGGCATGATGACTGCCCGCTACGCCCAGCCACAGAGCCGACTTTATGACCTTGGTTGTTCATTAGGGGCCGCGACACATGCGATGCGTCGTCACATCACGCAACCGGGCTGCCAGATCACCGCGGTCGATCTTTCCCATCCGATGATTGAGCGGGCACGGGCTCACCTTTGTGGTTTCAAATCCGAGGTACCGGTAGAGCTCATTGAGGCAGATATCTGCGATATCAACATTGAAAACGCCTCGGTGGTGGTACTCAACTTTACCCTGCAATTTGTCGATCCAGAGAAACGGGCGGCCCTGATCCAGCGCATTCACGATGGTCTGCGCCCAGGCGGGATCTTGATCTTAAGCGAGAAGTTTCGCTTTGAAGATGAACCCATTAATGAGCTGCTTATCGATTTGCATCTCGACTTTAAACGCGCCAATGGTTACAGCGAACTCGAAATCAGCCAAAAACGCACCGCGCTTGAAAATGTGATGCGTACCGATAGCCTCGCAACCCACCGCACGCGCTTGCAAGAGGCCGGTTTTGTTCATCAAGATCTCTGGTTTCAGTGCTTTAACTTCGGCTCCATGATTGCCATCAAATCAAGCGATGCCCAGCCATGATCGACTTTGCTAACTTCTATCAATTAATCGCCAAAAATCGGCTCAGCCATTGGCTCCATACCCTGCCAGCCCAGCTGCACGCCTGGCAACACGATAACCAACATGGGGATCTGCCACGTTGGAGCCGGGCCCTTAACAAGCTGCCCATCGTCAATGCCAGCCATATCGAGCTCACCCATAGTGTTGAGATTGGTCAGCACGACAGCCTCAGCGAGGGCGAACAAAAGAAAGTTGAAAGCCTGCTGCGTCACTTTATGCCGTGGCGCAAAGGCCCTTTTATGATCCATGGCATCCATATCGATACCGAGTGGCGCTCCGACTGGAAGTGGGATCGGGTATTGCCCCATATCAGTCCGCTCAAAGGGCGTTATGTGCTCGATGTGGGCTGCGGCAGCGGCTACCACCTCTGGCGCATGGTAGGGGCAGGAGCCAAACTGGCGGTCGGCATCGACCCTAGCCCGCTGTTTCTTTGCCAGTTCGAGGCCATTCGCCACTTTGCAGGCAATGATCAACGCGCCCACCTGATCCCTCTGGGTATTCAAGAGTTACCTGAACTGCGCGCCTTTGACACCGTCTTTTCGATGGGGGTACTTTATCATCGAAAATCCCCTATTGAGCACATTGAGCAGCTGCGCAATCAGCTCAACGACGATGGCGAGTTGGTGTTAGAGACCCTCGTCGTCGAGGGTGGGGTCAATGAGGTACTGGTTCCGACCGACCGTTATGGCAAAATGCGTAATGTCTGGTTTATTCCCTCAAGCGCTGCACTTAAGTTGTGGGTTGAACGCTGTGGATTTACCGACGTACGCATTGTTGATGAAAATATGACCAGCACAGACGAGCAGCGTCGTACTGACTGGATGATTAACGAATCCCTCAGTGATTATCTGGATCCTGCTAATCCGGCTCTCACGGTAGAAGGACACCCGGCGCCAAAACGTGCCCTATTAATTGCTCGCAAGGCCAAAGACTAGCTGCAGATGATTGCGCAAGTTACACTGACCCCCTTCTTGGAAGCACAGTTAAATGAATGACATGAAAAGCAAATTAAAAGGAATGACCCTGCTATCGCTGCTGAGCCTCGGCGGGTGTGTCACCACGGCAAAAGTGCCCCATGTTCCTGCACTGACACTCGCTGAACTTCGCAGCGAGCTGGATCTAAGTGAACAGCGCCTGCAACTCTCCATTGATCAGCAACTACAACAAACCCAGCAACAGCAAGCGCAGCAGGCTACGCAGCAAGCGACCAAGCAGCAGCGCCTGCTTGCTCAGCTCAATAACAATGTCACCCATATGAAAGAGTCCGTCAAAACAGTCGGTGCTAAGATCACCTCCCTTGCCAAACAACCACCTAAGACCATTGTGACGCCGGCAGAAAAGTGCTCACCGAGCACCAGCCAAGATCACAGCCTTGATGGCAAATTGCTGGTCGGTGAGGCGGAGTGGATTTGGGTTGACGCAGCCAATGATGCCTTTCTTGCGCGGGTAGATACCGGTGCGACCACCTCCTCCATCAGTGCCCAAGACATCACCATCTTTGAGCGCAATGGTAAAAACTGGGTGCGTTTTTTCCTCAGCCACCAAGATACCGATGACAAGATCCAAATCGAAGCACCATTAGTGCGTCATGTGCGGGTGCGTCAAGCGTCTGCTAACGATCTTGATCGCCGTCCTGTGGTGCGATTGGCCGTGCGTCTCGGTAACATGACCGAAAAAGCCGAGTTTACCCTCAAAGACCGTAGCGACATGGCCTTCCCAGTATTGCTGGGGCGTGAGTTTTTGAAAGATATCGCCATCGTTGATGTGGCCCGTGAATATATCCAACCTAAACCCAAGCTCAAGGATGTGAAATAATCCATGGTTTCCCGTAAGCCGTTCTATTTGCTGGTAGCCCTGCTGTACATTGTCGGCCTAGGGATGACCATTTATCACCATGTCGCGTTAGATGTTCCCCTCATTCCTGGGGAACAACGCCAGATCTGGTCCATCGAAGCCAAGCTGGAATTTGAGGCTAATAAACCGCAAGCGTTACCCGCTGAAGCCAATGCCGATGAGACGACCCCTGCCACTGACGTGACCCCCACCAATCCGGTGATCGCCTCGTTGGCCATTCCAGGTACTCAACCTGGTTTTACCCTCTTGAGCCAAAATGCAGCCAGCCCGGGCTATGGCCTCTCATTTGTCGAAAAAGACGGTGATACCCGCGCCGTGTGGTCTATTAACAATGCCACTGGCCGCCAAGAGCTCTACTATCGCGTCGAGATGATGGCCGATGATCACGCAAAAGTCGCGCTCAACCCTATCCCGCCGGCAATTGAAAAACAGATCGAAAATGAGCCTTATGCTACCGCCATGAAACAAATCTTGGTGCGCGCGCAAGAGCGTTCTGCAGATGGCTATACCCTAACGCGCGAGATCATTAAAGAGATTGAGAAGCAGGATCAAAACGCTCAGCTACTCAAAAAACATAAGAGCCGCGCCAAGCTTATTGCCGATCTGCTTAATAATGCCGGTGTGCCAACCCGTGTGGTCCATGCCTTAAAGCTCGAAGATGGTCGCCGTCGTCAAGAGCTCGTGGATTATCTGCAAGTATTTAATAGCCCAACTGACTATCAGCTATTTAATCCAAAAAACGGTGAGCAAGGTCGCCCTGCTAATTTGCTGCTGTGGGAGAACAACTCCAGCGCACTGTTAGAAGTCATTGGCGGGCACAACTCTCGGGTGAGCTTCTCGATGATCGAACAAGAGCAACCGGTAAGTGTTGCCCTGGCGCAAAAGTTCGAAAAATCAGAGATGATGAACTTATCGATCCACAGCCTACCGCTAGAAGAGCAGACCCTGTTTAAGGGCTTGTTACTGATCCCGATTGGCGTGTTGATGGTGGTATTTTTGCGGGTATTAGTGGGGATTAAAACCTCCGGTACCTTCATGCCGGTGCTGATCGCGGTCGCCTTTATCCAGACCTCGCTGGTCACCGGTCTCATCGGTTTCCTGCTGATTGTCGGTACCGGCCTTATCATCCGCTCTTATCTATCGCGGCTCAACTTGCTACTGGTTGCCCGAATATCGGCCATCATCATCATGGTGATCTTGATGATCGGCATGTTCTCAGTCCTTGCCTTTAAATTAGGGCTCGCTGATGGCATGAAGATCACCTTCTTCCCGATGATCATTCTCTCTTGGACCATCGAGCGGATGTCTATCTTGTGGGAAGAAGAGGGCCCTAAAGAAGTTGTGCGCCAAGGCGGCGGTTCCCTATTGGTTGCGGTCATCGCTTACTTGGCCATGGATAACGAGCTGATCCGTCACCTTACGTTCAACTTCTTAGGCCTGCAACTGGTGCTCATGGCCACCGTGCTGCTGATGGGTAACTACACCGGCTACAAGCTGAGCGAACTCAAGCGCTTTAAACCGCTGGTGGACGAGATGAAGTCAGGTGCCACCCCAGGTAAGGACAAGTAACAGATGTGGTTCTGGGAAAAATACACCTCACCGTGGAGCCTGTCTCAATCAGGCATCCTCGGTATGAACAAGCGCAACCACTCTTATATCAGCCGCTATAATCCGCGCCATCTCTATCCGCTGGTAGATGACAAGCTGCAGACCAAGCGGATCGCGCTAGATGCGGGGGTCACGGTACCCGATTTGATCGGGACCATCCGTGCCCAGCACGATGTGAGCCGCATCAGCGCACTCGTAAAAGATTGGCCAGGTTTTTGTATTAAGCCGGCGCGTGGCTCGGGCGGTAAAGGGATCTTGGTTATTTTGCGCCAAGAAGATGGCCTTTATTACAAGCCTAACGGCAGCGCCTCTACGAGTCAGGATTTGGAGCGCCATGTTTCCAATATTCTGGCGGGACTCTACTCGCTGGGGGGCAAGCCCGACATCGCGTTAGTCGAGGGGCTCATCAACTTTGATGACGTGTTCGACGGTTACTCCTTTGAAGGGGTGCCCGATGCTCGGGTCATCATCTTTAAAGGGTTTCCGGTGATGGCCATGATGCGCCTCTCGACTGCCGCGTCTGATGGTAAGGCGAACTTGCACCAAGGGGCAGTAGGGGTTGGTTTGTGCCTGCGCACTGGGCGCGCGTTACGAGCTGTGCAATTTGGTAACCCTCTGCGCCACCACCCCGATACCGGCCTTGATCTTTATGATCTGAAAGTGCCGCATTGGGATACCTTGTTGACCCTGGCCGCCTCCTGCTATGAGATGTCAGGACTGGGCTATATCGGTACTGACATGGTGCTCGATAAATTTCGCGGCCCTATGCTGCTTGAACTTAATGCCCGCCCGGGTCTCGCCATTCAGATCGCCAACGGTCGTGGGCTGGTACCTAACCTTAAAACCATTGAGCAGTTAGGTCAGGTCAAGATGGATGTAGCGCAGCGAGTGAACTTTGCCAAAGATCACTTCGGAATTTTTGACGAATGACAATAATGCAAAAAGTAAAACGCGCCCATGGGCGCGTTTTTTTTGCTTTGCTAGCAGCCATCGCTTGTAGCCATCTAAATGCGATCATGCACGAATGCTCCGCCTAAAAAGTCAATATTGCAGCGATGCAGGGCACACTTCCCCTTGCGCTTCATGCAGTTGCAAAACATCGACCATTCGCAGCATCTCTTCAATACTGCGGCCAAGGGGTAAATCATTGACCACCTGATGACGCACCATCCCTCGTTGGTCGATCAAAAAAGAGGCGCGTAACGCCACCCCAGCTTGCGGGTGCTCAACACCATAAACGCGGCAGATCTCTCGCTGGCAATCCGCAATAAGTGGATACTTAAGCGGCCCAATCCCCCCCTCTTCAAGGGAGGTATTACGCCATGCCGTATGGGTAAATGCCGAGTCGATAGAGACGCCAAGTACCGCGACACCCCGCAACTCAAACTCTGCCAGCCGACCATCAAAGGCCTTCAATTCAGATGAACACACAAAGGTGAAGTCGAGGGGATAGAAAAACAGCACCGCTGTTTTACCTGCAATGTGGGATGAAAGGTTAAACCCGTGAACCATGTCCCCACTCCCTAATACAGCTGCTGCGGTAAAATCGGGGGCAGGTCGACCGACCAATACCATATTCAATTCCTCGTGAGATAACGTAAACAACCCCTTAAGGATTGCATGGTTAAGGATTAAGTCTATCTAATTCAAGCGACAAACCGCAGGCTCGATGGTAGATTAGTAAATCAAATTATATAGATAGTATTAATCGGTTTTTCTATGCAACGTTGGCCTAGCCTCAAACAGCTGCAATATCTAGTCGCGCTAGATGAGCACAAAAATTTCAATCGCGCCGCTAAAGCCTGTCATGTCAGCCAGTCGACTCTCAGTACGGGGATCCAAACACTCGAAGAGATGATGAACTTGCAACTGGTGGAGCGCGATCAAAAAAGCTTCATAATGACTCCGGTTGGGATGGATATCGTCGCCCGTGCACACAATTTACTCAGTGATGCGCGAGGTCTGATGGAGCTTGGCCAGCACCAAGGCGGTGTGATGCAAGGCACAGTGCGACTTGGCTGCATTCCTACCATCGCCCCTTTCTTGCTGAGTAAGCTGCTCAAAACATGTGCTAGCACCTATCCAGATCTGGAGTTATTGCTGCGCGAAGACACCACCAGTAACTTGCTAAAACAGTTAGAGCAGGGGCAACTCGATCTGCTCATTTTGGCGTTGCCTATCGATATCGGCAGTTTTCACAGCAAGATCATCGGTCAAGACCCCTTTCATATGGTGATGCCTGCCTCGATGGCGGCAAACTTACATCTGCCATTTGACTACAAAGAGTTACCCAAGCAGAGCATCTTTTTACTCGAGCGTGAACATTGCCTCACCGACCATGCGGTGAGTGCCTGCAGCCTGCGCGATAAAAGCAAAATTAACCCGTTTGCAGCCACCAGCCTGCACACCTTGGTGCAAATGGTTGAAGCGGGGCTGGGTACCACCTTTTTGCCACAAATGGCGATCGATGCCGGTATTCTCACCAATTCTGAACTCATCGCTATCCCGCTTCCAGGCGAAACCCCTTATCGCGAGATTGGTTTGGTGTGGCGCCCAAGCACAACCCGGGTACAGACGTTCTATAAGTTGGCCGAGTTGCTCGAGCCACTGATAAACCCAGTGACTCACGCAACCTCATCAGCCACTTGTTAGCCTGTAGGCCGAGCGAGGTTTATCTGCTGGCAACAATATGCCCTTAACATTTCCTTGATGGGCGAAACCTGGCCACATTCACCCTGTGGGTTTGGCCAGGCACCACCCTTGATGTAAATTCGTTGACTTGCCCTCGTCTGTAAAGAGAACCCCGATGTCTCGCAAATTACTCCTATCACTGCTGACTTTGTTACTCGCTGCTTGTTCGAGTTCGCCCCCTCCTGCATCTACCTCTGGGCGTAGCGCCTTTGATGGCTTCTATCAGCGCTGGTATGGGGTTCCGTACAAGATGGGCGGCGAAAGCCGTTCAGGACTTGATTGCTCGGCGTTTACCCAGCTGGCATATAACCAGGTGCTGGGATTTGATATTCCAAGAACCACTACCTCCCAAGCGAAGGTGGGTAAGCAGGTGGCCCGCAATCGACTGCGACATGGTGATTTAGTCTTCTTCAAAACCGGTCGGCGGCAATACCATGTGGGGGTCTATACCGGTACCGGAACATTTATTCATGCCTCCACCAGCAAAGGGGTGATCCGCTCAAGGCTTGATAACGTCTACTGGAAACGCCACTACTGGCAAGCCCGTCGCTTGACCCAATAACGCCCCCTTTATTGGCATCGCGTATCCATACATCAAGCAACCCTCGAGATCGTAGGCCAATGGACCTGGCCTCCTCCCCAATCGCGACGCAGCCTCTCTTTTTTCATTCATTTTTTGTTTGGGTAACAACAAGATGGCGCATCTTGGTACCCATAACGGCCGACTGTTTCCCCAAGTGGCCTGATTTATGCTATGATGGCGCTCGTTTTTGACATCTCGTATCACGTTCGCCGCAGATTGCCCACCTGGCACCACTGCGCAGCAGATACCGTACCCTTCTGCCTGATGTCGTCACCCCCGATAATGCGCTACGGCGATTGTCAGCAAGGTCACCATCAAGAGCACATGAGATAAGGAGATCGAGTAATGAAACAATATCAAAGCTGGCTGGGAGATTATCTGATGAGTCGCCGTGACGGAGATCACGCGATGGCGTCAGAATTGGCTAATGCCATCTGCACGTTCTGGAAAGAGCAAGGCGATGAGGCCGAAACCAGCAAATGGCAACAACGCTATCACCAACATGTTGAGCTGGCGCAATAAGCCCTATTGCTCTTCATCCATCACAAAACCGGCGCTCAAGGCGCCGGTTTTGCATGATAAGCCACCAACAGATCACGACATCTGATCGATCAGATCTTGCGCAAACTGCGAACAGGTGCGCAACGTCGCCCCCTCCATCAGCCGCTCAAAATCATAAGTGACCGTCTTATTTGCGATGGTAGCCTCCATCCCCTTGATAATGAGATCGGCAGCCTCAACCCAACCTAAGTGACGCAGCATCATCTCGGCCGAGAGGATCAACGATCCCGGGTTAACCTTGTTTTGACCTGCATATTTTGGCGCCGTGCCATGGGTGGCTTCAAATAAGGCGACACCATCGCCGATATTAGCCCCCGGCGCAATCCCGATCCCACCGACCTGCGCAGCCAGTGCATCAGAGATGTAGTCACCATTGAGATTCATGCACGCTATGACGTCATATTCGGCTGGGCGCAACAAGATCTGCTGCAAAAAGGCATCGGCAATCACATCTTTAATCACCATGGTTTTGCCCGTTTTGGGGTTATCGAACGCGCACCAAGGGCCACCATCGATGGGCTTGGCACCGAACTCCTGTTGCGCCAAGGCATAGCCCCACTCTTTGAAGGCCCCTTCAGTGAACTTCATGATATTGCCTTTGTGCACCAAGGTCACAGAGTCGCGATCGTTGTCGATGGCGTATCTGATCGCCGCTCGCACCAGCCGCTCAGTACCGGCTCGAGACATTGGTTTGATACCGATCCCGCAAACATCTGGGAAGCGAATGCTGGTTACCCCCATTTCTTGTTGCAAAAATGTAATCAACTTTTTCGCTTCAGGGCTATCAGCCTGCCACTCAATGCCGGCGTAGATGTCTTCGGCGTTTTCGCGAAAAATCACCATATCGGTCAATTCAGGATGCTTGACCGGGCTTGGCGTCCCTGAGTAGTAACGCACCGGCCGCAAGCAAATATAGAGATCTAACGCTTGACGCAAGGCCACATTAAGGGAGCGAATGCCACCGCCAACTGGCGTTGTCAGCGGGCCTTTGATTGCCACACAATATTGGCGGATCAAATCCAAGGTTTCAGCTGGCAGCCACGCCCCTTCACCATACAGATGGGTCGATTTTTCACCGGTATAAATTTCCATCCAGGCGATGGAGCGCTCCCCCTTATACGCCTTCTCGACAGCAGCATTGACGACCCGCAACATAGCAGGGGTCACATCGACGCCAATCCCATCGCCTTCAATAAAGGGAATGATCGGATGGGGGGGAACCTGCAGCGCGCCGTTAGCATCGACGGTGATTTTTTGGCCCAGGGTCGGGATGACTACTTTGCTTTCCATCGACATCTCCTTACGTCAACTTGTTGTGCTGTTGTTAACTTAGCGTTGCCATCTTATCTCATTCTTTTTCATAATAAAATGACCAAAAAACCGGCGATAGCAGCAGGCTATGCCCGCCACGGTTCAGTGGCCCCTATTACCTCCTCGGCTCAGCATATCCGCGCTTGCGATCTGTTTGACAAGCGGTTGTAACCCGCCCAATAGCCCGTGGTATAGTTCGCAACAATAACGTGATATGACCTGATATCACCTTTTGCGTTACCCAATTTTCTTCACCCTAGATGAGGCGTCCCTTATGAGCAGTCGCGATCTGCCCTCCTTTTTGTTGATGCAAAACCCCATCCAACACTACGACTGGGGTAGTCATGATGCCCTTAGCACTCTGTTTGGCGTCCCCAATGAATCTGGCAAACCTCAAGCCGAGCTGTGGATGGGGGCCCACCCAAATGGCTGCTCTTACGTCACCCTCGCAGGCAATGAGCAAAAACTCTCCACCTTAATCGACTCAGCGCCCGCTGCGGCCCTTGGCGAGGCCACGGTGGCTCGCTTTGGCAATCTGCCCTTTTTGTTCAAAGTATTGTGCGCCGAAAAGGCGCTCTCTATTCAGGTTCACCCAAGCAAAACTCAGGCTGAAATTGGTTTTGCTCGCGAGCAAGCGGCAGGGATTGATCTAAAAGCCAGCAATCGTAACTACAAGGACCCCAACCATAAACCGGAGTTGGTGTTTGCCCTCACCCCTTATCAGGCGATGAATGGCTTTCGTGCCATCCCAGCGATCTTGGCATTGTTCGAGCGCTTAGCACTGCCAACATTGCACGAGTTAACGGCGATGCTGCGCCAATCACCCGATGAAGCAGGATTGCAGCACTTTTTCCAGCAGTTGCTGGTGCTAGATGGCCCCCGCAAAGAGGACGCGCTCGCTGGGCTACTGGCCTATGCCAGCTGCCATCAAGATGAAGAGACCTTTGCCTTGATCACCCATTTAGCTCGCCAGTATCCAGGGGACGTTGGGCTCTTTTCGCCGCTGCTCTTAAACGTGGTGACCCTTGCGCCAGGTCAGGCGATGTTCCTCGATGCCCAGACCCCGCACGCTTACGTGCGCGGCACTGGCCTTGAAATCATGGCCAACTCAGACAATGTGCTACGCGCAGGCCTCACCCCTAAATACATCGATGTTGCCGAGCTCTTAGCCTGCACCCGCTGCGTAGCTAAACCTGATGACCAGATCTTGCTTAGCCCTCGGATGGACGGCGCGGTGCAACACTTTGAGGTGCCGGTGCCAGATTTTACCTTCAGTGTCTATCCAGCCGGTGAACACTCACTGACCACCACCAGCGCCGAAATCATCTTTGCCATCGATGGCCCGTTGCAACTCACTCAAGGTGAGCAATCACTGCGCCTAGAAAAAGGCCAATCGGCCTTTGTGGCGGCAGCGACCGGTTGTTATCAGCTCAAGGCCCAAGGACGCGTGGCCCGAGCGGGTAATCAGAGCTAAGGCTACCCTTGCCCATGGGGGTATCAACACCTGCCAACAGGGCCATCAGTGATGGTCTTGTTTTTTATTTACGCCCTTTTATCTTGCGACTTGGTGCATCCCTGTGATTGATCTGCTCGATTGAGCGCTATCGTGGATCGCGACGATTGATCTCTATTACGCCCCTCCCATACCTCTGTTATTATCCGCCCCCGTTTAAGTGGCAACGCGGCACGATCTTCGCGTCGCTCATAAACGGCTATCTGCTCATCTGCTCATCTGCTTTGCTAGCCCTCATGGCCATTGCCTGCAGACTTTAACGCCATGATCCATCGATCCCTATCTACCCGTTCACACCTTGGAAAGTGCGTCGGTAGATACCTGCAACTCGCGAGAAAATGTCCTCATGCTAGAACGTGCAAGACAAGAGTGGTTTTCCCATATTCGTGCTGATCTATTGGCCGGTACCGTGGTCGCATTGGCGCTCATCCCTGAAGCTATTGCGTTTTCGATCATTGCGGGGGTCGATCCTAAAGTGGGGCTTTATGCCTCGTTTTGTATCGCCGTCGTTATCGCTTTTGTTGGTGGGCGTCCGGCCATGATCTCTGCGGCCACCGGCGCCATGGCGCTGTTGATGGTGACCTTAGTCAAAGATCATGGCCTGCAATATCTGCTCGCTGCGACCGTACTCACCGGCGTGCTGCAAATTGCGGCTGGCTATCTAAAGCTTGGCAGCCTCATGCGCTTTGTCTCCTGCCCTGTGGTCACCGGATTCGTCAATGCATTAGCGATCCTGATTTTTATGGCCCAACTGCCAGAGCTCACCCATGTCACTTGGCAGGTTTATGCCATGACAGCGGCAGGGCTTGGCATTATCTATTTATTCCCGCTCATACCCGTGCTGGGCAAACTCGTTCCTTCTCCATTGCTGTGCATTGTTTTATTAACCGCGGTGGCTATCACCATGGGGATGGATATTCGCACCGTCGGGGATATGGGCGCCCTGCCCGATACCTTGCCTATCTTCCTGTGGCCAGAGGTCCCCCTAAATTTACAAACGCTGGCCATCATCTTCCCCTACTCGGCCGGGTTAGCGGTGGTGGGCTTGCTCGAATCGATGATGACCGCCGCCATTGTTGATGAGTTAACCGATACCCGTAGCGATCGCAATCGCGAGTGTAAAGGGCAAGGCATTGCCAATATTGGCGCAGGCTTGATGGGGGGGATGGCCGGTTGCGCCATGATTGGTCAGTCGGTTATCAACGTCAAATCCGGCGGTCGCGGCCGCCTGTCAACCTTTGTGGCGGGTACCCTGCTGATCTTGATGGTGGTATTTATGGATCAATGGATCCGTCAGATCCCAATGGCTGCACTGGTGGCCGTGATGATCATGGTGTCTATCGGCACATTTTCTTGGGAGTCGGTACGTCACTTAAAAAGCCACCCACTCTCATCCAATATCGTGATGATAACCACCGTCGCAGTGGTGGTGACTACCCATAATTTGGCCCTTGGCGTATTGAGCGGAGTGCTGCTCACATCGCTATTTTTTGCCCACAACGTCGCGCGTCTGATCTTGGTTAACAGCAACAGCGCCCGTCAAGATGAGGTGCGGACCTATCAGGTGCGTGGCCAAGTGTTCTTCGCCAGTACTGAGCAGTTCTTTGCCGGATTTGACTTCAATGAGGTCATTGCACAGGTAGTGATCGATTTGACCCATGCTCATTTTTGGGACATCACTGCGGTGACAATGCTAGATAAAGTCGTTATTAAATTTCGCCAAGGGGGCAGCGAGGTCAGGGTCATTGGTTTAAATGAGGCCAGCGCGACTATCATCAGGCGCTTTGGGGTACATGATAAACCACAAGACGTGCAAACCCAGCTCACTAGCCATTGATGATCATGCTCGTGTGGCGCTAACGCGCGCCTATCGCTCCCCTTCATGAGCACCGATCCATAAGTACCTATCTATAAGTACCTATCCATAAGTACCTAAGGCCGACATCGTTGTCGGTCTTTTTTATCCGTTCGGCCACCGGCACGGCTCTCATTGACTGTTCTATCTGCTGATTTACCGTTATGTTGTGCTCAAACCGTTATCTTGATGCCAAAGGAGCCCATCATGAGCAAGATTATTCATCAGGCTGACCTGCAACAGTTCATCTGCACGGTAGAGGGTCAAGAGTCACGCGTGCGCTACCGGCAGCTAGATGCCACCACCATCGAGGCTTATAGCACCTTTGTGCCCCCTGCTCTGCGGGTACAAGGCATTGCTGATGAGCTGGCCCGCGCCTTATTTGATTGGGCTAAAGCCCAAGGGCTTACGATTGTGCCCAGCTGCCGTTATATCGAGGTGTGGTTGCGCCGCAATGCTCGCCCTTAAGCGTGCCCCTTATTTATGCCACTCTGTTTGCGACTTAGGTTGTCACTTACGTTCTAACTTAGGTGGCAACGTATGCCTGCAGCTGAGTCTTACGCCTCACATCTATCACTTAGGCCTGTAATATCCGCATGTAATATCAGCGCCGCAGTGACGGCAGTTTAGGGGCCAACATGGCCCACTCATATTCCCCTCACAGCCGATATTGCGGGCGTTCAAGCTCGCAATATTTTGATAAGATTGGGCACCCTAATAAAAATCTAGTTATCACTCAACGGGTTAAATAATGCGTGACTTGTTTTCTCTTGAACGCTGGCTGCCAGGCCTTGCTACCTTGCGCCAATACCAGCGGGGTTGGTTTATACCCGATCTTCGCGCCGGCTTATCGGTTGCGGCCGTGGCCCTGCCTGTTGCCATCGCTTATGCCGAACTTGCCGGGGTAGGGGCCATCGTCGGCCTTTACTCTTGTATCTTACCTATGCTGGTCTACGCCCTCTTTGGCACCTCTCGCCAGCTGATTGTGGGGCCCGATGCGGCCACCTGCGCAGTGATTGCCGCCGTGGTGACGCCGCTAGCAGTCGGCGATCCCACTCGGCATTGGCAGTTGGTGATCACCATGACGGCCATGACCGGCTGTTGGTGCCTGGTGGCAAGCCGTTTCAAGTTGGGGGTGCTCGCCGATTTTCTCTCTCGTCCGATCTTGATGGGGCTACTCAATGGTGTCGCCATCACCATCATGGTGGGGCAACTGTCTAAGATCTTCGGTTTTACCTTTAATGAGCGTTATCTCATCGAGCGTATCGTCAGCGGGGCTGGCTATTTAACTAAAACTCATCTACCGACCTTAGGCATGAGCCTATTGACCCTACTCACACTGTTATTGGCCAAACGCTACCGGCCAACGTGGCCCGCGTCCATGGTGGCCATGGTAGTCACCGGCGCCTTGGTATGGGGCTTTAACCTTGACCAGTTTAATATCGCTACCTTAGGCGCGGTCGGCTCTGGTCTGCCCAGCTTTCATATGCCAGAGTTCCCCCCAGGATTGATGCGTGAGCTAGTACTGCCTGCCCTCAACCTTGCTATGGTGAGCTTTGTTTCGATGATGCTGACCGCCCGCAGCTTTGCCGCGAAAAACGGTTATGAGATCGATGCGGACAAGGAGTTTCGAGCCCTTGGGATGGCCAACCTTGCCTCCGCCCTCTCCCAAGGATTTGCCATTAGCGGCGCCGATTCTCGCACAGCCGTCAATGATGCCAATGGGGGCAAAAGCCAACTGGTCTCAATCATTGCCGCTGGCATCATCGCCCTTATTACCTTCTATTTGACTGCGCCCCTGCAATATATTCCCACCGCGGCCCTTGGGGTGGTGCTGGTGATGGCATCGGTGTCGCTTCTTGATTTTCGCGGGCTATGGGCACTGCGTCACAGTGATCGCGACGCCTTTTGGCTGGCATTGATCACCTTTATCAGCGTGCTGACCATGGGGGTGATGCCGGGTATTACCCTTGCGGTGTTATTGGGGTTGTTCCAATTTTTGCGCAACGTGATGCGCCCAACCGATCAGCTACTTGGCATCGATGATGAGGGCATGGTGCGCACCTTAGGCGACAATGAGCAGGTTAAAGCCATTGCGGGCACCTTGGTCTATCGCTTTAATTCGCCACTCACCTACTTCAATGCCCCCTATTTCAAACGCCGAGTGCTGGCACTGCTGGTACAAGATGCGCGCAATCCGGACTGTTTGATCGTCGATGCGGTGGCATGCTTCACCCATCAAGATATCAGCGTCATGAGCATGGTGGGGGAGCTGCACAAGGAGCTAAAACGCCGCGGCATTCATATGGTGATGGCTGGGCGCCACGGCCAAATGAGTCACTGGTTTAAGCAGGCGGGGATCCGAGTGGGCGATGAGGGGATCATGCTTTATCCCGATATGTATCAGGCGCTGCGCTTAACCCGCGGCCCCCGCCCACCGGCATTTAAAGATGATGACCTTATCATGCCCACCGATGAAGTGAGCCCCGAACCCGCTCATGGCGTAGCGCCAAGTGAGCAAGAGGCGGGGGTCATTCCCATTTAGCATCACCCATTAGTTGCCAAGTCTAAGGATTGCACCTGCCTTAGGCTTGGTGTTAAATGCCCATTCGATGGGCGCGCCCTGGCGCCCTCCTTGCTGTTGGACATGCCATGCAATCTCAACCTCACGCCGGACCAGGCACGCTGTTTGCGCTAACCTGGCCGCTTTTTATTGACCTTGCCCTGCACTTTCTGACCGGCGCGCTAAACACCTTTATGGTGGGCCACGTCTCCTATCAAGGGGTCGCGGCACTGGCGGTTGGCAATCAGGTGTTCGATCTGGCCATCACCCTATTTAGCTTTGTCAGCATCGGCACAAGTGTGGTGATCACCCAATATCTGGGGGCCGGAAATCGAGAAAAAAGCCGCGTGGTGATCCACACCGCCATTGGTTTTAACCTCTTGATAGGGCTAGTGGCGGCCATCGGTGTGATGGCTGGGGCCAGCACCATGCTGGGGCTGATGAACCTGCCCGCTAACTTGATGGGCGATGCCACCCTCTACCTGCAAATCATTGGCCTGTGTCTGTTGCCAGAAGCGGCGGCCCTCTGTTTGGCAGCCACCTTGCGCGCCCATGGCCACACCCGTCAGGCGATGTATGTGACCTTGTTGGTCAATCTCATTACCTTTACTGGCAACCTATTGTTGCTCTACGGCTGGTTTGGGCTACCCCAACTGGGGGTCGCTGGTGTGGCCATCAGTACTGTGGTCGGTCGCCTGGTCGGGGTGGTGCTGCTGGTGTGGCTGGTGACCCGCAAGACTGGCATTCGGTTAGTGGTGAAGGATATCGTTCGCCCTAATCGAGAAATGCTCGGTAAGGTGCTGCATATTGGCTTGCCCGCTGCAGGCGAAAACCTCTCTTGGATGCTGCAGTTTATGGTGGTCACCGCCTTTGTGGGCTTACTGGGTGACAAGGCTTTGGCAACCCAGTCCTACTTTTTCCAGATCTGCCTGTTTATTTTGCTGTTTGGTCTGTCTATTGGTCTGGGTAACGAGATCATCATCGGCCATTTAGCGGGGGCAAGGCAGTTCGATCGAGCTTATAAACAGCTGATCAAAAGCCTCAAATTGGGGCTCGCGGTCACCTGTGTTATTGCGCTGGCTGCCGCCCTTAATGGCCGCGCCATTATCAGTCTATTTACCACTGATCCTGACATCATCACTCAGGTCTCCCAGCTGTTTTTCGTGAGCCTCATTTTAGAGCCCGGGCGCACCTTCAATCTGGTGGTGATCAATGCCCTGCGCGCCACCGGAGATGCCCGCTTCCCCCTTGCTATCGGCTTGATTTCGATGTGGGGAATTGCCGTGCCACTGGCCTATTTCCTCGGTATCATGCAAGGCTATGGACTAGTGGGTATCTGGCTGGCGCTGGCTTGCGATGAATGGATACGTGGTCTGGCCATGTTCTGGCGCTGGCGCAGTCGTCGCTGGCAAAACAAAATTCTTGTTGAAACAAAAGCGGAATCACAATGAAGAAGACTGGACTCTTGCTGGCGGCCCTGTTGCTCAGCCCCCTCGCTATAGCGCAATCTGGCTCTGCCGATCCCAAAGCGACCCCGACCCAAACGTGGTACGTCGCCCCCATTGTCATCGATGGCACCAATCCAGCTGAGCAAGCGCTGACCAAAGACTTCATGGGCCAGATGCTCAAAACCATCAAGCTCAATGAGTACCAAAATGGCAAAAAGCTGGGTAAAACCCCCAATCCTAAATGGCTCATTCGCACCAAACTGATCCCTGCCAGTACCGCGCCATTGGTAGGTAAAGCCCATGCTCAGGGGATGACCTACGGCAAAGGCAACCCCACCCAAGAGATCGTCGGTGAGCTGTTGCTAAATGGCACCTTGGTCGCCCATATCGGCCAAGGTTGGCGCGAACCAATTGTCCCAGGAACGCCGATAGCAGATAAGCTGACCATTGCCAATTATCGCTACGCTATCGGCGATCAAGCCAAGCCTGCCGATCTCGATGAATTGGCCGCCCAAATCGGCTTTGAAGCTGGTAAAGTCATCCATCGTGATGGCAAGCCAGTTCCTGGCAAACATCAGAAAAAACCTGTCGGTGACGATAAATAATCTCCCGTGTTCACCATATAAAAAGGGGCCGCTTGGCCCCTTTTTACATGAAATCCTCACCCCTGCGTCTCCCTATCTTCACTTCACTTCACTTCACTTCGCCCCTCCTCGCCCATTGCTCATCTTGCACATCAATATCCGTGTATCTCATTGTTATGCTGACTGTTATGTCGATTGTTATGCTGATGGTTATGAAATAGACATGCGCCATTTGGCAACAGTGATAACGCGCAAATGACTCAAACGTAAATGACTCAAAGTTGAACCTTTATCACATTTTAGATAGCAACAAACGAGTATCATTAATAGTTAAACGCTAAATCCGTCTTAATGGGTTAACGCTGGCCTTTGGGCCATTTTTTTTGCACGTTACGTCCATCTATGGGCTCCCCTGCTAACCGATTACGGCGATGTTCTTGTTAACTTAAGGATTATTTTTAACTTTTACATGACCATTCAACGCCCTTTTTATTACGTTTTTCTGCTCACTCTCATTAGTTTTAGCCATGCCCTTAGGGCCCATGACGCTGAATTGACACTGTGGCATTCCCATCAAGCCGCGGCCCTGATCGATACCGTGATCACCCGTTTTAACCAAGAAGGCCACCATCAAGTGCGGGTTGAACAGTTCGAGCCTGGCAAAATCAAAGGGGATCTGTTGCTCGCCGCCCAAACCAAAGGGCTGCCAGATCTCATGCTGATCCCATCTGATTTTATCGGGCTCCACCAACAGATGAGCTTGGCGCCACTGCCCAAGGCGTGGTTTTCAAAGGATTTAATGGCCAAGGCGCTGCACTACGTCACCCTTGATCAGCAGCGCTGGGGAGTGCCCATGACGCAGGGCAACCATCTGATGCTGTTTTACAACAAATCCCTCGTCACCACGCCCATCACCGAGTGGCAACAGCTGGCGAGTATTGCCCCAGCCTTACAGGCTAAAGGCATCGACCCCATTAGCTGGCCTTACCATGAGATGTACTATTTTGCGCCGTTCTTGCACACCTTTGGCGGAGCACTGATGAGCAAAGGCAACATCACCCTAGATACCCCTGCCATGGTACAAGCACTCAATGCATATCGTGCGGTGGCCCAGCAACAGTGGGTCGACCCCGAAGGGGGGTATGACAGGGTGCGAACCCGTTTTAATGATGGCAAAAGTGCCTACCTTATCGATGGCGACTGGGCCTTTCATGACTTAGCCAATACCATGGGCGATAAACTTGGCATCGCCATGCTACCCCGCTGGCACACCCATCCCATGCACTCGATGAGCGGCGCTTACGTAATGAGCACAACTCAAGCGGCAATGGCTGATAATGAGCGCCAAGCCGTTATCAAAGAGTTATTTGCCTTTATTCAACGTCCAGATATTCAGCGGTTTATCTATCAACAAGGGGCCTTATTGCCCGTCAGTCAGCCTGTCTTTACGGCCATTCACCAAGAGGCGAACCCGCTCAAAAAAGTATTGCTAGAGCAGTTCACCCTCACCACTCCCATGCCGTCAGAAAGCGCCATGTCGATTGCTTGGCAAGCCCTTGGCAAAGGGTTCGAGCGCTTTATGGAGGGGCAGAGCGCAGCCAAGAGCGCTGAATATATGCAGCAATTAGCTGACCTGCAGTACCACAAGGTGAAGTCATGATGAGCGCGCGCCCCTTTCGGCTCGGTCCTGCCCTTGGCATTATTTTGCTCACCATGGCCTTGTTACCGGCCTTGCTCACCAGTGGCATGCTATTGAACCGCCAACACCAGTTCATTGCCCAAACCGAGCAAGCCCAACTTAAACGGCTGCTCACGGGGATGACTAACGTCGTCCGCTTTCGCAGTGAACTTATTGGCATTCAAATCAATCAGCTCAGCCAAGATCGGGTGATCCATCAAGCACTTGATAATTTTTTGTTGGCAAGTCACGCCAGGATCGAATTATCGGCGTTCATTAAGGCCAACAGCTTGCTCAGTTCGGCTTATCTAATTGATGCCAAAGGGCACGTGGTAGAGTACAGCCATGGCCAAGCCTCTCACCTTGAAACCAGCAGCCTGATGCCACAACTGATGGCCTGGAGTAAAACCCGCGAGGCAAAACTGGGCCAGCATCTGCTATTGCCCGTCGATGATCCCGTGCTTATCGGCGCTAAGTCCCAAGATAATCACCAGGGGCTTGCCATCATTGCCCCCATTTATCGCAACCACCAACGGGCTGGGGTCATGCAAGATCCGGCGGGATTTATCATGGCGATGATCCCTTGGCAACATGTGATTACGCTACTTAAGCCCAATCTCAAGGGAAGCGAGTATCTGGTGATCGCCCAAGGCGAGCACCTTCTTTATCAAGGGGCGGCGCAACAAAGTGACGCCAACCGCCCGCGCGCCACTAACCAAACCGCGCAGCCCTTAACCATCCGCTGGCCTCAGCTGATAGCAACAGACGCCCCCACCATCACTCTTTACAGCAACAGTGACGAGCGGGTTCGTGCCCTTAACAAATCGCAACAACTGCTCATTGCCACCATTGCCGGCATATTGCTGCTGGTGATCATGGGTTGCATCTGGCTAACCCGCTGGTTGACCCGTCCACTGCATTCGCTCGCCGACTTGGTGCGTAGCTACGATCGTGGTCACTACCAGTTACAGCAAGCGCCCCTGCGCTTTGTGGAATTTGATGAAGTGCGCCAGCTACTACAAGCCATGGCCAGCACTATCTCAGCGCAGGTTCAGGCGCTATTTCAACAAAACCAGCAGCTGCAAACGGTCAATAGTGAAAAAGAAGCCTTTAACCAGCGACTGCTTGGCTTTAACGATGAGCTCGCACAAGAGGTCGCCACGCAAACTACCGCACTGCGTAGCGCACTGAGCCGAGAAGAGCGCAGTCGCCACATTTTGCAATCTTGGCTGCAATTTGGCCTGCATCAGCAGCTAGATGTCGATATTGTCGAGTTGGCAAGCTCTGCATTGGCGCAACTAGCGCAGCTCTATCCTAGCCATCGCTGGGGATTGGTGATCCGCCGTGATGATCAAGGGCACTACTGCCTAACAGAAGGAGTAGAACCCCCGTTGCGGGCATCACTCAAAGAGACCTTGATGCAACTGATTAATGAGACGACAAAACAGTCCCAATGTCAGTGGAATAATGAGTGTTGGAATATCATGGCCTTGCCCGGCAGCCAGAGCGGGGTACTGTTTGGGTATTTGATGATCAACGCCGCCGAGCTGGAGTCAGAAGATCGAACCATCTTGCGGCTATTTACTAAGCAGCTGGCCATTGGCATTGAAGGACGCCTTTTTAACGATGAGCTGGCGCGGGTCGCTCGCACTGATAATCTCACTGGGCTACCTAACCGGCAGGCATTTGAAGAGGCCTTTGAGGACTATCAATCCATGTTAGATCGCCATAGTGAGCGTCATTTAGCCCTCTTTATGCTTGATCTCAATGGACTAAAACAGGCTAACGATCAATATGGCCATGAGGCCGGTGATGCCCTCTTAATCCATATCGCGCGTCTGCTACGCGCCTCATGTCGCCAGCATGAGCAAATTTTTCGAATGGGCGGCGATGAGTTTGTGTTATTGGCGCAAACCGATCATCTGGGTTGCCAACGACTCGCAGCCCGCTTAGAGGCGCTCCAGCACCATGCCTCGGTGCAATTTAGGGAGCACAGCTTTACGCTTCGCTTTGCCATCGGTTGGAGCTGCACCGATCAGACCCCGCTTGCCGATCTTAGTCGAGTCGCCGATCAAGCCATGTATGCCGATAAAGCCCGTTTTTACCAACGCTTGCCATCACTTAGCACATAACGCCTGGCCATACCCTCGGCTATAAATCTGCATCAAGAGGGGGCGGCGTCTGCGCCCCTCCCCCTCTTGATGAGCAGAATGATCAGGCAAAAATAGCGCGCAAAGCTAGACGTGAGGTGGCCGATGGCTAAGATAGGGGCTCTTAACATCACGACGGGGTAAGACATAGGATATGGAATTAGTACTTGGCCCACTAGAAGCCCGCGTTATCGGCTGCCTGATTGAAAAAGAGATCTGTACCCCAGATCAATATCCCCTCTCTCTTAATGCCTTGATCAATGCTTGCAATCAAAAAAGTAACCGCGAACCGGTGCTCGAACTCACAGAGCTTGAGATCCGGGCCACGGTAGATGAGCTCATCTGCAAACGGCTCGTGGTCAATACCGCTGATTTCAACGCAAGAGTGCCCCGTTACCAGCACCGCTTTTGCAACACTGAATTTGGCGAACTCACCTTCAGTGCCCAAGCACTTGGCATTGTGTGTGAGCTGCTGCTTCGCGGCCCACAAACACCTGGGGAGCTGCGCTCACGCACCCAGCGATTGTGCCAATTCGATGACGTGAGCGAAGTCGATGAGGTGCTCCATAGCCTGATCGAGCAGGGCCCCTACGTGGCCAAACTGCCCCGTGAGCCTGGCAAACGGGAGTCTCGGTACGCTCATCTTTTTGGCGCTAAGGCACGCGCTGATGCGACGACGCAGATCAGTGGCAACAGGCCGGATCAAGATGCCATCCCATCGGTACTGACACCGGCGGCCACTGACCCTGCCCTTACCCTCGATCGCTTAAACGCCCTTGAGCAAGAGATCCGCGAGTTAAAGTGCAATCTTGACGCCATTTATGCCCGTTTTGACCAACTATTTGACGCGCGACTTGAAGCACATTTCGCGACCAAACTCACCACGCAAGCCTGCCAAGACTAATCCTTTGTGATGGGTGATTTATCAAAGAAGCCCCCATGTGCGGCGCCTCTTTTATCGTGAGGATGATGTTACTGTGAGGATGAAGCTGTGATCACTTTAATTAACGAGTCTGACCACCAATCTATACCTTGGAAAGGTCAGCAAGGCACCACCCAGCAGATCTTGATCAGCCCTAAAGCAAGTCGCCTCACGCAACTTGATTTTGATTACCACTTAAGCTGCGCCCCCATCAACGGTACAGGCCCCTTAGCCTCCTTTGTGGGTTATCAGCGGATATTATTGCCGGTGAGCGGCGCAGGATGTGTGCTTAATGGTCATCCTTACGCCACGTTCGAGGCGGCACATTTTAGTGGTGATGAACAGACCCACTGTGCATTGATAAAAAAAGAGGTGATAGCACTTGGCCTCATCTATCACCCAGATCGCATTAACGCCAATGTGCGGGTGTTACAGCTCCCCTTTCCATTGACCCTCACTCTTGAAAAAGACAAAACCTATTTATGCCACCTCCTAAATGGTGAGCTCACTCTCGCCGGTCACCGACTGGCTCTCAACGAGACCTTGGTGATCACCGGTGAGCACGCTATCCATTTGGAATGCCAAAAAAAGACCACCATTGCGTTTTTTACCTTGCAAGAAAAATAGCCATATAGTGCGGCTGTATTGCCCCTTAAAAAACATAAAAAGAGCATATAAAAAAAGCCGGGATATCCCGGCTTTTTAGCTGCGTCCCAACATATTGGGTTATTCGATGCGTTTAAAGGACCTTAAAGCTGCCCTTCATCATGGCTACGTGGCCAGGAAATGAGCAAAAGAAGGTCAGATCTTTACCCGCTAACCCCTTGGTGTTAAAAGTCACGGTGCTGCTTTCTCCCCCACCAATGAGCTTAGTGTGCGCGAGCACCCGGACATCGTCTTTTGGCAAATAGCCTTTGTCAGCCCCAGCACTGATGCCAGTAATAGCCAGTGCCTGATAATCTGCGGTATTGGCCAGCACCCAATTGTGCCCCATCGCCGTCACCGGTAACTTGCCGGTGTGCTTGAGGGTCACGGTGGCCTCTTTACAGGTAGCCGGAATACTCATCTCTTTGAGATTAAACTGCATGGCATCATTGCTCTCGATGACCAGCGCACATTCGTTGGCAAATGCAGGTGCAGCAAGGGTGCTGAGCAACAATAGGGACATTACCTTATTCATATTCTTCTCCTTTAATGAGCCATAGATGGCAACCAGTTGGCATAAACTATGCAACTTTTGCGCTAAATCTGCCACCATTTTACCCAATTGTAATAAGGTAGCGATAACGTTTGGCCCATGGTCCTGAACTTGCATCTGACCGCGTTTACGCGTCCAATAGCGCCTTATAAAAATGCATGAGTATCCTGAACATGAAAATCATCTCTTTTAATATCAATGGCCTACGCGCTAGATTGCATCAATTACAAGCTATTATCGACAAGCACCAACCCGATGTGATCGGTTTGCAAGAGATCAAAGTACACGATGACGCTTTCCCGTTGGCAGCTATCGAAGCCATGGGTTATCACGTGGCATTTCATGGTCAAAAGGCCCACTACGGGGTGGCTATCATGAGTAAACTCAAACCGCTCACGGTAGAAAAAGGGTTCCCAACCGATGAGGAAGATGCGCAGCGCCGAATGATCATCGCCACCTTTGCCAGAGAAGATGGTTCCCAGATAAAGGTCATGAATGGGTATTTTCCGCAAGGCGAAAACCAAGATCACCCAACTAAATTCCCAGCAAAACAAAAATTTTATGACGATTTACAACACTATCTAGACACCCACCACACCAGCGATGATCAGCTCGTGCTGATAGGTGATGTGAATATCTCCCCAAGCGATCTCGACATTGGGATTGGCGAAGCTAATCGTAAGCGCTGGCTGCGCGAGGGTAAGTGCTCATTTTTACCCATTGAGCGTGAATGGATGGCTCGCCTCAAAGGATTTGGCTTGACCGATACATTTCGGGCGGCGCACACCACTGAATGCGAACGTTTTTCTTGGTTTGACTATCGCTCGAAAGGATTCGATGAAAATCGAGGCCTACGCATCGACCTCATCATGGCCTCCAATGCACTCAAAGACAGGGTTACAGAAACGGGTATCGATTATGAACTGCGTGGCATCGACAAACCCTCTGATCACGCCCCGATCTGGGCCTGCTTTGCCTAATAGAGCCTTGGTTTAGCTAGCGTGGCCATCATATATGATAAAAAATATGTGATAAAAAATGTGTGATAAAATCAGCGTGCAGTGCCAATTAAGGGATCTTATGGCAAAGCGTTGTGTGGCTCAGAGTGATGCCACTAGTGATGCCACTTAGGTTATGTGGCTCATCTAAGGCGCTCTAAGTTGTATGACTCACGTTATATAGCTCACGTTGCGCAGCAGAACGTTGCAAGAAAACCCATACGGTTTACTAAAAACGCCGCGAACGTCCACAATACGCTTGCTATTATCCGCATAAATAACGGTAAAAATTGGGTCAGTGCACGACACCTATCCTGCAAGACACCTTGCACGGTAATGCGCCACGACGCAATAAAGCGCCCCCCTCGATAGGTGACCGCACGGCAACGTTGCGGCCAAACGCTGTCGTGGGCGGTAAAAAAGGCCAAAAAACTGTGAGCTCGAGAAGGCTAGGTTCAAGGTTGCACTTTTATCATGTGCCATTGGACCTGCTGTAGTTACTTTTTAGACGTGAAATTAAGTTAATGATGTGTATCGAAAAAATCGCTGAGTCCAGCAACCGAACACAATCCAACAGGAGTGTAATGATGAAGGTGCTTCATACCGGGGTAACCCGCTGCCAACGTAGCCTATTGACCCTGACGTTGCTCAGCGGGTTAACTGCCTGTGGAGGGGAATCTGACCAGGCTGCCCATGCCATGCCCGCTTTTCCCGTGGTCGTCGCCTCGGTCAAACCAGTTGATGTACCACTCACTGCCGAATTTGTCGGTGATACATCTGGTATTCGCGAAATTAATGTGAACTCCCGAATCAATGGTATTTTACTCAAACGTGCCTATGTCGAGGGTCAACGGGTCAAAGCTGGCCAACCATTATTTTATATCGACCCTGCACAGTACAAACTTGCGTTAGAACAAGCTAAGGGTGCACTCGCACAAGAGCAGGCGAACCTCAACAAGGCCCGTGCTGATCGCGATCGCATCGTGCCGCTGTTTAAGCGTCAAGTGGTAAGCCGTCAAGACTACGATAACACGATTGCGACCTATGAAGCGGCTCTGGCTACCTTGCAAGCGGCGCAGGCTAAAGTAAAAGAAGCGCAGCTAAACCTAAGCTACACCACGGTGACAGCCCCTATCGATGGGATCGCAAGCGAAGGCTCTCAATCAGAGGGTAGCCTCATCTCTAATAGTGGCGACAATAGCCTACTGACCACCATTACCCAGTTCAATCCGCTTTATGTGAACTTTTCCTACTCAGAGCAGGATCGTCTTAATTTCGAAGATTCTGTCAAAGCGGGCGCCGTCACTGCAAATACCGTCACTGAGCTGCGTACCCATATCCGTCTTGCAGATGGCTCAAACTACCCACAGGTCGGAAAAGTCGATTTCTCAGATAGCCGAGTTGATCCGCAAACTGGCACCATTCGTGCCCGAGCCATCTTTAACAACCAGCAAGGCACCCTCATGCCAGGTCAGTTCGTGCGCGTGACCATCGATTTGGGTACCCGCATGAACGCCATTGTGGTGCCACCTCGCGCCATTGTTCAGTCCCAAGCTGACAATATGGTGATGATCGTTGATGCCCAAAACAAAGTTGAACCACGTTTGGTGAAACTCGGTGCCACGGTTGCAAGTGGGATCTTAATCGACAGCGGTTTGAAAGCCGGTGATCGCTATATCGTTGAAGGCTTGATGAAAGCCCGTCCAGGTGCTGTGGTCAAGCCGGTTTCTGCCGAAGAAATGAAGGCGATTACCGAAAAAATGGCCAGCAAGCCTGCGGCCAAGTAAGGAGCCACCATGTTTTCTAAGTTCTTTATCGAACGCCCTATTTTCGCCAGCGTTATCTCGATCATTATCGTGATAAGCGGTTTGGCGGCAATGCGCGAACTGCCCGTCGAGCAATACCCGCAGATCACGCCTCCTGTGGTGGCAGTGACTGCGAATTTTCCAGGCGCTACCCCTGAAGTTATCGCCCAGACTGTTGCCGCTCCTTTAGAGCAGCAAATTAACGGTGTGGAGCATATGGTGTATATGCAATCTGGCTCCGCCTCAAATGGCCAGATGAGCCTTAACGTCTACTTTGATATCGGTACTGATCCCGATCAGGCGACCATCAACGTAAACAACCGCGTCTCGGCTGCCATGGCTCAACTGCCAGCCTCGGTGAAGGCCCAAGGGGTAACGGTCAAAAAGAAATCGACCGCTATTTTGCAAGTCATCACCTTAGATTCACCGAACCAATCGTTTGACACCACTTACCTGTCAAACTACGCCTTGCTCAACATTATCGATGAGCTCAAGCGCATCCCTGGTATCGGTGACACTAACCTCTTTGGTGGTACTGACTATGCCATGCGGATCTGGCTGCGCCCTGATCGTCTCGCCCAGCTAAAACTCACATCAAGTGATGTGGTCAATGCTATCAACGAGCAAAACTCTCAGTATTCAGCAGGTAAAGTGGGTGCTCAACCCACCACAACCCCTATCGATTTCACCTACACGGTGCAAGCGAAAGGGCGCCTGACTGATCCTAAAGAGTTTCAGAACATCATTATTCGTGCGATGCCAGATGGCTCTAAAATTCGCCTCAAAGATGTCGCTCGGGTAGAGATCGGCGGTAAAAACTACGATATGGTTGCCCGTGCGAACGGCAAACCTGCCATCGGTATTGCAACCTACTTGCAGCCTGGGGCCAATGCGGTTGCAGTGGCTGATGCCGTCCATGCCACCATGGCAAAACTCAAAAGCCGTTTTCCAAAAGATGTTGAATATCAAATCCCTTATGACACCACCGAGTTTGTAAAAATCTCTATCGAGCAAGTTGTTCATACCTTGTTCGAGGCGATTATATTGGTGTTCGTCGTCGTTTATCTGTTCTTGCAAAACTTCCGTGCCACCTTGATCCCTTGTATTGCGGTGCCGGTATCTCTTATCGGTACCTTTGCCGGCATGATGTTGATGGGGTTCTCCATCAACCTGTTGACCCTATTTGGTATGGTGCTCGCAATCGGTATCGTGGTGGATGACGCCATCGTGGTACTGGAAAACGTCGAGCGGATCATGACTGAGAAGAAGTGCTCGCCCAAAGAGGCCGCCATTCTGGCCATGGAAGAGGTTTCCGGTCCGGTCGTTGCGATCGTGTTGGTACTGTGCGCCGTGTTCTTGCCCGTTGCCTTTATGGGTGGCATGACCGGTGTGATGTACAAGCAGTTCGCGGTCACCATCGCGGTTTCTGTGGTCATTTCCGGTCTGGTTGCATTGACGCTGTCACCGGCTCTGTGCGCCCTGTTGCTAAAAGAGGGACACAACAAGCCTGCCCGTTTCTTTGTGTGGTTTAACCGCTTATTTGACAAGATCACCAACGGCTATGTCGGTGGCGTGGCATTTTTAAACCGCCGCGTCGGTGTTGCCTTCACCATCATTGCCATCATGTTGGGATCGTCCTATCTGCTGTTTACTAAGGTCCCAGGAGAACTGGTACCCAACGAAGATCAAGGTTATTTGATCTCCGCCATCATGTTGCCAGATGCAGCCTCACTGACCCGTACTCAAGCTGTGGCTAACAATGCCGATAGCTTAGTCATGGCAAACCCGAATGTGCTTAATGTCATCACCTTCTCTGGTTTTGATATTCTCTCCAACGCGGTCGTCAGTAATAGCGGTTTGAGCTTTATCACCCTCAAAGATTGGAGCGAGCGTAAAGGCCCAGGCCAAGACTCCTTCTCTTTGGCCAAAACCTTTCAAGGCATGAGCATGATGGGTCTGGCAGATGGTTTTGTGGCTTCGTTCAACCCACCCCCTATCCAAGGGATGTCGACTACCGGTGGCTTAGAAGGTTATCTACAAAACCGAGGCGGTACTGGGGCTAAAGAGTTTTCTGCTGAAGTTGAGCGTTTCTTGGCCGCGGCTAAAACCCGCCCTGAGTTTGCCAGCGTTACCTCGACCTATCGAGCCAACGTGCCTCAGGTCTACTTAGATCTCGATCGCGAAAAAGCCAAAGCGTTGGGGCTGTCTATCAGCTCAGTGTTTGACACCATGCAGGCCACCTTTGGTCAGACTTATATCAATGACTTCAACCTGTTTGGCCGTACCTATCAAGTACAGCTGCAATCTGAAGCCGATTTTCGTGCTAAAAAAGGTGATATTCGTAATATCTATGTGCGCTCTGAAAAGGGTGAGATGATCCCACTGAGCAGCATTGTGACCGTGCGTAACACCACCGGCCCTGAGCTTGTTGAGCGTTTCAACGTATTCCCAGCGGCTAAGATCATGGCGCAACCGGCACCTGGTTACAGCTCGGGTCAAGCTATTGCGGCCCTCGAAGCCGTGGCTGCCAGCTCATTGGGTAACAACGCCAAGCTGGAGTGGACCGGCGCCGCTTACCAAGAAAATGCCGCGGCAGGTAGTGCTGTCATGGCCTTTGGCTTTGGTATCGTGATGATCTTCCTCATTCTGGCTGCCCAGTATGAGCGTTGGAGCCTGCCGTTTGCGGTCATTACCGCAGTACCATTTGCGTTGTTTGGTGCCCTTTTGGCCACTTGGTTGGTGGGTCTGACCAACAACGTGTACTTCCAGATTGGTTTGGTCACCCTAGTGGGACTTGCCGCTAAAAACGCCATCTTGATTGTCGAATTTGCGGTAATGAAACACGAAGAGGGAATGAATTTGCTCGATGCCGCTCTTGAGGCCGCTCGACTGCGTTTTCGTCCTATCGTGATGACCTCACTGGCGTTTACTCTAGGTTGCGTACCGTTAGTCCTCTCTAGCGGTGCAGGTGCAGCTAGCCGTCACGCCCTGGGTTGGCCAGTCATTGGTGGTATGTTGGCCGCGACCTTTATCGCTATCTTCTTTATCCCGTTGTTCTTTCGTCTAATCATGAAAGGCGCAGCAAAAGGGTCAGAGAAATAATCGACACATTTAATTGATCGTTAGCCTCGATACCCCCGCAGCATGCGGGGGTATTTTTTTATTACTAGACAACGATTTGACCTTACCCCAAAGGCAAGGTTTAGAGTTCATCCCTCAGATCCAAAAGGATGTCCGGATTGTCCCTCACTCAGTTTGCAGCACGATTACCCTTGGTAATACTTGCCCAGTTATTGCTGGCGCTGCTGCTTATCTGCAATCTGACCTTGTGCATCAGCGGGCATGTGTTCTCCCCCTCTCAACCTAGCGCGCGAGATAGCCTCCCTTGGCACATAACGACCCCCACTGCTCACGACGCTATGACTCCCCCCGAGATAGCTAAGCCGATGATCATGGATCACCACGCCACTCTCCCTGCTTGTCATCAAAACAGTACCGATGACGGCGTGCTTAGTAGTGATTGCCATATGCCAACGGGCGTCTTAGGTGCCACCAGTGCGTTGCCCTTATTGGGGCTATTAATATCCCTTTGCCTCTTTTCTCGTTTACCACTCTCATCGATGGGCGCAGCTAGCCTGCGGCTCATTCACATGCTACGGGATCCCTTTTTGTGCTCCCGGGGTGCAAGCCTTCCCTCATGGCCACGCCGCCACCTTATGCTGTTAGTGCTACGCCACTAATACGCCGCCACTCTGCCACTCTCCAGCGCTAAAAAAGACGCAGATGCGCCTATCTCGATGCATTTTTATTAACCTTGTGCTCACTGGCATGCAATACCTGCATAGGGCCTAGCGTGCACTGACGCCTTATGCGATCCCTTTATGTCAGCCCTTGGCCGATGCGGTTTCAGCTCGCTAAGAGGGCCTAAATCAAAGAAGACATACCATGTTAATTACGACCTTAAACCCCTTTGGCGGCCGCGATACTTGCGCCATTACCCTTGCAGGGGTTGCGTCATGAACAAGACCCTATTGATGTCAGCCCTGCTGCTCGTCCTCGGTGCCAGTGGTGGTTATTGGTTTGCCAAGCAGAGCAGCAGCTCGGCATCCGCTCCTAAAAAACCGCTCTATTGGGTTAACCCTATGGATCCTCGCGATAAACGGGATGGCCCGGCAAAAGACAACATGGGCATGGACTTTCTCCCTGTTTATGAAGAAAAACAGGGGGGCTCTCCTGGCACCGTTACGATCAGCCCAGCAATCCAGCAAAATTTAGGGGTGCGGCTTGCCAAAGTAGAACGACTACCGATCCATCAGCAGATCGAAACCGTAGGTTACGTCGGCATTGACGAAGATCAGCTAGAGACGATTAACGCCCGCATCGCAGGCTGGATCCGCACCCTTGCCATCAAAAGCGAGGGGCAAAAGGTGACGAAGGGGGCGCTGCTCTACGAGATCTATGCCCCTGAGCTGGTCAATGCGCAGCACGAATATTTGCTCGCACTCAACAGCACTAATCCCCTGCTACTGCGTGCCGCCGAAGGCAAACTCAAATCTTTGCAGGTGCCAGCAGATCAGATAGCGGCGCTGCTGCGCACTCGCCAAGTTCGTGAAACTATTAGCATTTATGCCCCTAGTAGCGGATATGTGGCTGATTTGAAAGTGCGAGAAGGCCAGTATGTCGAACCCGCAGCGCCACTCTTTACCCTTAGCCCCCTCAATCAGGTGTGGGTCAGTGCCGAGGTGTTTGAACGCCAAGCCAGCGAGCTCAAGGTAGGCGATCCGGTCACCATGACCCTTGATTACGCCCCCGGACGCAGTTGGCAAGGCCGAGTGGATTACCTCTACCCGACCCTTGATGCGGCTACCCGCACCCTTAAGGTGCGGCTGCGCTTTGCCAACCCTGACGAGTTTTTAAAACCCAATATGTTTGCCAAGGTGGCGATTCGAACGGGTAAGGGAGAACCGCAGTTGGTGGTGCCGAGCGAAGCGGTGATCCGCACCGGTAGCCAAGACAGGCTGGTGCTGGCACTGGGGGATGGCAACTTTAAGTCAGTCGCCGTGACCCTTGGCCCCCAGTTTGGCGACAAGGTTGTGATTAAAGCAGGCGTTGAGACAGGGGATAAGATCGTCAGCTCAGCCCAGTTTTTGCTCGACTCTGAGTCGGCTATCGAGTCTGATTTTCAGCGTATGACGGCGGTGCGCCCAACTCAGGTATGGACCAACGGGATGGTGCAAAGCATCGATTTGGCCAATCGCACCTTAATGGTGGCCCACCCGCCTATCCCTGAGTGGCAATGGCCCGCCATGGAGATGGAGTTCACCGTCGCCGAAGGCGTCGACATCAGTAAGCTGGCCGAAGGGCAGACCCGCCATATGCAGGTAATGCAAGAGGGGGATGAGTATCGCATCATCACCATTCATCAGGAGAAAACATCAACAACCGACGGCGCCGCCAAGCCTGTAGCAGATGAAATAGAAACGATGGAAGGCATGAACCATAGCCAGCACGATATGGGAGCAAAACCATGATCCCATCCATCATTTTTTGCTTGGCAGGCAACCGAACTCCGCTCTCCGCACCCTTTGAGAAAGGAGCCAGATCATGATCCCTTCCATTATTCGCTGGTCCGTGGGCAACCGCTTTTTAGTGTTGCTATTGACTATCATGGTCACCGCTTGGGGGCTCTGGTCGGTCAAACAGACCCCGGTTGATGCCCTGCCGGATCTCTCCGACGTGCAGGTGATCATCAAGACCTCCTATCCGGGCCAGGCGCCTCAGGTGGTAGAAGATCAAGTCACCTATCCGCTCACCACCGCCATGCTAGCGGTGCCGGGGGCCACCACAGTGCGTGGCTACTCATTTTTTGGTGACTCCTTTGTCTATGTGCTGTTTGACGACAACACCGATCTTTACTGGGCCCGTGCCCGAGTGCTCGAATATTTAAGTCAAGTTGCCCCAAATTTGCCCGCCTTCGCCCGCCCCCAGCTCGGCCCAGATGCCACCGGCGTGGGCTGGGTCTATCAGTACGCATTGGTGGACAGAACGGGTAAACATGATTTAAGCCAGCTCACCTCACTGCAAAACTGGTTCCTAAAATACGAGCTGCAGACCGTCAATGGTGTCTCCGAGGTCGCCACCGTGGGCGGCATGGTGCGCCAGTATCAGGTGCGGGTCGATCCTGACAAGCTGCGCGCCTACGGCATTCCCCTCTCCCTTATCGAAACCGCCATCAAACAGGGCAATCAGGAGACCGGTGCCTCCGTCATCGAGATGGCGGAAGCGGAGTACATGGTGCGCGCGAGCGGCTATCTAAACAGCGTCAAAGATCTCCAGCAGATCCCCCTTGGCACCACGGTACGCGGCGCCCCGCTACTGCTAGGTGATGTGGCGGATGTGATCACCGGTCCTCAGATGCGCCGTGGCATCGCCGAGCTTAATGGCGAAGGGGAAGTGGTGGGCGGCATCATTGTGATGCGCTACGGGGAGAATGCCCAGCACACCATCGACGGGGTCAAAGCACGACTGACTGAGCTCAAAAGCAGCCTGCCAGAGGGAGTGGAGATCGTCACTGTGTACGACCGATCCGACCTGATTACCCGCGCTATCGATAATCTTTTAGGCAAACTGCTCGAAGAGTTTGCGGTAGTGGTGCTGGTCTGTTTTGCGTTTTTGTTTCACCTGCGCTCGTCCTTGGTGGTGGTCATCACCTTGCCTATCGCTATTTTGGTGGCCTTTATCGTGATGCACCTGCAGGGGATCAACGCCAACATCATGTCGCTCGGAGGGATTGCGATTGCCATCGGTGCCATGGTGGATGGCGCCATCGTGATGATCGAAAACGTCCACAAACACATGGAGCGTGAGGCCCTCACCGACAAGAACCGCTGGCGCATCATCACTGAGGCGAGCATCGAGGTGGGGCCCGCCATCTTTTTCTCCTTGCTCATCATCACCATCAGCTTTTTGCCAGTATTCGCCCTAGAAGCCCAAGAGGGGCGGATGTTCCACCCGCTGGCTTTCACCAAAACCTACGCCATGGCAGCTGCAGCGGCGCTCGCCATCACGCTGGTGCCAGTGATCATGGGCTACTTTATTCGCGGCAAAGTACTGGCCGAGCAGGCTAATCCCCTTAACCGGGGCTTGAGTCAGGCCTATATCCCGCTGCTCAAAGCCGTGCTGGCACGCCCAAAAACCACCCTGGCCATCGCCGCCGTGGTCACGGTAGCCGGTTTTTGGCCAATCCAGTATCTAGGCTCGGAGTTTATTCCGCCCCTTGATGAGGGGGACATTATGTACATGCCCACCACCGCGGCCAATATCTCGGTGGGCAAGGCACGGGAGATCTTGCAACAAACCGATAAGCTCATTCGCACCGTACCCGAGGTGCAGAACGTATTTGGCAAGGCGGGGCGCGCCGAATCGGCCACCGACCCCGCCGATCTGGTGATGATGGAGACCAGCATCCAGCTCAAACCCCGGGATCAGTGGCGCCCCGGCATGACCCCCGAAAAGCTCAAAGAGGAGCTCGATGCCCTCATTCGCTTCCCTGGTCTCACCAACGCCTGGCTCCCCCCTATCAAAACCCGCATCGACATGTTGGCCACCGGCATCAAGACCCCGGTCGGCATCAAGATAGCGGGGCCCGATCTTAAGGTCATTCAAGGATTAGGCCAGCAGATCGCGCAAATCGTCGGCAAGATAGAGGGCGCCACGTCGGTCTATGCCGAACGGGTAGCGGGTGGCCGCTATGTGAAGGTAGATATCGACCGGCTAAAAGCGGCCCGCTATGGCCTTAATATCGCCGATGTGCAGGCGGTGCTCGCCACCGCGGTGGGTGGCATGGAGGTGGGCCAGACCATCGAGGGGCGCGAGCGCTACCCCATTAATTTGCGCTATCCCCAAAGCTATCGCGATTCAGTGGCCAGCCTTGAGCTGCTACCACTTATCACGCCAAGTGGGGCGCGCATTGCCCTTGCAGACGTGACCCGAGTCTACATCAGCGACGAGGCCCCGATGCTGCGTAGTGAAAATGCGCGGCTCAACGGTTTGGTCTATGTCGATATTCGCGATCGAGACATCGGCTCTTTTGTTCAAGAGGCTAAGACCTTGGTAGGCCAGCAGCTGGTGCTACCCGCTGGCTACGCCCTTACATGGGCTGGCCAATACGAGTACATGGAGCGGGCCAAGGCGCGCCTTGCGTACGTGGTGCCACTTACCTTTGCCATTATCGTGTTGCTGCTCTATTTAGCGTTTCGCCGCACTCAAGAAGTGCTGCTCATTCTCATCACGTTACCGCTCGCAGTGGTGGGCGGGATCTGGACAGTTTGGCTGCTCGATTTCAACCTCTCGGTGGCGGTTGGGGTGGGCTTTATCGCGCTCGCTGGCGTCGCGGTAGAGACCGGCGTCTTGATGTTGGTCTACCTCAATCACGCGTGGGACGCGCTTGTTGCTCGAGGCAAGCCGGATCAAGCCGGGCTGCATCAAGCGGTGATCGAGGGCGCCGCCTTACGCCTGCGGCCAAAAATGATGACGGTGGTAACGGTGATTGCAGGCCTATTGCCCATCATGTGGAGCCATGGTACCGGTTCAGAAGTGATGCAGCGCATTGCAGCCCCGATGATCGGCGGTATGGTGAGTGCACTGATCTTAACCTTGTTGGTGCTACCGGCGGCGTACTACTTATGGCGTAGCCGATCGCTCACCAAGATCGTGGCCGCGCCGTTGGCCAAGCGCGATGCGAGTAAACAGGATCACGCCATTTGACCATCACGTTAATTCTCTTTTTAAACCCAACAACAAGGACACCATCATGAACTACAAAAAATTGACGCAAGTATTGCTGCTTAGCATTGTCGCTATTGAGGCTCATGCTGAAATGGCCATGCACCACGAGGGGCACGATATGTCTCAGATGAATGGCATGCAAATGCACACCGCCAACGCACCAGTGATGACCAAAGGGGTCATCACACGCCTTGATGAGGCTAACGGCAAAGTTGGCATCAAGCATGAGGCCATTGCCAACCTCAAGATGCCCCCCATGACCATGGTGTTCACCCTCACCCAGCCTGCGCAGCTTAAAGGGCTCAAGGTTGGGGATGCGGTGAACTTTCATGCCACAAGTGAGGGCGGCAAGCTGACGGTCACCCAGTTACAGCCGCAATAATCCCCCCCCATAACGAGCAAAAACCCAGCCCCCATTACTGGAGGCCGGGTTTTTTAGTCCCGTTACATCTGGGGCTCACCTTTATAGCGCAGCTCTCTTTTACTAAATAGTGCAGCTCTCTTTTACTAAATAGCGAGACTATCTCCTGCTACATAGCGAAGCTATCTCCTACAGATCTAGCGCTTAACAACCCTAAAACTTGAGCCGACGAGGGATTACACACCCGCTTTGGCAAGGGCTGCTGAGACAATTTGCTGCGCCTCTTGCTGGATCGCATCCAAGTGCGCGTCACCTTTGAAGCTTTCCATGTAGATCTTATAGATGGACTCGGTACCCGATGGACGAGCGGCAAACCAGCCATTTTCAGTGACCACTTTAAGACCACCAATAGCCGCGCCATTGCCAGGGGCCTTGGTCAGCTTGGCGAGGATAGGCTCGCCGGCAAGCATGGAGGCTTCAACTAATGCGGGATCTAACTTGCTGAGTACCGCTTTTTGGGCGCTGTTAGCTGGCGCATCGATACGGCGATAGCTAGAGCGGCCAAATTTGGCTTCGAGTGCATCGTAATGCGCTTGGGGATCCTTACCCGTCACGGCCAAAATCTCAGCGGCCAGCAGCGCCAGAATGAAACCATCCTTATCGGTGGTCCAAACGGTACCATCTTTACGCAAGAAAGAGGCGCCCGCGCTCTCTTCGCCGCCAAAGCCGAACTCACCGCTATAAAGGCCATCTACAAACCACTTAAAGCCGACCGGTACCTCTTTTAAAGTACGGCCAATCTCGCTGGCCACCCGATCAATCATGGATGATGAGACCAAGGTTTTGCCGACGGCCGCATCGGCAGACCAGCCGCTGCGATGGGTAAACAGATACTGGATCGCCACCGCCAGATAGTGGTTCGGATTCATCAAACCTGATTTGGTCACAATGCCATGACGGTCGTAGTCAGGGTCGTTGCCAAGGGCGATGTCGAACTTGTCTTTAAGGGCAATGAGGCTTGCCATCGCAAATGGGCTGGAGCAATCCATCCGGATCTGGCCGTCTTTATCCAAGGTCATAAATGAGAAGGTCGGGTCAACTTTATAGTTCACCACCTCAATATTCAGATCATAGGTCTTGGCGATCACGTCCCAATAGGCCACGCCGGAGCCGCCCAGCGGATCGACACCGATCTTGATGTCCGCGTGCTTGATGGCATCCATATCCAACACGTTTTTCAGATCATCTACATAAGGGGTGACATAGTCGTGCTCGATCACGAACGGGCTCTTGAGGGCATCAGCGAACGGCATGCGTTTCACCCCAGCCAGATCGGCTTCTAAAATGGCATTAGCCCGATCTTCCACCCATTTGGTGATCTCCCCTTCTGCAGGGCCACCGTGGGGGGGATTGTATTTAAATCCACCATCTTGGGGCGGGTTATGAGAGGGGGTGATCACCACGCCGTCGGCACGACCAGCAGGCTGACAGGCCCCTTCTTTGCCAGAGTTGTAGCGCAAGATGGCGTGAGAGATGACAGGGGTCGGCGTAAAGCCGAGGCCTGCCTGAATGCGGGTTTCAACGCCGTTGGCCGCCAGCACTTCGACAGCGCTGGCAAAGGCCGATTCAGATAGCGCATGGGTATCCATGCCGACAAACATCGGCCCCGTGATGCCGGCCTGCTGGCGGTACTCCACCAGCGCCTGGGTGACAGCCAGAATATGCGACTCGGTAAAGGCATTGTGCAAGGCACTGCCGCGGTGGCCCGATGTACCAAAGGCAACCCGCTGCTCGGGGCAGCTCATATCAGGCTTATTGAGGTAGTAAGCGCTAACCAAACGGGGGATATTGGTTAAATCACACAGACGAGCCGGTTGACCGGCGTGAGAATGCTGAGCCATAGGGGTTTCCTTGCATAATCGCAGCCTTGGCAGCCAAGGCCTGAGTCTTGAGAAAGGGTTAAATTGCGTTACTCGCCCGCACAATCACCGTTTCGCTGTAGCCCATGCAGGCCATCATCTGAGCCACCATGTTCTGCTTGCGGCGGGTGTTGGTATTGGTGATCACCCAAAACGGGGTATCTGGAATAGGTTTAGGTTTGGTAGTACTGCCGCTGGCACGCAATGCCTCGGGATCTTGCGAAAAATAGATCCGGGTGCGCCCTTTTATCTCGGCTGCTTGGGTAAACCCAGCAGGATCATCTCGATAAAGGGTGCTAAGAATGCGCATAAAACGGTTGATGGATTTGTCTTCTTTTTGCAGTTCATCAGAATCAAGCAAAAGCGCGAGCACACGCTCAGCGACCGGCGTTTTAGCGGGTGCGGGGACTATCGCTTCAGCGGCGACGATCTGACTTTGAGCGGGCTGCGATAGCAAACGGCGCAAAATATCGGAGGCACTCTCACCGATGTGCCGGGTCTGGCTGGCGATAAAGAAGTAAAGATCATCATCAAGCTCGATGGTTTTCATAAGAATGCGCAGGACTCGTCAAAATTCGGATGCGGCGATTATACATAGGCAGACCCGACAGCCCAAGCAAGGGGCAAGCAGATGTACATGAATGTCACATACAATACTGCATAATTGCCGCCCAAGTGTGTGATCCGCCGCACTGATCGGCGGATCTGGACCAAATTTTTTAGCAAAAAAACCACCTCTATTACTAAGACGGCAAGAAAAAATCTAATCTTTCTAGTACCTTACCCAATACAAGGCAACGTCCCTACCGCTGATAAGGTGTTATTTTGCAACAACACAACCTCTTGCACTTCAAAGAGCAAGGTCAAGGCCCAGTGGTCATATTGATCCATGGCCTCTTTGGCAACCTCGACAATTTGGGCCAACTTGCCCGTGCGTTAAGCCCGCACTATCGGGTTATCAGTGTTGATTTACGCAATCATGGCGGATCTTTTCACAGCCATGACATGAGCTATCTGGCGCAAGCGAGTGATATCTTAACGCTGATGGATGCTTTAAAGATTGCCAACGCTCACGTGGTTGGCCACTCCATGGGCGGCAAAGTCGCGATGCAACTCGCCAAGCTAACTCCTATGCGAATAACCTCGTTAGTGGTGGCGGATATGGCGCCCATCGCCTACCCCCACTCTCGCCATCACGAGGTATTTACGGGCCTCAAGGCTACCTTACAAGGCGCCCCGCAAAGCCGCCGCGAAGCTGAGCACATACTAACCCCGTACATCGAAATCCCGGAGGTGCGCCAATTTTTGCTCAAATCGTTCACCCATACAGATGCAGGTTGGGGCTGGCGTTTTAATGTGCCCATCCTTGAGCAGCAGTACCCACATATCATGGGGTGGCCTGCAGATAACCGCCGTTTCGACGGTCCAGTGCTCTTTATCAAAGGGGGGGATTCTGACTATCTACAACCGCAATACCGGGCAGCCAGCTTGGCGCAATTTCCGGCGGCGCGGATGCAAATTATCGTGGGTGCAGGCCACTGGTTGCACGCACAACAGCCAGCCTTATTTAATAAATGGGTAGCCGATGCCCTGTCGATAGGCGGTTAACAGTTTCAAATCCTTTGTGATATAGTGCGCCGGTCATAAGGAGTGTGCACAAGCCATGCTAAGTGAACATATCGACTGGATCGAAAGTGTGGGCCTAAAACTATTTTTTTTGGCCATCTTCATTTTGATTGGTCTAGCCATTCATGACGTACTAAAACGGGGTAACGTCCCTCGTTTTGGCCGTTTAGTGGTCTGGTTGGTACTGTTTTTGGGTTGTGCGGGTTTTGTCGCCAAGGGGCTGATCGAACTGAGCTTTGAAGGCTCAGGACTCGGATAAATTATATTCATCTGTGATGTATGGCCAAACAGCAAACTGATCGAACAACATTGGATCTGTTCGCAACTGAAAAGCGCCCCGGCAGGCCAAAAACCAATCCACTCCCCCGCGAGACTCAGCTCAAGATCAACAAGCGTAATCAGCTTAAACGGGATCGAGACAATGGGCTCAAAAGGGTAGAGTTAAAGGTGGAGGCCGAACTGCTGGAGCGCCTAAACCAACTTGCGTTACAACAAAACATCAGCAGAGCTGAGCTTATCCAATCTATTTTAAAACAACAGACTGAATTCGCCTTTGCGGCAGAGAGATCGGTCTGATCGTTGAGCATTAACACCAAATACGGGTAACTAAACACTATGGCAAGTGTAGGTCTGTTTTTTGGCAGCGATACCGGTAACACCGAAGCTGTCGGCAAGATGATCCAAAAAGAGCTGGGCAAGCAACTCATTGAGGTCCACGACATCGCCAAAAGTAGCAAGGCTGACATCGAGAGCTTTGACCTGCTGATGTTCGGTATCCCAACTTGGTACTATGGCGAAGCCCAAGCCGACTGGGACGATTTTTTCCCTGATCTGGGTGAAATCGACTTCACCGATAAACTGGTCGCGATTTTTGGTTGCGGCGATCAAGAAGATTACGCTGAGTATTTTCTCGATGCGATGGGTACCCTGCGTGACATCGTTGAAGCAAAAGGGGCCATCATTATTGGCCACTGGCCTACTGCCGGTTATACCTTCGAAGCATCTAAGGCGCTGGTCGATGATCAGCATTTCGTTGGGCTAGGTATCGATGAAGATCGTCAACCAGAGCTCAGCGCTGAGCGCATCAAGGGTTGGTGTAAGCTGCTGCACGAAGAGATGTGTCTGGGCGAGCTGGAGTAATCGACTGACCGCTCCCATTAAACAAGGGCCCCACAAGGGCCCTTGTTGTATCTGTAGGGGCGCAATTATCGACTCTAATTAAGATGCCTTGATGAAGATCCCTCGATGAAAGACCCCGCTTGATACCTGCCCTATCCGTAAGACTGACCGATTAACACGCCTGATCATGCCAGTCACTCGAGCAACACGATAGATTATTTCAATCAAAGCCTTGCCCGATCACCAAAGCCATTGAATTAACAAGTTTATTTTTACTGATGCCACCGCATGCACAACAGCCCAAGACCAGTTCAAGGTTGCCATTCTGGTGGTAGTCCAGCAAAATAACGCCACCTTCGAGAATGCGAATAAGTTGAATATGGCAGACAATAACCAAGCGTTAAAAAAGGCAGGACTCAAAATAACACTACCTAGAGTCAAGATCCTCGAGATCCTGCAGCATCCAGACTGCCAGCACACCAGCGCTGAAGATCTCTATAAACGACTGCTTGAGTTAGGCGAAGATATTGGTCTGGCCACGGTTTACCGCGTTCTCAACCAGTTTGATGATGCCGGTATTATTACCCGCCATCACTTTGAAGGGGGTAAATCCGTCTTTGAGCTGGCCACGTCGCACCATCACGATCATCTGGTATGCCTTGATTGCGGCAAGGTGATCGAATTTTCTGATGAGGTGATTGAACAGCGCCAACGGGAAATTGCCACCAAATTTAATATTCGTTTGGCTCATCACAGTCTCTATCTTTATGGCCATTGTGCGAATGGCGACTGCAAGCATGCCGATTAAGTCCATGTAAAACGTATTTAACGCCCATGGCGACCGATGACAGATACAAAAAAGCCAGCATTAGCTGGCTTTTTTGTATCTCAAACAGGGCAAATCTGTCACGAAATGGGCAGGGGGTACCTGCCCTTGCTGCAACTCTCGCTGCAACTTAGCTTTCTGCTTTACCCCACACGTCCCGCAGTGCCACGGTGCGGTTAAACACCAAATGCTGTGGGCTCGACAATTTGCTGTCTGCGCAGAAATACCCTTCCCGCTCAAACTGGTAAGCAGACTCTGGTTGGGCGTTCTTAAGAGAAGCCTCCACCCGGGCCCCTTCAATGATCACCAGTGAGTCGGGGTTTAGCGCCCCTTCAAAATCCTCTTCAGCGCCAGGATTAGGCACCTTGAATAGACGATCGTATAAACGCACTTGCGCAGGCAACGAGTGAGTGGCGCTGACCCAATGGATCACCCCTTTCACTTTGCGGCCATCGGCAGGGTCTTTACCGAGCGTCAGAGGATCGTAGGTGCAATAGATGCAGGTAATGTTGCCATCGCTATCTTTCTCGACTCGCTCAGCCTTGATCACATAGGCATTGCGCAGACGCACTTCCTTACCGAGCACCAACCGCTTGAATTGCTTGTTGGCCTCTTCTTTAAAATCGGCTTCATCGATGAAGATCTCGCGGGTGAAGTTCAACTCGCGGGTGCCCATCTCAGGGTTAGTGGGGTGGGCTGCGGCCGTCACCACTTCATCGCACGCCAAGTTCTCAATCACCACTTTCACCGGATGCAACACGGCCATGGCGCGAGGGGCATGCTCGTTAAGATCTTCGCGAATGCAGGCTTCGAGCATGCTCATCTCAACGATGTTGTCTTGCTTCGTCACGCCGATGCGCTTGCAAAACTCTCGAATAGACGCAGGAGTATATCCACGGCGGCGCAACCCAGAGACGGTGAGCATCCGAGGATCATCCCAGCCATTAACGTGCTGCTCAGTCACCAATAGGTTCAGCTTACGCTTAGACATGATGGTGTATTCAAGGTTTAAGCGAGAGAACTCGTACTGACGAGGATGACAATCGATGCTGATGTTATCGAGCACCCAGTCATACAAACGGCGGTTGTCCTGAAATTCCAGCGTACAGATGGAGTGAGTGATCCCTTCGAGCGCGTCCGAGATGCAGTGGGTGAAGTCATACATCGGGTAGATGCACCACTTGTCACCCGTCTGGTGGTGATGGGCAAACTTGATGCGATAGATAACCGGATCGCGCATCACCATAAATGGCGAGGCCATGTCGATCTTGGCCCGCAAACACGCACTACCTTCGGCACATTCACCGTTTTTCATCTTGGCAAACAGCGCTAAGTTTTCAGCCACGCTGCGATCGCGAAACGGACTATTTTTACCAGGCGCAGTCAAGGTACCGCGGTATTCGCGCATCTGCTCAGGGGTCAGCTCATCGACATAGGCCAGACCTTTTTCGATAAGCTCGATAGCATAACCGTGCAGCTTGTCAAAATAGTCAGAGGAGTAGCAAATCTCACCGCTCCACGCAAAACCAAGCCACTGTACATCCTGCTTAATGGACTCGACGTACTCGATATCTTCTTTCGCCGGGTTCGTGTCATCAAAGCGCAGATTGCATTGACCCTGATAGTCACGCGCGATGCCAAAGTTCAGGCAGATGGACTTCGCATGGCCGATATGGAGATATCCGTTCGGCTCTGGCGGAAACCGAGTATGCACACTTTGGTGCTTACCACTGGCCAGATCTTCATCAATGATCTGACGAATAAAGTTCGTTGGACTATTTGCCTGAGTCATGGCTCACCTCAAAAATGCGTCACTGGCGGAAGTTGTGCCGGCTGGCACCCTCATCCCCCCGCCGTCAAGCCGGATATGATCCCTCATTACGGGCCCTGCCTCAACCTGAATTTGGCGCATTCCCGCCATTGCATCGCGATAAAGGGAGCCTCTTGGCCATTTTTGGGGGCCCCAAATAAAAAATCCCCGCACGAGGCGGGGTAAACCTGGTTAAAAACCAGCAGGCAATAAGCTCCATAAAGGTTGACTCACATCGTTAACCTTTACCAAAGGTGATGATTGACTCATCGCCTTTGGCAAAGGCGGGTCTTACGACCCACCTGTTATTCACAGTGACGGGTTATCACTTCAACTCAGTGACCCGACTGGTGCGCTTACCATCAAAGCTGGTGGTGCGCAGGTACACCTTGCCTGTCACCTTTGGCTTGGCAGCCGCGTCATATAGCACCCACGTGGTGCCATCTACGCTGTATTGGATAGGCAAACCTGGCAGATCCACGTTGGCTTCAAGCACTCCGTTCACCACTTTAGCCCCAGGTACAGAGAGACGATACTCCACGCCACCTTTATCTAATTTCGGCAGTACTCGCTGGCCTAGCAGGTTGGCAAACTGGTTCCACTCTTTGTTAAGGGTGGCCTTGTTAACATGCTTGGTATCACCAGAGAACTCGCGGCCCTTCACGTAGTCAAGCTCAAAGCCCCCTTTGTGCCACGCGCGCTCAGCCACAGAGAAGATCCGCGGATAAACCATGTACTCAAATTGTCCATCGGTGCGCACCGTCTCGCTCCACTGCTGACCGGACATCCCTTTGAACTTGACTGGATCTTGGTCACCCTTGGCAACAAACGCGTTACCGTCCCGATCAACCGAGGTCTCAGCGTTTTGTGGCAAGTTCTCTGGCGCAAAGGCAAACACTTTACGGGTGTCGTTAAAGCGGGTGGCCCAGTAATAACCACGCTCAGCGGGGTGAACCTCGTTCGGGAAGTCGAAGTAGAGGTAATCTGGGTTGGAGAGCACCACTTCATAACCGTTGTGAGCCCACTTCATCGCTTCATTAAAACCACCCCAATAGAGGGTTTCCCAGAAGTTAACGCGGGTGTTATCGGTCGCAAAATCCTTGGCACTCTTCGCGTACTTCAAGCCATCTTCCCAGGCTTGTAAGGTTGGCAGACCGTGATTTTTCACCATCTGGCTCACTTCTTTGGCAAAGTACACCGGCAGCTCGCCCACCTCTTTGATCTTGCCATCGGCAATCATCTTCTGGCATAGCGGGGATTTGCCAAACGGCTTGTCTTGCTTGCTTGAGTCCACATTGCCTTTCCACGCAACCAGATCGGCTTTTTTGGTGGTTGCAGGATCTTGATAACCGCCCCCTAGCATGATGTTTTTGGCCTCATCGCCACCGTAATGCCATGCGGTCAATGGCTGGCCCGCCGCTTGGTGCATCTTGGCCACTTCATCCATCACCTTGGCAACGAAGGTCGCCGCCCCTGGCTGGCAAGGGTTGATAAACGACTTCTTATCGTAAAACTGTACCGATGTGACGTTTGAGGTATCGTTAGGATCCGTCAAACGGAACTGGTTAGCTTCTGCCTCTTTACCCTCGCTCATCAGCCGCTTATAACGCGCCTCCATCGAGACTACGGCAGCGCGGGCGTGAGCCGGCATGTTGATCTCAGGGATCACCGTGACTCCACGGGCCTTGGCATAACGCACCAGATCTTCGTAATCCGCTTTGCTGTAAAAACCAGAACCTTGGTTATCACTGGTAGGGCCAGAGCCCAATTGCGGCATCAGACACTTGGTTTCAGACTCGTCATGGCACCGCTGCCCACCTACTTGGGTCAGCTCTGGTAAACCCGGGATCTCCAGACGCCAGCCTTCGTCGTTGGTCAACCCTAAGTGCAGCACGTTAAGTTTGGTCGCCGACATCTGGTCCACCAGCTTTTTCATGGTGTCTAGGCTGCGGAAGTGGCGCGCAACATCGGCCTGCATACCGCGGTAGCCAAAGCGCGGCGCATCCTCAACGGTCATTGGGCTGACCAACTTGTCATCTACCCCAAGCAAAGAGATCAGCGATTGAGCGCCCCAGAATGCCCCTTCAACATCATGACCTTGGATCACGGTACCTTTTTGGCCAATGGTCATGTCATACCCTTCGGCCTGCTTGAGCTTACTACCTAGCTTGATGGTGACAGGGTAACCGGTGTCAGCGAGGGTCACCCCAAGCTTGGTCAGCTCAGCCTTGAGCACCGCGACGCGATCGCTGGGTAAATCCATGGCATTGAGCTTGATGGTGGAGAAATTAATCTGCGGGCCGCTGGCAATCACCTGCTTCATCGGGGTTGGCAAAATGTGATTATCGATGTTGCTGGCTGCCAGCAGGGTGCTGGTCTGGTTAGCCGCAAAGCGCGTTTCACTGTTCATCAGGATGTTTTTGTCATCCTTGGTTCGCTTCCAGCCATCTGCTGGCATGGGCTTTTCGTAGGTGCTGGCATCGTTGATATTGTTCATGCTGACCAGCACTTTTGGCTCGGCCCCTTCGCTGGCCACATACCAATTAGGCATAATGTCAGATTCGAACAGTACCCAATACTCCACGACTAGCGGTATATCGACCGTGGCATCTTTAGCAAACCCCTTAAACTTGTCAGTTGGGCTCAAGCGATAAAGATCACCGGTCAAATGGGTGATGGTGAATTGATCGTTATCTACCCGCTGAATCCGGCGAATAGAGGAAATATAGATACTCCAATCTTTGGAGGTCACCGCGGCCCCGGTGTTGGTTAGCAGTAGCTTGGCCACCCCACAACTGGCCCACTCAGAACCGAGTGCCTGACAATCAAGGCCAGCACCGGCGCCATCGTTGGTCACCACTTCATACTTAACAACGAGGTTGTTCGCAAGGGAGTCAACCACCGCCTGCTTGGCCGCATCGGCTGCATGGACTTGGCTGACAAAAATCGTAGACATAGCAATGGCTAACAGAGAATTTTTGAAGTTCATAACTGCTACTCTCATTTGATGTAAAGGTTGGAATTGCTTGGCTTTTTTTATATTGGGCCCCTGTGCGGGGCCCTTATTTATATCAACAATGGACTTAGACTTGAGGTGAGCGACGCGCTCGATTAATGCAGTGCTTTCATCTCCCCGGCGATGATCTCGGCCAATGGCCCCAAAATGACCTGTAGGTTCTGCTCACCGAGCTTCACGACACCCGCGGCACCGAGCGCTTTGAGCTTACGCTCATCGACAATGCTGCGATCTTTGAGGGTTAGGCGCAGACGGGTGATACACGCATCGATGGAGACGAGGTTTTCTTGGCCACCCAACACTTCAAGGTATTGCTTAGCCAGCTCAGTGCGGTTAGTCGATTGCACAACAGCAGGAGCGGTATCTTCTTCATCTTCACGACCTGGCGTTTTTAAGTTCAGGGCCACAATCACCGCGCGGAACACCACGTAGTAGAGACCAAAGAACACCAGACCCTGTGCAATCAACATGTACCAGTTAGTCGCAAGTGGGTTACGGCTAGAGAGCACCATATCCACCAGACCTGCACTGAAGCCAAAACCGGCAATCCAATGCATGGACGCGGCGATGAACACCGAAATACCAGTCAAGACTGCATGAATAACATAGAGCACGGGTGCGACGAACATGAAGGAGAACTCAAGCGGCTCAGTCACACCGGTAAAGAAGGAGGCAAAGGCTGCAGCGATCATGATGGATGCCACTTTCTCTTTGTTCTCTTTCTTCGCGCAGTGATAGATAGCGAGCGCCGCGCCTGGCAGACCAAACATCATGATGGGGAAGAAACCCGCCTGATACATACCGGTCACACCGACCACGGCTTTGCCCGCATCGATAGAAGATTGACCACCTAAGAAGTTCGGGATGTCATTGATATTGGCCACGTCAAACCAGAACACCGAGTTCAGTGCGTGATGCAGACCAATTGGGATCAACAAGCGGTTAAAGAAGGCATAGATACCCGCGCCACTGGCGCCAAGACCCACGATGGACTCACCAAAGGAGACCAATCCACCATAAATCACTGGCCATACCGCCATCAAAATGAAGGCGACCACAATCATCACAACGGAGGTGACGATAGGTACTAGACGACGACCAGAGAAGAACGCTAGCGCCTTGTGCAGCTCAACACTACTAAAGCGGTTATAGAGCTCGGCGGCAATCACACCGGTCAAAATGCCCACAAACTGGTTATTGATTTTACCAAACGCCGCTGGCACATCCGCCAGTGGAATGTTCTTAATTTGAGCGACTGCGGCAGGGCTTAGCAGGGTCGTCACGACTAAAAAGCCAACCAGACCTGCTAACGCAGCAGAGCCATCTTTATCTTTAGACATGCCATAAGCGACACCGACTGCGAACAAGATCGACATGTTATCGATGATCGCCGAGCCCGCTTTAATCAAGAATGCGGCCAGCGCACTGTCACCACCCCAACCATTTGGGTCAATCCAGTAGCCAACCCCCATCAGGATCGCTGCGGCAGGTAGTACCGCTACCGGCACCATCAGGGCACGGCCGATCTTTTGCAAATAACCGAGAATGTTCACGGTTCCTCTCCTTTTTAAGGTGGTTAAAGTTTTTATTGTAAAGCAAGTGAACGTTAGGACGAACTCACAAGCCATAACGCCATGATTAGCAGTCTATAAGTTTTATTTCGCATCACAAATTATTAACCAAATAATCGTGATGTTTATCACCAAAACAGATAAATCACGCCAACTTATGTGGCATAGATCGCAATCTTTATTTACGCTACAAAACAAGTTAGATTGAGCTTAACACTGACACCCACATTCAGTTACCCCCTTTACTAGAGGTATACCTATGCGTCTTATTCCGTTGAAATCAGCCAGCCAAGTCGGCCTCTGGTCTGCCCGCTACATTATTGACCGTATTAATGGCTTCAAGCCGACGGCAGATCGCCCCTTCGTGCTGGGGCTACCCACTGGCGGCACCCCACTCAATACCTACAAGCGTCTGATCGAGTTGCACCACGCCGGTGAGGTGAGCTTTGAGCATGTGGTCACCTTCAACATGGATGAGTACGTCGGCCTGCCAGAAGATCACCCTGAGAGCTACCACAGCTTCATGCACACCCACTTCTTCAATCACATCGACATTCGCCATGAGAACATCAATATGCTCAACGGCAATGCGCAAGACTTAGTGGCCGAGTGCAAGCGCTACGAAGACAAAATCAAATCCTATGGCAAGATCCACCTCTTTATGGGAGGGGTCGGCAATGATGGCCACATCGCGTTCAACGAGCCCGCGTCATCGCTGGCCTCTCGCACTCGGATCAAAACCCTGACCGAAGACACCCGGATCGCTAACTCCCGCTTTTTTGGCGGCGACATGGAGCAAGTCCCGACCTTGGCACTGACGGTGGGAGTGGGCACTTTGATGGATGCCGAAGAGATCATGATCTTGGTGACCGGTCATGCTAAAGCCCAAGCCTTACAAGCGACCGTAGAGGGAAGCGTCAACCACATGTGGACCATTTCCACCTTACAGCTTCATCCCAAGGGAATGATGGTATGCGATGAGCCCTCCACCATGGAGCTCAAAGTCAAAACCGTCCGTTACTTCCAGCAATTGGAAGCCGCTAATATTGGCCGCCTGTAAGGAGTCGTTATGTACGCATTGACCCATTGCACCCTCTATACCGGCAGCTGCGTGCTGAGCGGTTATAGCGTGGTGATAGACGCTGACAAAATCGTTGCGATCTCTCCTGTCGCTGAGTTACCTGCTGATATCGAATGCATTGATCTGCACGGTGCCAACTTAAGTGCCGGTTTTATCGATCTTCAGCTAAACGGCTGTGGTGGCGTGATGTTCAACACCGACATCAGTACCGACACGTTAGCCATCATGCAGGCCGCTAACCTCAAATCGGGTACCACTAGCTTTTTGCCGACCCTCATCACTAGCCCAGATGCGGATATGAAACAGGCAGTAGCAGTGACCCGCGCTTACATGGCGGCCCACCCCAATGAAGTGCTTGGGGTGCATCTAGAAGGCCCTTATACCAACCTCACTCGCAAAGGGATCCATCCCGCGGCCCAAATTCGCCAACCTGTTGATGAGATGATTGCGTTCTTTTGTGCCAACAGCGATGCCATCGCCAAAATCACCTTGGCACCAGAGCGCAATGAGCCAGCCCATATCCGCCAGCTGGTGGACGCAGGCATTTTGGTCTCAGCCGGTCACTCGGCCGCCAATTACGAGCAAGCCATGGCTGGCTTTAATAACGGCATTGGCTTTGCGACCCATCTTTACAACGCCATGACCCCGACCGTGAATGGCCGCGAGCCTGGGGTCGTCGGCGCAATTTATGATCGTAACGATGTCTATGCCGGCATCATTGTCGATGGTCATCATGTGCACTGGGCCAATGTGCGACTCGCCCACCGGATCATGGGGGAGCACTTAGTGCTAGTCACCGATGCCACGGCTGCGGCTGGCGCGCCAGAAGGCTTTGATAAGTTTGATTTTTGTGGCACCACCGTATTTGTGCGCGATGGTCAGTGTCTCGATGAAAATGGTACACTTGGCGGTTCCTCTTTGACCATGATTGAGGGCATCGAAAATCTGGTCAAGCAGGTGGGGTTAACCCTCGATGAAGCCTTGAGAATGGCCACCTTGTATCCTGCCCGCGCCATTGGACGGGAGGCCGATCTTGGTAGCGTTCAGGTCGGTCACATCGCCAACCTCACGGTCTTTGATCAACACTTCACTGTCCGTGGGACTGTGGTAAATGGCCACTACACACAACAATGACATCATGACTGGCGGACAAATAGCAAACGTAGATCTTATTAAGCAGGTTAATTTTGCAGCCGTATATCGGCTCATTGACCTGCAAGGCCCCATCTCGCGGGTCAAAATTGCCGAGTTGAGTCAGCTGGCCCCGGCCAGCGTGACCAAAATAACGCGACTATTGATCGAACATGGCCTGATCAAAGAGACCTCGCAGCAAGCCTCTACCGGTGGACGGCGAGCCATTTCGTTGACCACCATTACCCACCGTTTTCAGTTTGTCTCTGCCAAGCTTGGCCGTGGTTACCTGCAACTGAGTCTTTATGATCTTGATGGCAAGGAGCTCGATCAGCGCATCACTGAGGTCAGTGAAGTTGACCAGCAACCAGTGGTTGATATGTTGCTGCACGAAATTGGCACCTTTATCGATGCCAATAGCGACCACAATCGCCACCTTATTGCCATTGCCTTAACCATGCCTGGGCTCGTGAACCCGCAAACAGGGATGGTCATCTACACCCCGACTTATCAGATCCGTGATCTTGGGCTGGTCGCCTTGCTCGAAGAGCACTTCAATTTGCCCTGCTATATCGGCAACGATATTCGCAGCCTCGCGCTGGCAGAGCACTTCTTTGGTGAATCCCGTGACTGCATGGACTCCATTTTGGTCAGTGTGCATCAGGGCACAGGGTCTGGGATCATTACCAAAGGTCTGGTGTTTTTAGGCCAAAACCGCAACGTAGGTGAGATTGGCCACATTCAGGTCGACCCGCTCGGTAAGCGCTGCCACTGTGGTAATTTTGGCTGCCTTGAAACCATCGCCTCTAATGAGGCCATCGTCGACAAGGTAAAAGATCTTATCAGCCGAGGACATCCAAGTAAGCTACAAGAAAAACACATCACCATTGTGGAGGTGTGCAAAGCCGCGCTGGCCGGTGATGAGCTGTGCCGCAGCGTCATTGAATATGTTGGCGAGCATCTTGGCCGCGCGGTGGCCATTACCGTCAACCTGTTCAATCCGCAAAAGGTACTGATTGCCGGAGAAATTACCGCTGCCGATACCATTTTGTTCCCCGCTATTCGCCGCTGCGTAGAGCATCAATCCTTGCCAAGTTTTCACCAAGGGTTACCCATCGTAAAAGCGCGCTTTCAAAATCAACCGACTTATGGCGGCTTTGCGCTGGTTAAACGCGCGCTGCTAGAGGGAGATTTACTGCAGATCCTGATGGAAAAAAAGTAATGGCTAAGTAGCCTTACAATAAAACGGCAGCCCAAGGGCTGCCGTTTTTCTACACACATATCACTTAACCCCGGTAACCTTAGCTCGTTACTTTGGCCGGCAAGGCTTAAACAGGTCGAGCGACCCATCGTACGCCTTGGTTTGCACATCCATAATGCCGAGCATGGAGTGGAACAGGTTATCGTGGGAAAACGACTTGCTGCTCGCCTCGGTGGCCAAACAACGCATATCCAGCGAGCGATCTGCTTGCAGTTGGGGGGACAACCAGGTCAACAGTGGCACCTTGGTTTGATCATCTGGCGCAAATTTGTAAGGCGTACCATGCAAATAAAGCCCCATCTCCCCAAGTGACTCACCGTGATCGGACAGATACACCAAGCCAACATCGTACTGATCTTCTAATGACTTAAGCTTGCTGATCAGTTGAGATAGCACCTTGTCGGTATAACGAATGGTGTTGTCATAGGTATTCACCAGCTCTTTATTGCTGCAGTTTTCAATATCGCTGCGTTGGCAGTCTGGCACAAAGAAGCGCTCAGAGGCGGGGTAACGGCGAAAATAAGTGGGGCCATGGCTACCTTTGAGGTGAAACGCCACCAGCTTATTTCCCTTCATTTGCGCAATCTGTTGATCCAACCCTTCAAGCAACACCTCGTCATAGCATGAATCCCCTTGGCACAACGCCGGATAGTCTTCTTGCTTGATCTCAATGGTGGGCACATTGCGGCATACCCCTTTACAGCCCCCATCGTTTTCCTTCCACAGTACGGAGACACCGGCATGCTGTAACACATCGAGCAAGCCATCGCGCGATTTTGCCAGCTGGTCATCATAGTGATCGCGGGTCAAGTTAGAGAACATGCAAGGCACAGAAACGGCGGTGGCCGTACCACAAGAGCGAACGTTCTTAAACGACACCAGCCCGGGCTCATTTTCGGTAAAACTGTTGGTCGGCTTGCCATAGCCATTAAGAGAGTAATTCTCGCTGCGAGCGGTCTCCCCCACCACGAGGAACATCAAGGTGGGTTTGTGCCCCTTATCCACCACCTGGGCATCGGTACCCACTGACTGGTAGGCAATGGGGGTCGCGAACACCACGTCTCGTGCGTATTTATACAGGCCGCGGACATAATTAGCGGGCACAATCTCTTTGGCCATGGACTGGTTATTGCGGCCAACCGAGGCGTAATCTTGATAGTAAAGCGCCGCTACCCCTCCAATAAATGACAATGAGAGGATCACCACCCCCACTCGCAGCGCCAGCCCCCGATACCAATGCGCCGGATAGCGGATCTGCACTGACCAAAGCAGCAGCGTTGGGAGCAGACCGGTTAACACAAACCACACAACAACGGAGCCATTTAAATAAGAGCCCACTTCGCCGCTGTTGGTCTCAATGATGTTTTGCATCATGCCCCCATCAAATACCACGCCGTATTTGAGCATGGCGTAGCTGACGATGGAGCTGCTTAAGATAAGCACGGTAAAAAAAGGTTTAAGCACAAAGCGGTAGGTAAAGGGGATAAACACCGCATTGAGCGCGGCGATCAATACCAACGGGATCGAGATGGCAAATCCGACTTTGACATGGGATAGGCTACTGAGTGCAGAATAAAAATGTAAAAAAATTGGCCAGTTCAGTACTAATGCAAAAAACATCACTAGCAATAAATGAACCTTAAATACACTCAGTTTCATGCGCATACATCACTCCAATAATGGGCTCGCTTGCCAGCAATGGGACAACGCCAGCCACCAAAAATAGTGGCGGTAGGTTAGTGCGCCAAACTTAAGCGAAAATTAAGCATCTAGCTTTTATGTTCAACATCCCCACTCAGCGCGTCCATTGCCCCATAGTTATCCCCAAAAGCTGGGGATAACTCGTTGGACAAACCTGAATAATCATACCGAGCCCCGTAAAAAGATTGCTATCAGGAGGTGGGCAAAAAACAACCAGCTCGATATTTGGCACTAAATTTCAGCAATAATTGCGCTCTTTTCAGCCAGTTTTTAACTAAACAGTTGGTAACAATGCCACAAACCTAACCAAGATATCTATTTAACATCATGATTTTATGTGGTTTTAGCACGCTAGCTCACTCCCTAACTAGGCCACGTGCGCACCTTCGCCCACTCTCATCGGCAGCTCAGCGTCACCCCCGCCCCCCTTTGGCGATTTATACAGCAATGAGCAGGGGGCTGTTTTTTATCCAGTCGCAGGGGGTATCGCAGGGGATATTAGCGAAGATAAACGCCGCCCCATGATGAGCAAGGCTCACCTTCACCAAGACCGTCGCCTATAGCCCTGCTGTTTTTGTGACAACAAGATCCCTATAATGGCGCCATCTTGCGCCAGCCCATACGCCACCTCCCATGTTTGTGCTTAGACCTTATCAAACCGATGCCGTCAATGCGGTGATCCACCATTTTCGTCAGCACCCCGATCCTGCCGTGGTCGTGCTACCTACGGGCGCGGGCAAAAGTTTGGTGATCGCCGAACTGGCCCGTAAGGCGCGAGGCCGGGTACTGGTGCTGGCCCATGTCAAAGAGTTGGTTGAGCAAAACCATGCCAAATACGAGGCGTGGGGGCTTAACGCTGATATTTTTGCCGCTGGGTTAGCCCGCAAAGAGGCCAGCGCCCAAGTGGTCTTTGGCTCAGTACAATCGGTGGCGCGCAATCTGGCGGCCTTTAACGGCGCGTTCTCGCTACTCATCATTGATGAATGTCATCGGGTCTCCCTTGATGACGACAGTCAATATCATCAGGTGATCGATCATCTGCGCGCGGCTAATCCGGCCCTCAAAATATTGGGACTCACCGCCACCCCTTATCGGTTGGGGCTGGGGTGGATCTATCGCCGTCACTATCACGGTATGGTCAAAAGTCACGGCGAGCGGCTATTTGGCGACTGCGTGTTCGAATTGCCGCTGCGGTTTATGGTCAAAAACGGCTACCTCACCCCCCCGCGCATGGTGGATGCCCCCATCGTTCATTACGACTTCAGTAAATTGGTGGCCCGCGCCAACGGCCTATTTAATGATGCCGAACTCAATGGGGAGCTCAAACGCCAGCAACGGGTAACGCCCCATATCCTAAGCCAAGTACTTGACTATGCAGCCAATCGCCAAGGGGTGATGATCTTTGCCGCCACCGTTTTACATGCCAAAGAAGTGCAAGAGTGGTTGCTAGCACAATCCCAATGCGCAGCGCTCATCACCGGCGACACCCCTGGCCCTGAGCGCGATGCCTTGATCGCGGCTTTCAAAGCCCAAGAGATCAAGTTTTTAGTCAATGTGGCAGTGCTCACCACCGGCTTTGATGCCCCTCACGTTGATCTTATTGTGATGCTGCGCCCCACCGAGTCGGTATCGCTGTATCAGCAAATTGTCGGGCGCGGTTTGCGTTTATCCCCAGGCAAAGAAGATTGTTTGGTGCTCGATTATGCGGGCAACAACTTTAACCTGTTTGCCCCAGAAGTAGGGGAGCCACGGCTTCATCCGGGCACCGAGCCGGTGCAAGTCCCCTGCCCTGCCTGCGGTTTTGCCAATACGTTTTGGGGCAAGACCGACGAGGATGGCAAGGTCATTGAGCACTATGGTCGCCGCTGTCAGGGGCTATTTGAAGATGATGAGGGGACGCGGGAGGAGTGTGATTACCGCTTTCGCGCCAAAATTTGTCCCGCTTGTGGCGCTGAAAATGATATTGCGGCCCGTCGCTGCCAACAGTGTGATCAACAACTGGTGGATCCTGATGACAAGCTTAAAGAGGCCCTCAACCTGAAAGATTGCATGGTGATCCGCTGCGCGGGGCAAACCTTCAGTGCGGGGCGAGGAAAACAGGGGGAGCGACTTGAGGTGACCTATCACGATGAGGATGGGCTGACCTTAAATGAATACTTTGGTTTTCACAATGCCAGTGCGCAGCGCTTGTTTCAACAGCACTTTGTGCGTCATCATTGGCCCGCCCCTGGGCTGGAGCCTGAATTGATCACCCTTGCAAGCGTGCTGGCCATCGCACCCCAGTTTCGTCACCCAGATTTTGTCATCGCCCGCAAATCGGGTCAGTTTTGGCAAATAAAAGAGAAAATTTTTGATTATGAGGGCCGCTACCGCACGGCTAACGCACCGGCTTAATGCGCAAGCTTAATGCACTGGCTTAACGTGCAGGCTTAACGCGCTAAGCGGCGCCATCGTAAAATGCCATGAATCGTTTATCACCCACCATCGCCTATCTGCGAGATCAGGGTTGAATTATCTGGGCCGGCAACACTGCCGGCTCCTTCGTCACGTTAGAGGATGTTATGCAGCGGTTGTTGATTAGTTTTTGTACGCTTTTTTCTCTGGCCGCCCACGCGGCCCCGCTTACGCCGCCTCAAGGAGGACAGTACGCCATCATTGTGCAGGGCAATAATGGCGTTGAATTTGCTCGCCATGCCGATCAAATGATCGCCCCTGCTTCCACCATGAAGGTACTGACTGCGCTGGCGGCGCGCCTTGAGTTAGGGGCCGATTTTCGCTTTGCCACGGATATTCAAGCTATGCCAGGGGCAAAGCAAGGCAACACCATCAACGGCGATATTTGGGTCAACTTCGTAGGTGATCCAACGCTATCACGCATGGATCTATTAGGGCTGTTTAAAGCGCTTGGTGTCACCACCATTAAAGGCAATGTGTACGTCAACACCGGCGCTTATAACGGTTATGAGCGAGGCAACGGCTGGTCATGGGGAGATCAAACTCTCTGCTTTGCCGCCCCTGTGTCATCGGTCATCATCGACAAAAACTGCGCCTACGCCACCGTTAGCGCCACTCAAATTGGTCAACCGGCCACCGGCAATGTCGCCGCGGGCATACCCATTGCCATTGGTACCGATAATGTGGAAGTGATGAGTTATCGCGATATGGCAAGCCAGTTTTGCGCCCTAGAAGTGGATATGGCCAAAGGCAATTTTTACGATCTCAAGGGTTGCCTTAGCCCAAGCAAAGACCCACAGGGGCTGCGCTTTGCGATTCACGACGTTGAAGCCTGGGGCTGGGATAACATTCGCTGGGCGATGAGCCGCGCGGGTATCACCCATGATGGCCTGCTGCGCGTCACCCATCATACCCCTGCTGATGCACAAACCTTAAGCACCCACTACTCAGCCTATCTGCCGGTGATGCTCACCCGCATGCTGAAAAAATCAGACAACCTCTACGCCGATACCTTCCTTAAAACCGTCGGTCGTCACTATTACAATAAGCCCGGCAGCTATCGCAGTGGCACCATGGCGGTGCGCGCTATTTTAGCCAAGCACGGTATTGATTTGGGTAACGCCACACTGGCCGACGGCTCTGGCCTCTCGGCGCACAATCTCATCAGCGCTCGCCAAATGCTGTCGGTGCTCACTTATATCCAGCACCATGATAGTGAGCTTGGGCTCATCCCCTTGCTGCCAAGCTCTCAGGTTGATGGCACCTTGGCTTGGCGCCGTAGCGTGACCGATCCGATGATGAAAAATAAGGTGCACGCCAAGACCGGTACCATCACCGGCACCTCAAATCTGGTGGGCTTTATTGATACCAACAGTGGCGAGCGCAAAGCCTTTGTGATGTTCCAACGCGGGCTCTCGCAAGATCCCGCTACGCACCAGCGCTATCGTGCCAGCAAGGCGCCTTGGCCGTGGACTGTGTTTGAAAAAGGGATTTTAGAAAGCATCTATCAGCAACAGCCCATTGAAATTACTGATCCCCAGTGACGCCATCATCAGCCCAAGGGGCCTTGCAAGCCGGCAGAGCCAGTCATCTACCTACTTGCAGGGGCACCCATTTGGTGCTGTTATGGCTCATTGAGCTAGCGGCCAGCAGACGTTACGACGCCATGGCCTTATTTAGCAGTGTTAAACATGGAGAAAACGATGTTTTTAGAAATTTTTGGTCGCCCAGGTTGCCCCTATTGTGTGCGGGCTGTTGAGCTTGCTGAGCAGTTAACCAAGCAGCGCTCTGATTTTACCTTTACCTACGTCGATATTTTGGCCACAGGGATCAGCAAAGACGATCTGGCCAAGCGAGCAGGAAAGCCGGTAGGCACAGTGCCGCAGATCTTTTTAGATGAGCGCCACATTGGTGGCTGCACCGATTTTGAGGCCTACGCAAAAGAGCACCTGACGCAAGCTCAATAAGCGATAGCGCACGCTGCCCTATAAGATCGATGGGTTATTAAAAGCTGTTTGCACACTCGTTAAGTTCTGCTTACAAAAAATCCGGTGCCATCAGGCACCGGATTTTTTTTATCAGGCAGGCATACCGTCATCAGCGAGTCAGCGGTTGAGCGTCGCTACTTGAACGTCGCTGATTGATCGTCACTGAGTAGGAGTCAGTGATTGCGCCGCAAATCGCGCAATGATCGGATTATGATCGGAGCTATCGGTATTGGGCGAGCTTACCGACACCAGATCTAAATTACGGTAATAAATATGATCTAGCGGGCGACCAAAGGCTGTACGGCGCAGATCTGGCACTGGAATTGCCTCTTGCAAGCCGAGCTCATTGACTAATTTATTTAGCCAAAACTGACGCTTATCGCTCCATGTGTTGAAATCACCAGCCAAGATCACCGGCCCTTGATGGCGACGCACCAATGCGGTCAAATCGTTAAGCTGCTCGCGAAAGGTGGCCATACCCAGCTCGAAATTAACCGAATGCAGGTTAATGACCATGACGCCGTCTGGATCACCTTGCAGCGGATAGAGGCTCACCAATCCAGATTTAGGGATCCGTAATAGCGGCTCTGGGGAGCGCACCCCACACACGAACGCTTGCGGTGTTTTAGCGACCGTCATCACCCCAAACGACACGCCACCTTGGGTAAAGGCTTGCAACTGTTGCCAGTGAAAATCCCCTGCTAGCAGCCAATCGAGCATCTCTGGACGGGTAGCGGACTCTTGCAGTAATACTAAATCTTGCCCCTTAGCATACTTATCCATCCCCTCCCGCCAGTTTTTACGCTGACCTTTGTAGAGGTTCCACACTGTGACCCCAAACTCACGGGGCAGCGCCGTGGTTGCCAACGCCACCAGTGGCGGTCGCTGACAGTCACTATCAGGAATAATCCCTTGTGCCGTCACCAAATAATTCTGATCTGGAACCTCAAAGCACCCCACTAATCCCAGTGTCAGCAGTGACGTGCCTAAAATGCGATAACTATTTTTCATTGGCTAACCAGTGCCTGCCTTAACATTTGTGTGAAACCACCCACGTTACTGACGCCGATGATCAACGAGGCCACGCTCATTACCCCGCGCTTGCTCGTCTCCACTATCTGCGAGTGTCGACCCATCAAAAAGAGAGGAGTCACGGCCAGCGCCCGATATAACGCCGGTAAATGGCCCGTTTGGCGTTAATACTGCGGCCCATAATACGGCAAAAAAACCTGAAAAGATCAGAAAATATCTGCCCTTCATCACGGGCCAACCTCTTAGCGGCTAACCCTTTACGGACTAAACCATCGCTGGCAAAACCATTACACGCGGGTAGGCACCGAACGGGATTTACCGCAATCATCGATAGCGACATAGGTAAACATGCCCTCCGTCACACAATAACGGGGCGCATCGTGATCTCGCAGCAGTGGCTTGACCCACACCTCGAGCTTTAATTGCATAGAGCTGCGGCCAATCTTTACACAGCGGCCATAGCAGCAGACCACATCCCCAACCTTGACCGGTCGGTGAAAGGTCATCCCTTCCACACTGACGGTACACACGCGCCCTTTTGCCAGCTCTTTGGCCATGATGCCCCCACCAATATCCATCTGGGACATGATCCACCCGCCAAAAATATCGCCATTGGGGTTGGTATCCGCTGGCATTGCCAGCGTTCTTAGTAACAACTCCCCATCGGGGTGACGTGTTGTATCGACCATCATTACCGCCTCGCTCACATGGATGAGCGGCATCATAGGGGGCCATCTTCCCCATGGCAAACCTCAATTGCCCGATGCCGCCAGCTCGGCAAACCAATGGGCAGGATCCGGCCAGCGATAGCTAAACCCCAACTGCTCGCAAATAAGCTGGCCTTCAATGGGTAAAAATGCCCCACAAGGCTCAATAAATACCGGTGCTGGCAACCCCAGCGAACGGGCAGCAAAGGGATAAAATTGCTCACGGCGCGGATGCACAGGGGCGCTTAGGTTATACCGCTCCCCGCCGACTCCACCCGCGATAAGCAGCAAACAGGCGGCCACCACATCATCGAGATGGACCAGGTTCACCGCTTGAGCGCCACCCTCTAAGGTTTTACCTGCCAAAAAACGCCCAGGATGACGATCAGGACCATAAAGCCCTGCCGGACGCACAATCATCACGGCCTCAAAACCCGCGGCTAATACTGCTTGCTCTGCAGCCAGCATCCGCATCCCGCGGGCATGGGAAGGACTGGGAGACTCCCCTTCCCGTTGGCCTTGGCCCCACACCGAGGTGGCGCTCACAAACAGTACCCGCCGAGTGCCACTGGCTTTGGCCAACTGGCACGCTTGCGCTATCGCCTGTGGATAATCATCGGTTTTGCTCGGTGGCACACAGATAACTAACGTCTGGCAGCTAAGTGGCCAAAGGGCCTGTCGCTGCTGGCAGCTCATGGCTGACGCCGTAATATTGGCCGGGATCATCGTGGCTGAAATCGTCAAGCTATGGGCATCGATCTCCTCGGCTCGCAGCTGCGCCACTTTCGACGTTCGGCTAACCGATACGACCACCGGCTTCCCTGCTTGGCGCAGCGCCCGTGCCAGTGGTAATCCAAGCCAACCGGCGCCCAAAATACCGACCACCTCTTGGGTCGTCGCCTGTGTGCTTTTTGTCTTCATGATTGTCTGACTGATTGCCGGACTGATTGTCTGACTGATTGTTTGACTCATTGCCGCACCGATTGTCTCACTCATTGCCTGACCGCCCATCTACCAGTGAAGCCCCAAGCTTACTGACCTTGGCCATAATCGCAATGCGCTTCTCTTTGTGTAGTGCTATCCGCTGATCTGCCGCTGCGCCCTCTTTATCTGCATCCCGATTAACGCAGCCCTCGCCCAACGGCGCCAAACAAAAACGGGCCTAGGCCCGTTTTGTTACATGTTAAATGACTGTGCTCACCCGGTTTGCTACCGGCGCTATACCATCCCCTCAGTGACGCCATGGGGCGTCTCTTTCATGACCCGCTCACCCTTAATTTGACCGACAGAGGCGCGCTCAATAAGCTGCCCCTCAAATTTAAGGGTTAAATCATCCCGCGCTTTATTTTCAAGCGGGTGTTCACGCTTATGTTCAAGCAACCGCAAGGCCAGTTGGGCTGCCCGCCGCCCCATCTCTTCGATGGGGTAGCACACTGTGGTGAGCTTAGGGTAGAGGTAGCGGGCATAAGGAATATCATCAAACCCTACCACGGAGACCTGCTGCGGGATCTGAATGCCTCGCTCTAGCAAGCAAGAGATAGCGCCGGCCGCCATCGCATCGTTAAACCCAAGCACCGCCGTAAAGGCAACCTGGCGCTCAAGCAGTTCACTCATCGCCAAATACCCGCCATGCTCGTTCGCAAAGCCCCGACCAATCAAGGCCGGATCGAGGGATACACCTGCACGGGCGAGGGTTTGGCAATACCCCGCCATGCGCTGCTGACCGTCGACAAATGCCCCATCATCGGAGGTGATAAACGCTATCTGACGGTGACCGGCATCGAGCAGGTGCTGGCAAGCCGTGGAAATACCAGCCTGGTTATCGAGCCACACGCAGCGATCTTCAAAGCCAGGCACTTGGCGATTGATAAATACAATAGGAGTCGAGCCTGCCGCCAACTCACAGAGCGCGTCATCGGGGAGCGCTTTGCTGTGCACAATCAAGCCATCACATTGGCGTTGCAATAGCGCCGCAATGGCATGACATTCACGGGCTGCATCGTGATTACCAGACATGACGATGGTGAACTTATTCGCCTGATCGACCACAGTTTCGATGCCACGCATCATTTGCGCAAAAAAAGGACCCCCGCAGAGATCGCCGACCAGTACCCCAATGCAATTGGAGCGCTTACTCACTAGGGATTGAGCAAAACTATTGGGTCGAAAGTTAAGTTCCTTCATCGCCGCGACGACGGCTTCACGCTTATCTGGTGCAACTTGCGCGGTGTTATTGATAACCCGCGATACGGTGGAAATCGACACCTTTGCCAGCAAAGAAACGTCTTTAATCGTTGCCACTTTCTATTCCTTTATTGTGGAAAAACTTGCCGTAGCCAACAGCTGATTTTACGTAACTTTCTCACCCCTTTCCCGGAGCTAGATCACTCTCGAACACACTCAATCAATACCCGTGATTAAGCTCTTGCTCTGACATAAAACGCAGTGGTTGGCGCAACTTGTATTGATAGATGAGATCAAATGACAACACGTTTTGCACGTAATTGCGGGTCTCGTTGTAAGGAATACTCTCCACCCACACATCCATCGGTTTATCATCGCTTTGATCACGCCAACGTTTGATGCGCCCAGGCCCTGCGTTGTAAGCCGCGGCTGCCAACACGCGGTTGCCATCATAGATATTGAGCAGCCGCTTAAGGTACGCACTGCCTAAGCGCACATTGAGTTCGGGATCAAACAGCTGCTGCGGGCTGCCATAAGGCATCCCAAGCTTGTCGGCCGTCTCTTTGGCGGTGGCGGGCATCAACTGCATCATGCCCCGCGCCCCAACGGGGGACTGCGCATGAGGATAAAGCGCACTCTCTTGGCGAGAAATGGCATAGAGCAAACTGGTATTCATGGCCCGCTCTTGGGCAATTTGAGAAAAAGTGAATGCCAGCGGCAGCGGAAAACGCAGATCAAGGGCATCCCACGCTTTGGCGCGAATGCTGGCGAGCACAGCCAGATCATGCCACCCCTGATTAAGGGCGATGTAGCCAAACTCAATGCGCTGCGCTAGCGAATTACGATCCAAGTTATGGATCCACTCAGCGCGAGCCGCACTGATTTCATTCATCGACAACAGCTCACTGACTCGCAATAAGAAGGGCCAACGACGGCTGGCGCTTTGCCAATCGGGCACCGGTGGCGTGCTTTGGCTCTTCATGGGATAAGGCAACCCGCTGTGCTGGGCGGCCAGAAAACCATAAAAACCACGAAAGGTCGCGGTATGCAGATACAGATCTCGCGCCAACATCGATTGCCCTTGCATCTCAAGGGCGCGAGCCCGCCAATACTGCCAGCGATCCTCTTGTTGCTGGGCTGCGGGCATCAAGGCAATCCAGCCAGATAAGCCCGCCCAATCTTGCTCCCAAATGGCCACCCGTGCCCGCAGCTCGGTCAGGGTTGAGTCAGCCTGTTGCTTGACCGTGCTATCGAGCCAGCTGCGCGAAGCGGATGCCCGATCTTGCATTAAGCGACGGGCAATGGCCTGCGTAATGGGTTTGACCTCACCATCCGTTAGCTCAAAGCGCGCGCGCAGCATGGCTAATTGGCCAAGCACCGCCTCTGGCGCTTGGTTTGCGTAGCGGGTTAACCCCAGCAACAGTAACTGTTTGGAATAGGGGGTACGGCTAAAGTAAGCCGGATTAATTGCATTGGCTGGGGAACTAAACAGCGCCTGCATCTGCTCGCCATAGGGCTGTAAATCTTGGCCTAAATCCGCCGAAAGATGGCGAATGAGCGACAGATTTTTGGCCTCAAACGCTAACACCATCCGCTGCCAAATTTTATCTTGAGTGCGAAGACCGGCGGCTTGCCATAACTCAAATAACGGGGTGCATGCCTCAGGCAGAGATTGACCACTGAGCCAAAGCTCGCCTGCCCCCTGCAATGCCGCGTGCTGGTTGCCGGTGTAATAGTTGGCCTGATAGTGCAAGCAGCGCAGATCGGTGGAGCGAGGGAGCGAGGGATAAAAACGCAATAGCGCTGACCACTGCTGGCTCTTAGCTAGGTACGCCATATAGCTGCGCTCTAGCCGATTTGACTGAGGGATGTCGCTATGCTGGCTAATAAACCCAGCCACATCGTTATAATTGGCAGTGTCTAAGCGTGCGTTCAGCTGGTAGTAATCCAGATAAGGTAACAGCGGATATTGGGTTAAATTGGCGCGAATTTGCATAAAGCGGGCGGGATCATTGGCCCGTACCGCCGCTTTAGCCTGTTGATACAACGCTTGATCGGCCGTTTGCGCCATCAGGCTTGGCACAAATAGTGCCGTTAACATCATTCCCCATACCGCTTTCACCAAAGACTCTCCATTAAGGGCAAGACACCGCCTGTTGGCGGTGAGTTTGCAGCCTCCCTCAGTCCCTGTTACCTGCAAGCAACAGCGAGGGCTGACTATTTATCGCAGCTGTTTATCCGAGCTATTTATCTGGCGACGTATCACGGATTTGCTGGGTGCGAGGCTTAGTTAAGCGCTGCACATATTTTTCTAAATAAGGCACGGGTAACGGTTTAGAGATGAAATATCCCTGATAGAAATGGCACCCTTGCCCTTGTAAAAACTCCAGCTGTTGGCGTGACTCTACCCCTTCTGCCGTGACGTTAAAGCCCATATGACGGGCCATGGCAATCACCGCTTCGACGATGGCCATACTGTCGCTATCGTTTGGAATATCTTGAATAAAGGCGCGATCTATCTTGAGCTCATTGGCAGGTAGCCGCTTGAGATAGCTCAACGAAGAGTAACCGGCGCCAAAATCATCGATAGCAAAGCTGATACCGATGCCTTTGAGCTCGGTCATCTTGCTGATGGTGTCTTCGGCATGACCGAGCACCACCGATTCGGTGATCTCAAGATTAAGGCATGCAGGGTTCATCCCTGTTTGCCCTAGCACGTCATGAATTTGCGCGACAAAATCGGCGGCATGAAACTGCTTAGCACTGACGTTGACAGAGATCTGCGGAATATGAATTCCACGCTCTTGCCAGCGCACATATTGCGAGCAAGCCTCATGCAGCACCCAATTGCCAATATCCACGATAAGGTCGGTCTCCTCGGCGATGGGAATAAACTCAGCCGGTGAAATCATGGCGCGGCCAGCCGGTTGCCAGCGGATCAGCGCCTCAACCCCCATCAATGCCCCGCTCTCAACGTTATGCTGGGGCTGATAATGCAAGGACAACTCATGCAGGCTAAGGGCGTTACGCAGATCGTTATGGATCTGTAGTCGACGTACTGCCTGCTGCTCCATCGATGCATCAAAGAAACGGCGGGTTTTATCCCCAGCCGACTTGGCTTGATATACGGCTGTGCCTGCCTGCTTGAGCAGATCATCAACCTTTTGCGCCTGATCGGGGAACAAGGTAATACCGATACTGGCACCAATGTGCAGCACCTGATTGTCATAGGCATAAGGGGCTGCAATATCAGCAATCAGCTCGGCGGCGATAAGATCGGCGTGCTGCTCGGCGTGCAACTTCACACTCGACACCGCTGCGAGTAGCAATACGAACTCATCCCCACCAAGGTGGGCCAAATAATCTCCCGATTGTACCGATTTTTTGAGCCTCGCAGCGACCGCCTTGAGCAACCAATCGCCAGTGGCGTGGCCTAAAGAGTCATTGATGGTCTTAAAGTGAGCAAGATCGATAAACAGTAAGGCGCCAAACTGCCCATCGCGGGTCGCCTGGTTAAAACGTTGTCGCAAGGTATCGTGTAGCTGACGCCGATTGGGCAGCCCGGTCAGCTCACCGTAATAAGCCAAATCCTCAATGCGCTGCTCAGCCGCCTTGCGAGCTGAAATGTCTTCAAAGCAGATGACAAAATGCGTGATCGCCCCTTGCTCATCGTGCACCGGCGTCACTCGCTCCCATTGGGGATAGGTATGGCCATCAAAGTGACGACACAGGGTCTCCCCTTGCCACTCACGGTCCGTCGCCTGCGCGCAGCCCTCCCCAAAATCGGGCCACAAATCCTTAGCTAGCTGCAGACCTAATACGCCTTGGCTGGTAAACCCCGTAATGTGAGTAAAGGCATGATTGACCCGCAAAATATTAAAACTGGGGTCGGTAATAATGATCCCAACATGGGTTTCAAATGCTACGGCTGAAAGCCTGATTTGCGCATCCGCTTGTAGCCGCTGTAACTCGGCGGCCATGCGAACTGAAAAGGTATTGAGCAGCGTGGTAAGCTCACTCATATCGACCGGTACTGACCCAAGCATGGCCAAATGGCCTAACAGTTGACCTTGGTCATCAATCAGTGGCTGACCGTAATAGGTTTGCCCAGCCCGCAGCCATGGTTGCAACGCCTGCGTCTCATCGATGGCCGTAATGCAAAAGTCGCGCTGCTGATACAATCCCTGACAAGGGGTGCCTGCGAGCAGGTAATCGCGCAGGGTCAGCCCATCGGCGATGAGCACCTTTATCCGATCCCCCCCGGCCGGCTCCCCTACCCACACCGCATCAAGCTTTAAAATGTGGGCTAGTTGGTCAACCAAGGTGGTAAAAAATTGCAGCCCAGTACAAGCAGAAAGTGCTGGGGCTAGCTGCGCCAGTAGACCCGTTTGTGCCATTGGCAATAACAGATTAAGGGCGCTTAGCCCGTGGTGAGCACTATCAAGGGGAACCAGTCGACCACGGCACTCTTGCTGGTGTGGCACCCATTGGCCACTCCACAGCATGTGATGAATGGCTCCATCATTATCTTTTAGATGGCCAAGAAAATAGTGCGGCAGGTGCGATTGCTCAAGGCGGCGCAAAAAGTGGGCAAAACCGGTTTCATCTTCTGGGAGCAGCTGACCAAACCAAGGGTGTACACCCACGGCTTGCCACTGCAAGTCGGCAGCAAGATCGGTGAGGTGCCACGTCTCTTGTTGCCTATTGAAAAACCACATAACGGGCGTGGCGTGCTGTTTCATCTATTACCCCAATACAACAACCAACCACGTTTCACATCCAATTGAGTTGAGCACAAGATTCCAGCATCTACTCATGAGATTTGCCGTCGCGGATGCAGTGCGTGACGTTTGCCGTTACGCGTAAAGTTTGCGATCGCATGGCGTTTGCAGTCGCAAAAGACGAGTTAACATGCAATATCAAGCCGAGAAAAAACGGACATGAGGTCAACAGGAAGTGCTACCAAGAAAGGACGAAAACGAGTCTATTCCCAACATATTGCCTGCCCGTCACCCGTAGCTCAAGCAGTTTTTGGCAAGAAGCGAGAAAAGGTCACAATTTATAAATGACTAAATAATTAAGATGATAAACCGTGACATTGATCACATTCATCTCGTCACCAATGAGTACTCTGATGAAGAAGACACCAGCAAGATGACCCGAAGGGGGCCAATATGAAAATTGACATCACCAGCAAAATCATCGATATCACTCCCGCTATTCGCGAGCGCATTGAATCCCGTTTTGAAAAGCTCGAACGCCTTCAGGTTCCGCTAATCAGTCCTCATGTGGTGGTCGCTAAAGAGCGCACCATGTTCACCGTTGAAGCCAGTGCTGGCATCCCTAGTGGCAAACTGTTTGCTCAGGCAGAGCATATCGATCTCTACGCCGCCATTACTGAGCTGGGTCAAAAGCTTGAGCGTCAACTCAATCGCCATACCGAAAAACCCATCGCTCGTCGTACGACTGCCGCCCCTGTGGAGCAACTCCAGCCAGATGAAGCGGATGCTTAATCGCCTCTGACAGCTTTAACGCAAACAACCAAAAGGCGGGTTTTCCCGCCTTTTGGCGTTAATACGCATAAATATTCCGCCATCCTATATCGCTATGGTCACTCTTTATAAACGCGCGCTATTGCACGCTCTGTGTTGAGCTCTTTGTTGCTCTCTCGTTATTGCACTCTTTGTTCCACTCTTTGTTGCACCCTCTGTGTATGAGCTGTGGCGCACAAGATAATGCACACAAATGACGGTTTCATGGGGCATTGGCTATTAATGCCCTGCTTTTACAAGAAAAGTGAGGCGAGGGGGTTTCTAAAAACCGCAGATCTGTTAATATCGCCTCGCGCTTGTGGAGGGGTTCCCGAGTGGCCAAAGGGATCAGACTGTAAATCTGACGGCTCTGCCTTCGAAGGTTCGAATCCTTCTCCCTCCACCATTTCAAGCGCGACAATATTAATGCAATACCCTGTGGAGGGGTTCCCGAGCGGCCAAAGGGATCAGACTGTAAATCTGACGGCTCTGCCTTCGAAGGTTCGAATCCTTCTCCCTCCACCACCATTTAGAAAACCCGGCCTTGTGCCGGGTTTTCGCGTATTACCTCTGCTGATCGGCAATCAACACTCCCCCCTGCGCGATAAACCGTTATCGATAACCCAACTATTGATAACCCAACTATCGATACCTCAATCTATAAGCTCGCAACCAATCAACACATACCCGCGCAGTGTCAGCCCATTGGCTGATAACAACGGGAGGCTATCGCCTCCCGTGTTATTAACACCGCGACGGGTGGTGTGAACGCCACTATTTAGAGCGTAAAGCGATAAAACACATCCACCGCTTGGGCTACGCCGCTCATCGCCTGCAAATAGAGCCGTGGCAACAGCTCATAGCGCAGCTTGAACTCAGCAATGGGGCTAAAGACCCCGACCCCATACTGAAATTGCAAACCCGGCAATAAATAAGCCGATAGCACCACTTGGGTATTATCACCACTGCCTGCGGTATCGAGGGTGACATCGTTCATGCCAAGGGATTCACCAATGCTAGACACGACCCCGTTCGCCTGACTCACGGCCCCCGCCACCAGCAATCCGTTAAAGCCCCCATCTTCGCCGCCGCTGGTTTGCAATCCCTTACCTCGCAGCAGATAAGAGAGTTGCTCTGATTGAGCCATCTGGGGCTCAGAATAAACCGCAATCACCGGCTTACTCGCAGGACCGGTAACCCGCACCCCCACGGTGACTTGCCCATCAATGGTATCGGGATCTCGATTGGCCTCAATATTGAGATATGGCCGATCGAGCGGACCCGAGAAGATAATCTTCCCCTCCTTTATTAACAGGTTTTGGCCATAGGCTTTGAAGCGCCCGTTAACGAGCACTAACTGACCTCTGCCAGCCAGTGGCTTTTCAGGGGCTTGCTGCAAGGTGATGCCACCGGCCACATTGGTTTTAAGACCCATCGCATCAATCTTCACATCATCACCTAACCGGATCGCCACCTCCATGGCCAGTGGCAAGCTGGCCGGTTTAGGTGGCGGTGGCACATCGTTATAAATCACCGTCACATCGCTTGACACCGCCACGGCGGAATCTGGCAGGCTCTTAACCAAAATACGTGCCCAAGGAATGTCAATTTGCCCGGTGATCTGCGCCTGCTCGCCAAGCGATACGGCAATATCGGGGGACACTTTGATCCGCCCCATGCCAGGGTATTGCGCCTCGAGATCCTTACCCTGAATCGTCAAACGACCACTCACAGGTAAGTTGGCCCAACTGATCTGGCCCCCTAATACCAAGGGCCCCTTGCCCACCAGCATGGATCCATCCAATTCGGCGCGGTTACCTTCAATCTTAAGGCGCGTGACCAGCTTAGTCAGGGTGACTATATCAGAATGAGTCTGCACCTCACCATCACGCAAATTGAGCTGACCAAACAGCAAGGGCGCCTTAAGGGTACCGTCAAAGCGCGCATCAGCAGAAATGACCCCTTGCAAAGAGCGCACCTCCGGAATTAACGCCGCAAAGGTAGCCAGTTTAAGATTGTCAAATTTAAGCTGCCCGCCAAGATTACCGCGGCCCGTGGGGTCAGTGATCAGTAACCTAGTATCAATATTGCCAATTTGCGTCGAGGAAAAATTAAGCCCAATTGAAGCTTTTTGATGATCAAAATCAAGTCCCAACGCGAGCTGCTGATAATCGGCCTTAATTCCATCGGCAACAAAGGTGCCGGGGGTGGTGCGCACCATCGCATGCAAAGTGGGTTTATTCTGTTGCCAGCTCGCTTGGCCATCTGCAGACAATCCCCCTTGCCAGCGAAAGTTATCAGGTAACCAAGGTCGCAACCGCTTGAGATCAAATCCATTAACTGCAAAAGCCAGTGTTCCTTGCGCCGCCGTGATTTGACTCCTTTTAACGCACACACTGGCCCCTTTAGAGCCAAGACAAAGATCCCCCATCGTGAGTTGCTGTTTGGGGATATCCACATCCAGCGCCCAAGGCGCCAGCAGATCCCAGCGCCAGCGCGGTGGGGTCAATTGCAACTCAGATAAGCTCCCACGCCAGTGATCTCCTTGCATGGCACCATTGAGCTTAAGATTGGCGGCCAAGGGCGAGCCTTGCATCGAGAGCGTCAATTGATGACGACCCATATCACCAGCAAGGGTCAAGGCGATGTCACGCAGCTTGGCGGCCCCTTGGTTAAACTGCGCCACCGCAAGCTGCAGATCACCGGCGGGAGCTACGCCTAACACTGCGTGTCCTTTCAGGCGAATACCTTGCAGATCTGAGCCTTGATACCCAATCCGATTAGCCACTAAATCGGCCTGAACCTGCGGCGTTTGCTGGTTGCCGCTCACCTTTAGCTGCCCTTTTATATCGCCTTTTAAGCCAGGGTAAAGGCTACCAAGCCCGGGGGCGTGCACATTGGCATCTAGCTGCCACTTCTCTTTCGTGATACTGCCTTTGGCCTCTAATTGATTAGGGCCACTTCGCAGTGACAAGGTGGGGATCTGCCACTCCAATTGATCGTTGCGGCTGTCGTTACTGCTGTTGTTACTGCTGTTGTTACCACTAATGGCCGCATTTAGCGCCAGCGGATAATGATTTAAGGTGCCATTAACGTTAAATTTGGGCAGCGTGAGCACCCAGTGGCCGGCCTTGTTCATGGTAAAGGCGCTGTCTAATTCACCGGCTAATAAGCCATTGAGTTTTGGGGCAAGCTGGGCAGGATCGATCCCTTTAAATTGCGTTCTCCCCTGCCATGCAATGCCGTTATGCCACGCGAGTTTGCCATCGAGGGTGACCTCTCCGTTGAGCACATGAAGGAGCAAGGCAATCTTGCTGAGCTCATTAAGATCCCCTCGGCCATCCAGGGCCAGCTTAAAAGGGGGCAGCAAAGCATCTTTACCCAAGGTGCCTTTACCCAAGGTATGGAGGGAAAATTGGTAGCCGCTAAGCTGCCCTTTTGCCGTCAAGGTCCCCTTGCCTAACTGATAGCTCGGCTCATCGCTCGCCGCTTTATTCGCGGATTGATTGGCAGATGTTGAGGCCTTGTCAGCTGACGTTGCACCCGACTTGGGCGCGCGGGGGGTGTTTGCGCGAAGGGTGTGTGCGCGGGCACCCGACAATGGCCAACTCAAGCGATCCCAGTTAAGCGCCAAGGTAAAGGGCAAGGCGGGATCAAGGGGTGCAAGCGACCCCTTAAGCTTGGCGGCAATCGGCCCTTTGGTCGTGAGGGCTAACCCGAGCTTGCCAAGGGAGCCGGTTAATGCCAAAGCGGCAAGCTGTCCTTGCAGCTCCCCCCCTAGCAATCCCTTACGGGCCTTGGCGTTAAGGGTCAATGCCAGCGGATAATCATCAATGAGTTGAATGTGGCCATGCAGGGCTAACTCAGCCATCGGATGGCGTAGTGAAAGCTCGCGCAGTTCAACCCGATCATCGATAGCCGTCACTGACAGCGACAATGTGTCTATCTGTTGCACCCTCTCATCTTGCTGGTAACGCACCTGACGCGCGCTGGCCTGCTCAATGTGAATAGGAAAAGGCAAGTGGATCGCCGGTAGCGCAATGGGCGCCGCTTGTCCCGCTTTTTTAGCTGGGCTCGCGGCCTTCATCCCCTTGTTTGGATTGGCATTTAAGGCCCCTTGCGCCCCCGCTTTTTGACGCGCAGACGTCAGCGTCACGTTCAACTTATCAAGTGCCGGACCCCGAACAGTAAGGCCGTCACGGTTAAAGGTGGCACCGATATCGAGCGCCCCTAACGTGACGGCGACCCCGGGCAGAGCCAACGACAGATCGGCCACTTTTAAGCTATCGATCTCAATGAAAAGTGGCAACGGGCGCCACACAAAGGGTTCGGACGGGGTCGCGGGGGTTGGCTCGCTCTTGGCAATCTTGACCTGCGGGCGAGTGAGCACTAACGACTTGACCCACAGTTTGCCTTGCAATAACTTGCCAAGATCCCAATCAAGCACGGCGCGCTTTACGGTGATATCAAGGTACTGATCGTGCCAGCCCGCCCCCTCAAAGGTCCAGCCATAGCCCAGTTGGCCAGCAACGAGCTCCCCCTTAAGGGCAGGCACGGCGAGCTTGGCCTGCTGCCACATCCATTTATTACCCTGATGGGTAAAGCAGAGCAGGCTAATCCCTATCAGCAGCAAAAACAGCAAGCCCATCAGCCAGAAAAAACTACGTTTTAGCCAGATCATAATTCAGGCCCCAAGGCAAAATGCAGCCGCAGCGGCTTATCTTCTTCTGATACGCCCACCGCCAAATCGAGTCTCACTTGACCAATGGGGGTCACCCAGCGCACTCCCACGCCGGTACCTACTTTCCACGGTTCGCTGTAATCGATGGTGGCGGTGCCCCCGTCTACAAATAGCGCCCCTAACCACTTTTCACTAAAGCGGTAGTTGTATTCCAAACTCGCCACGCTGGTATAACGGCCACCGGTCAACTTGCCACTCGCGTCTTCTGGTGAAATGGTCTCGTAACCAAAGCCGCGCACGGTTTGATCTCCCCCGGTAAAGAAACGCAGTGACGGGGGCACTAACGAGAAGCTGTCGCCAAGAATGGCGCCTTGCTCAACGCGCATTAAAAAGCGGTGATTGTCATCGATGGTGCGGATCCACTTACTGCGACCCCATACCCGCATAAAACTGATATCAGAGCCCCACCAAGGATCAGAAAACTCCAGCGTCAACTGCTGGCGATCACCCCAATCAGGTACCAAACCGCCGTGTACTCGCAAGCGTGACCAAGAGACCCCGGGGATCAGCAGCAAACTGTTACCCTCATCGTCACCTTGGGTATATATCTCGTTCTCTAGGCGAACGAACAGGTCTTGATCCCAGCTCTCTGGGCGCAACGTCCAGCGGTGCACCCCAACGGTGGTGAGATCAGAGCGGGTATCATTGTTGTCTTTGTATTGGTAACCCGCCTGCAACGAGTAGTAATCTCGCAGCGGATTGCCCACCGGAATTTGATAATCAAGGCTCAGCGCCGCCTGTGGCGCCGACACTTCTGCGGTGGCAAATAGGCGGTGACCGTAGCGGTTAACCCACGGTTTTTCCCACGTGGCACTCATCCGTGGCCCCACATCAGTGGCATAACCGACCCCCACTTCAATTTCGTGATCGGTGCGGTTTTCAAGGCTCACCGCAATAGGTACCTGACCATTTTTCGCCTCATTTAAGAGCGGCTTGATATCAACCTGACGAAATAGCTTGGTAGATGAGATATCTTGCGACAATTCTGCTAAGCGGATGGCCAGATAAGGGTCACCACTTTTGATGTTGATGAGGGGGCGAATTAAACGCAGCGCATCAGGGGTGGCGTGGTAGCGAATATCACCAAAGTGATAACGTCGACCAGATTGAAACACGATGTCAATCTCAGCGGTGCCTTTATCGGGATAAACCTTGACCTGACTTTTAACCAATTTGGCATCAAAGTAGCCCCGTGCTAGCCCAAGGCTGCCCAGATCCGCTTTGATCGACTCATATTTGGCATGATTAAGGGCATCCCCCTGTTTTAACGGCAGCTTGCTAAGCAGGGTTTGATACATCTCGTCGTGAGCGGCATCCCCCTCTAGCAACAACTCAAAGCGCGAGATAATCACGGGCTTGCCCGTTTCGACGGTGATCAACACTTCGGATGGATTTTTTTTATCGCGAGATAAGGTTATCTGGGGCTGATAGTAGCCATATACCTGCAGCGCTTTTTGCACACTTTCGGTGATATTGACTTGGGCGCTACGAAACTGGCGTGGCTGATACGTAGGCAAGGCATTGAGGTAGGCTTTGACGTTATCTTTATTTGCCCCTTTTAACCCTTTGATGTCATAGGTCAATTTGGCAGCAGCAAACACCGGTGAAGCCACCAGCGGCAACAATAGGCTTAACACCTGCATCCAGCGGCCACGGCGACATGCAGGGCTAAAGAGTGAACGCCCCGTCAGCAAGGCAAAGATGCATCTTGTCAAAACTCAATATTCCCAGATCTGTGGTGATAAAAATCCATCGCGTCGCAATCGGTGTCCCGTGCTTTGCGCCCTGTCACGCCCAATACGGCCTTACATGGTTAATCAATGTGGTTAACCAATGTGGATAACCTCTGTAAAGACGCAGCATAAGTAACCATGAGTACCATCAATATGGCGCGCCCTATCCTAACATAGGCTGACCCTAACGACAGGCACATCCTTGGCAAATTAACCCTATGTTTTAAGCGCTTGGCCACACATCTGCCCTATGCCGGCCATTTTCACCCTTCCTCTTTTTTGCCCCCCGCCCCTTGCGCTTGGTCAATCAACCCAATCGAATTATCCCGCTGCCCATGGCGGCGGCCACCCCTCACACTCTGTGTCTTAACCAGAGCCTGATGGCTTTTAACCAGAGTAAACCGATCATGCATACACGCAGCGAACAGATGGCAGATTATATGAGTGAGCGTCTGGCGTTTTTCACCTTTTTAACCTGTTGCAGCGCGCTGTTAGGGCTGCTGACAGGCATGAGCGGCCAACAGGCGTTGGCTTTTAGTGCCCTTAATTTACCGGTGGGGCTGGTGATATTACTGGCCATGGCATGGTTAGCTCCGCTACCCGCCCGTTGGCAGCTGCCGGGTATCAGCCTAGTGCTGATAACGTGCGCCCTGATCACCGCGCAGCTAGGGGGTCACTGGCTCAACCCGCTGGCACTTTGGGGGCTTTATGCACTGCTTGGGTTTGAAATCTTCTGGCAAGCACGCCGCATTGACAACTAACGACCGATAGCTGACGCCCGTAACAATTTGGGGTACTCTTTGCGCCCAATTTTGGCCTTCTTGGCATCAACCATCGCCACCTTATTTCCTAACGGAGCTCCCTATGAAAAAAGCCTGTGCCCAGCACATTTTGGTCAAGACCGAAAAGCAGTGTCTTGAACTCAAAGAAAAAATTGAGAAGGGTGCTGATTTTGGCCAGATGGCTAAACGCTTTTCAACGTGCGCCTCCTCTAAACGCAGCGGTGATTTAGGCGAATTCAATCAAGGGGATATGGTTAAACCCTTTGATGATGCCGTGTTCAAAGGGGAGCTGCTCAAGGTGCTGGGGCCGGTGCGCACCAAGTTTGGTTTTCATCTGATCAAGGTGCTTTATCGCAATTAACAGCTGCTTGATGGCTTGATGAGGTGTTGTGATTTAATATGCGAGTTGATCGTGCTGCTAGATTGTTTGGCACTTAAATGAGCGTGTTGTACTCGTGTTGTACTTAAGTAGGCAGGCTTTGCCCCCATCGATTGCCCCGTCCATCGTCCGCCTATCGCCTAGCCAACGCGGGCCCTAAATGCATCAAGACAGAATAATTTTACTAACGTTATCATGCCATTGCGTTTATTCTGCTCGGCACTGTTCACACTTGTCGATGGATCGCCTGTGATGCTTCGCTGTTGCGTTTGGCCCTTGTTGGCTTGGTTACTTCCCCTTGTGGGGGCCCTTGGTAGTCGCCTTCATCTTTGGCCTTGGTGGCTTGGCTTTGTGCTCTGTTCACTCGGGGCGCTGATATCGCTCATCTTGCTGGTGTGCCTGCCCTGGAGTCGCAATCCCTCTGCCAACGGTTGGGGCGCCTTGCCTTTGTTGCTGCCCCTATTGTTTGTGGTGCAGGCACTGCGCATGCCCCTCATCAACGATGTGAGCACAAACCCAACCCATCCTCCCCTTTTGCGCTGGGCGAGCGAGGTCAGAACCCCGCAAGATTTACCTATTAATCGCGCCCCACTCAAAGCCGGTGAGGCAAACCTTAGTCCTATTGTTACCAAGGCCTCGTTTGTAGAGGTGGTGACAGAGGCGAAGGCCTTGATGCAAGAGCTCGGTTGGCAGGTACGCCCAAGCCCCGATGGGCTTGATGGAATCGTCACCAGTGGCGGCTTTGGCTTTGTCGATGATGTGGCGCTGCGGGTTATCGTTGGACCAAAAGAGACCCGCATCGATATGCGTTCAGCCTCCCGTCAAGGGCGCAGCGATTTAGGTGCTAACCGAGCACGGATCAGCGATTTTATGACCCGTCTCAATGAGCGCCTCGGCCAAGCCTACAAACCCAATTTAAAACCATAAGTTTGAAACCATAAGAAGGTCATTTATGCGCGTTGAGGTCAAAGCAGATCGAGAATATGCCTGGTTTATCCGCCCATTTTTCTGGCTGCAACAGCGCAACTATGGGCAAGTGCTCATTCCGGGTAAATGCTGGGGCCGCTCACCGCGCCTATTTGCCGCGGTTGCGACCCTTTACGGAGTGATCAATCGCAAGCGCTCCCCCATCGATCCGGTGTTGCGATCCTTAGTCACAGTACGGGTTTCTCAGCTCAACTGGTGCCATTTTTGTGTCGATATCAACGCCATGACCCTTATCAAGCGCGCGGGCTCCAACGAAAAAGTTGAGGCACTGGCTAACTGGCGCACCCACCCTTTGTTTGATGAGCGCGAGCGGGCCGTGCTTGACTATACCGAGGCGATGACGGGGCTTGAGGGGGTGAGCGATGAGCAAGCTGCGCGCCTTAAAACATGGTTTGATGACGATGCGATAGTGGAGCTAACCGGCCTCATTGCTTTTCAAAATATGTCGGCCAAGTTCAACGCTGCCCTTGATATCGCGCCGCAAGGCTTTTGCCAGCTGCCTGTTCAGCCAACGCGCCCCTCAAACCCGACCTCTGGCGCGGATCTCGCCACCGCAGATCAAGACTCCACTGAAGATCTCACTAAAGACTCCACTAAAAGAGAGAGCAAATGAAGCCAACCCGCCTGCTCCTGTTACTGGTGATGGGGGGGCTCATTGGGGCTTTTTTTATCCTCGATCTGGGCCACTACTTAACGCTTAGCCAATTACAAGCTCAGCAATTGAGTGTGGCTAACTGGGTAGCTGGCCATTTTTGGCAAGCATGTGTGATGTTTATGCTCGCTTATATCGCCAGCACCGCGCTCTCTTTACCCGGCGCGAGCCTGCTCACCCTAGGGGGCAGCGCGGTATTTGGCATCACGTGGGGCTTATTACTCGTCTCTTTTGCCAGCAGCATTGGCGCCACCTTGGCGTTTCTTAGTGCCCGCTTTTTACTGCGAGAATGGGTCACTCGCCGCTTTGCCGACAAGCTCGTGACCTTTCAAACGGGGATGGCAAAAGAGGGGGCCTTTTATCTGCTGAGCCTGCGCCTTATTCCTATCTTTCCCTTCTTTTTAGTCAACTTGCTAATGGGGCTCACCCCCATCAAAACTCGCACTTACTACTGGGTCAGCCAACTTGGCATGCTGCCTGGCACCTTTGTCTATGTGCTCGCGGGCAGCGAGCTTGGCTCTTTGACCAGCACCGGCAATATTCTCTCCCCGGGGCTGATAGTGGCGCTGACCCTACTTGGTATCATGCCCTTCGTTATCAAGGGCATCACGGCTCGCCTTGCCCTTCGCCGCTTGCACGCCCCTTATAGCAAACCCACCCATTATGACTACAACTTGCTGGTTATTGGTGCTGGCGCCGGTGGGCTGGTCACCAGTTACATAGCGGCAGCGGTCAACGCCAAGGTGGGATTAATTGAAAAGCACAAAATGGGGGGCGATTGCCTCAATACCGGCTGCGTGCCCTCAAAGGCATTGATCCGTAGCGCTCGCTTTGCCGCCGATCAACGCAACGCGCAGCAGCTTGGCTTTAGTCCAAGCCACGCCTGCGCTGATTTTGCCGCCGTGATGGCGCGAGTCGCGGCAGTCATTAAAAAGGTCGAGCCCCATGACTCGGTGGCTCGCTATCAAGGGCTAGGGGTGGAGTGTATCGACGGGGAGGCGCAGTTTATCTCCCCTTGGGAAGTTGCGGTGGGCAACCGGCGCTTAACTAGCCGCCACATTGTCATTGCCACTGGCGCTCGGCCACGGGTGCCCGATCTGCCGGGGTTGAGTCAGGTGCCCTATCTCACCTCAGATACCATCTGGCAACTGCGCACGCCGCCCCGCCACCTGCTCGTGCTTGGTGGTGGCCCTATTGGGTGTGAGCTGGCCCAAAGCATGGCTTTGCTGGGTATTGCGGTCACGCTGGTGGAGCAATCTGTTCAGCTGCTCCCCCGCGAAGAGCAAGATGTTGCCAACGCGCTGGCCCAGCAGATGAGCCACGACGGTGTCACCTTACTGATGGGCTGGCATACCGAACGGGTTGAATATGTACCAATAGATAAACGGGCGGGCAAAGCGGATTTACCCATTGTGCTGCACCTGCGCCGTGGGGATGAAACCCACGTTATTGGCGCAGATCAGCTACTGCTGGCTCTGGGGCGCGTGGCCAATGTCAGCGGATTTGGGCTCGAAGCCCTTGGGGTTGAGCTCGCCCCCCAGGGCACTGTTGCGGTAGATGGGTTTCTTGCCACCAACTACCCCAGTATCTTGGCGGTAGGCGATGTGGCCGGCCCTTATCAGTTCACCCATTTTGCCGCCCATCAGGCGTGGTATGCGGCGGTCAATGCCCTGTTTGGCCAGTTCAAGCGCTTTCGCGCAGATTATCGCGTCATTCCTGCCGCCACCTACACCACGCCAGAAGTGGCCCGAGTCGGCCTTAACCACAAAGAAGCGAACGCCCAAGACATTCCCTTCGAGGTGACCCGCTTTGCCCTCGCCGAGCTTGATCGCGCCATCGCCGATGCCGATGAGCAGGGCTTTATTGAGGTACTCACCGTGCCTGGTAAAGATCAGATCCTCGGTGCCACCATCGTCGGCCCCCATGCCGGTGAGCGGATCGCCGAATTTGTATTTGCCATGCGCCATCGTCTGGGGCTTGGCAAGATCCTTGGCACCATTCACGCCTACCCCACGCTGATGGAGGGGAATAAATATGTGGCAGGGCAGTGGAAACGTGCCCACCGGCCCACCCGGGTACTGGCTCTGCTCGCGCATTATCACCGCTGGCGCCGAGGCGCCTGACAATGAAGGTCCCATTCATGCTCAAGCCATTTGCCCAATTGTGCGTCCCACTGACGGCATTGTTATGGGCACTTGCCAGCGGCCCGCTGCAGGCGAGCGCTGATAAACACACAGATAACAGCATCGATAAAAACATCGATGCCAATTGGCAGCAGACCCTGCAAGAGGCGAAGGGGCAAACCGTCTATTTCAATGCGTGGGGCGGTAGTGCCGAGATCAATGCCTATTTGCAATGGGCCGCACAAGAGCTGTCCCGTGACTATCAGGTCACCCTCGTGCATGTAAAAGTCGATGATATCGCCCAAAGCGTCAGCCAGTTGCTTGCCAATAAGCAGGCTGGCAAACAGGCCAATGGCCCCATTGATCTGCTGTGGGTCAACGGCGAAAACTTTAAAACCCTCAAAGAGCAAGGGCTGCTTGGCGCCCCCTTTAGCGCAGCACTGCCGAACATGGCCCTTGTCGATCGCCGCCTGCCGGTCAGTGAGGACTTCACCCTCCCTGTCGAAGGCTTAGAGGCCCCGTGGGGAATAGGCCAGCTTAATCTGATGGTTAATCGGGAGGAGGTCACCTCCCCCCCCACATCGGCAGCCAGCCTGCTCGCTTGGGCCAAGGCCCATCCTGGTCGATTCAGCTATCCCACACCGCCCCAGTTTCACGGCACCAGCTTTCTAAAACAGATGCTGCTCGATCTCACCGACGATCCCGCCCCGCTCTATCAAGAGGCAAATGATGCCAACTTTGCCAAGGTGAGTGCCCCCCTTTGGGCGTGGCTTGATGAGTTACACCCCGCCCTTTGGCGCAAGGGTAAGGTGTTTCCTGCCAGCGCGGCCCAAACCCGTCAGCTACAAGATGATGGGGAGCTTGCGATCGCCATCAGCTTCAACCCACAAGAGGCGCAAAGCGCGGTGCTAAGTGGCGCCCTTCCCCCTCACGTAACCGCGGTGGCCATGAGCAAAGGCGCCCTCACTAACAGCCACTTTCTCGCCATCCCCTTTAACGCCTCCGCCCGCGCTGGGGCCAAAGTTGTGACCAACTTTTTGCTCAGCCCTGCGGCGCAAGCGCGCAAAGCCGACCCCGCCATCTGGGGCGATCCTAGCGTACTGCGCCCTGACGCCTTGCTTGCTGGGTTTTCGACAACGTTTCCGACAACTAAAGCGCAACCGACTTTGCGCTTTCACGCGCTAGCCGAGCCCCATCCTAGCTGGCAGCTCAAGCTTGAGGCGGCGTGGCTTGCCCGCTACGGCCACTGATGCAGCTAACCCCCCCCGCCCTTGATAGCTCACGGTTTAGGCGAGTGCGATCAAGGGTACGATTGTGGATAAGATCGCAGATAATCGGGCGGATCAGCGGATCGATACGCCATGGCGTACCCATTGTTTATCTGGCGATCTTTGTGCTGCCGCTATTAGCGGGGCTCTCGCAACTGCTCGTAGCAGGGATCAGCGCCCCCCATATTGCCTTACTGCTCGCCCAACCGGGCCTGTGGCACTCTGCGTGGCTAAGCCTGTGGATTGGCGCCGCCTCAACCCTTGGCAGTGTGCTATTCATGGCCCTGCTGCTCGCCCACAGTGATAGCAGGGCGATGGGGCGACTGCGCCAACTCTTGTCCCCCATGCTGGCCATGCCCCATGTGGCGTTTGCCATCGGTTTTGGCTTTTTACTTGCCCCCTCAGGTTGGCTGCTGCGGCTCATTTCACCCACTATCAGTGGGTTTGAGCTGCCCCCTGACTGGCAAACGATTAACGATCCATGGGGGCTTGGCTTAATTGCCCTGCTGATCCTCAAAGAGACCCCATTTTTGTTGCTCATGGGGATGGCGGCGCAGCAGCCAAGCTTACTCGCTCGCCAACAGCAGGTAGCGGCAAGCCTTGGATTTAGCGCCCCACAGATCTGGTGGCGGCTGCGGCTGCCCGCCCTGTGGCCTGCCTTGCGTTTGCCTCTTTATGCGGTCGCAGCCTATGGCATTGCTGTGGTGGATCTGGCCCAGTTACTTGGACCCAATATCCCTGCCCCGCTTGCCGTGCGAGTGTGGCTCTGGTACCAAGACCCCGATCTCATCTGGCGGGGCGCAACCGCCAGCGGCGCCTTGCTACTGCTAGCGATGACGATGCTACTCATTACCTTGCTACGGCTAATGGAGTGGGCGCACCATGCCATTGGCAAACACTATTGGCTCAATGGCCAGCGGGCAGCGCCGCATCCGTTGGCTCGTGGGCTGGTTAACAGCAGTGTGATGATCCTTATCGTCGTCAATCTGATGGTACTCGCCGCGCTGCTGCTTTGGTCACTGACCCGCCGTTGGCCCTTTCCTGCCCTTTGGCCGAGCCAGTGGAGCACCCATTACTGGCAAGACCTGCTACCAACCCTGCTGCCGCTACTGGCCACAAGCCTTGGGTTAGCACTGGCAAGCGCTGGGCTTGCACTGATCATGGCGATCATCAGTTTGGAAAGGCAAACAGCGCGCCGCCCGTGGCCCCTTTGGCTCATTTGCCTGCCGCTTTTGCTGCCACAGGCCAGCTTGTTATTTGGCATCCGCTTTGGGCTTGATTGGCTGTTATCTTGCATAGACATAGGTATAGGTATCGCGGGTCCAGTAGGCGGTGGCATCGGTTGGGGCTGGGTCCTGTGGAGCCAACTGTTATTTGTGTTTCCTTACGTTTATCTGTGCCTGCATGACCCCTATCGCCGGTTTGACTCCCGTATAACCCATTGCGCCTTGCTACTTGGCGCCAGCCCGTGGCGTATTTGGTGGAACATCAAAGCGCCGCTGCTCGCCAAACCCTTGCTGTTTGCGCTGGCGGTGGGCGCTGCGGTGAGCCTTGCCCAATATGTGCCCACCCTGCTGTTTGGTGCTGGGCGGGTCGTGACCATCACCACCGAAGCAGTCGCCATTGGTAGCGGCCTTAACCGGCGGCTAGCGGGTCTTTACGGCCTGTTACAACTGCTGCTGCCACAGGTTATCTATCTGCTCGCGCTCACATTACCCGCTCGAGTCAATCCCGCCCTCAAGGACGCCCATTGATCATGCACACAGCCCCGACCAACGGTGCCCAGCTCACCACCAGCGCGCTTTGCCTCTATTTAGATCAACCCCATTTACATCAAGCCAATGGGGGCCAACAGTGCCTACTGCGCTTAGCACCGCTGCAGGTGGCCGCAGGGGAAGTGCTGACCCTAATGGGGCCAAGTGGCTGCGGTAAAAGCTCCCTGCTCGCAGGGCTTGCGGGGGTACTGCCCAGCGCGTTAAACAGCTCATTAATCTGTTCGTTAAATAAACAGGGTGCACTGCGACTCGAGGGTGAGATAAGGCTTGGCAATCGGCCGCTGCACGCCTTACCCCCACAGGCGCGCCGGATTGGCATGCTGTTTCAAGACGATCTGCTGTTTGAGCATCTCACGGTGGCTGAAAACCTGATGTTTGGGATGCCGGCGGCAATCAAGGGAAAAAAAGCCCGGCGAGAAAGTGCGCTAAGCGCATTGGCACAGGTTGCACTGGTTGATCAGGCGGACAAACTGCCACAACGGCTGTCAGGGGGGCAGCGGGCGCGGGTCAGTTTACTGCGGGCGCTGTTAGCCAAACCTGCCGCGTTGCTATTAGATGAACCCTTCTCTGGGCTCGATAAGCCGCTGCGGGCCGCCTTTCGCGAGCTGGTATTTAACCAGATAAAAGTGCTCGCTATCCCCGCCATCCTGGTGACGCACGATATAGAGGATGCCCCCGGCACCATTCTCAACCTCACCCCATGCCGCCATTTACAAGGAGCGCCCCATGTTTGACCGCCACCTCATTCCCCTTATTCGCCGCCCCCTCACCGCCCTGGCTCACCCCCTTGGCCGCGCAGGTGTCAGCGCCAATCAAGTGAGTCTGTGCGGTTTTGCCATCGGGATGCTGGCGCTGCCCTTGCTGGCGTTGGGTTACTATCCGTGGGCGTTAGCGGCGATTGTGCTTAACCGCATAGGGGATGGGCTAGATGGCGCACTGGCGCGCCAAACGGGGATCAGCGATTGCGGCGGGTTTCTTGATATTACCCTCGACTTTATTTTTTACGCCGCCGTAGTGCTCGGCTTTGCCCTCGCCGATCCCCTCAACGCGCTGCCCGCAGCAACCTTGCTATTTGCGTTTATGGGCACCGGCTCAAGCTTTTTGGCATTTGCCATCATGGCCGGCAAACGGGGCATCGATAACCCCATTTACCAGCACAAATCCCTTTATTATCTTGGCGGCCTCACCGAGGGCAGCGAAACCATTGGGTTATTTGTCTTAATGTGCCTGTGGCCAACCCATTTTGCCGAGCTTGCATACGGTTTTGCCCTGCTCTGCCTTATCACCACCTTGACTCGGCTTTGGAGCGGTTATCACACCTTGCGCTAAGCCATCTGATCACATTGGGATAACACCGAGCCGCAAAGGGGATCGCTACCCTTTGCGCACGCAACACTTGCACGAGGATGACAATGTTTTACCATGGCGGCACTTTTATCCGTCCCGTTGAGATCCCTATGCGTCGCCTTGCCTCCGTGATTACCTTATCCTTAGTTCCCTTGCTCTATGGCTGCAGCTCATCTGATGAGCCCGCGTCCGGTAAACCGTTTAAAAGCAGCTTTATTAACCAAACCCCATCGGCCACACCGGTTTACAAACAAACGGTAACGCCAGTTTATGGCCAAGGGATGAGCAAAGGGGATTTTGCCAATCGCGCCAACGTTGACCAATTTATCCAGATGATGGTCACCAAGCACGGTTTTGATAGTGCCTATTTACATCAAGTGTTGGGGCAAGCCGAACGTTACGACTGGATCATCCGCCTGATGAATAAACAGGCCCCGACTGCGGCCCAGCCTACTGGCCCAACCGGATCGTGGAATCGCTACCGCGCTAAGTTCATCACCCCCGACAACCTGCAAAATGGCGTCAAGTTTTGGCATGAACATGCGCAAGATCTTGCCCGTGCCCAGCAAAAATATGGCGTTCCTCCTGAGATCATCGTGGGCATCATCGGGGTTGAGACTCGCTGGGGTCGTGTGATGGGCAAAACTCGCATTCTCGATGCGCTGGCAACCTTGGCATTTGATTACCCACGCCGCGCTAAGTTCTTCTCAAGCGAGCTCGAAGCCTTCTTGGTGATGACCCGTGATGAAGGGGTTGATCCAACCGAACCTACCGGCTCTTATGCTGGCGCCATGGGCTATGGCCAATTTATGCCATCGAGCTTTCAAAGCTATGCGGTGGACTTTGACGGCAACGGTCACACCAACTTGTGGGATCCGGTCGATGCGATCGGGAGCGTTGCTAACTACTTCAAAGCCCACGGCTGGGAGCCAGGCCAGCCCGTTGCTGTCCGTGGTACCGGCCAAGTGCCTGGTTTTGAACACGGTTTTCAAACTCGTTATCCCGTTGCGACCCTCAACAGTGCGGGTCTGACACCAAGCAGCTCCCTTGGTAACCATAATGAGGCCAGCTTGCTGCGCCTTGATATCGGTACCGGCTACCAATATTGGTACGGCTTGCCCAACTTTTACACCATCACCCGCTATAACCACAGCACCCACTACGCGATGGCGGTATGGCAGCTGGGACTGGCCGTCAAAGCGGCCCGTTAAGCCAACACCGGCGATGCCACGAGATCACCTCAAATACCAAAAAGAGGCGCAATCGCGCCTCTTTTTTTATGTTGTGATGGCGTGCAGCCCCTGTGCCAACGTCTATGCCAAGCCCCGTTGTTGTCATCTTGACGACGGTTACTCAGGGGTTGATCCTGCCTCTTCCTCTCGCCACAAACAACTGCCGCCCTTTTTTTGTACCAGATCAAGGCGAGCTTCATGCTGCGCCACTTCATCTGCGCGCGCTGCGACCACCAATAGTGCAGGCCTTGGCTCTGCTAAGCGGCGGATCGTGGTGTCACGATTAGGATCATTATCACTGCTCTCATTGGCCAAATTGAGCTTAGTTTGGCCACCGGTCATCAACAGATAGACATCGGCCAAGATCTCGGCATCGAGCAAGGCGCCGTGCAAGGTGCGGTGAGCGTTATCGATGCCATAGCGATCACACAAGGCGTCGAGGTTATTACGCTTGCCCGGAAAAATATCCCGCGCCATCGCCAAGGTATCGGTAATGGTGCAGATATCTGCCGTTTTAAACTCAAGCCCTAATTTGCCAAACTCATAATCCATGAAACTTACGTCAAACGACGCGTTATGGGCGATGATCTCAGCCCCTTGAATAAAGGCGATAAACTCATCAGCTATCTGCCTAAACGGGGGTTTATCTGCCAAAAATGCATCGGTGATGCCGTGAACCTGAATCGCTTCTGGATCAACCTGCCGATCTGGCTTGATATAGACGTGATAGTGGTTACCGGTCAGCTTGCGGTTAATCACCTCCACACAGCCGATTTCGATGATGCGATGGCCCATATAGATAGGCCCGCCACTGGTATTCATACCGGTGGTTTCAGTATCCAGAATGATCTGGCGATTCAGTTGGGGTGTGTTCATGATCCAATCTATGTCAAACTTCGGTTTTACTCGCTAGTTTACCCCAAGCCTCATGCTAAAACACATTGATGTATATACCGATGGCTCCTGCCTTGGTAACCCCGGCCCTGGTGGCTATGGGGCGGTCATGGTCTATGGCAGCCACCGCAAAGAAATTGCAGCTGGTTTTCGTTTGACCACCAATAATCGAATGGAGCTCATGGCCGCCATTATGGGTCTGCGTACCCTTAACGAGCCATGCATTGTGCGCCTGACCACTGACAGCCAATATGTACGCCAAGGGATCACCCAATGGATCATCGGCTGGAAACAAAAGGGCTGGAAAACCGCTAGCCGCCAGCCGGTCAAAAACGTCGATTTATGGAAAGAGCTCGATGCCGAGGTCGCCCGTCATCAGATTGAGTGGCTGTGGGTTAAAGGCCACTCTGGCCATCCTGAAAACGAGCGCTGTGACGAGTTAGCCAGAGATGCCGCTTGCAGCAGCGATCTGGCAGAAGATAGCGGTTATCAGCCCTGACGAGCCATCCCTGCACCGGCAAGGGATTTAGGGACTGGCCAACGCCGGCGCACCGGCGTTAACGGAAATCGACGTTTACGGGCGGCAATCAGATAAACCGTGGCAAACGGGCGGCAATAATCTTGCACCATAGTGGCGCAAAGCCAATTGTGCGCACGGTTTTTTTCCTGCCATGAACGGGTTTTACTCTGCAGTGAATAGCCAAAGCGATCATCAAACATCACCTCGCAGCCCAACAAATGCAGCCAATCGATCACCCGTCTTGGGGTAAACATCCGAGCCGAGTTCGGTAAGTTACGCCGTAAAAACGGCGCACAATGGCCAATGCCGGCCAAGCTCAACGGGTTATAGCCACTGATAATTAGCCAGCCATCATCGGTTAATACCCGCTCTGCTTCGCGCAGTAATTGATGGGGATCTGCTGAAAAATCAAGGCAATGGGCCAATAGACAGGCATCGATGCTGCCAGATCGCACCGGCAAATCTAAGGGGTCTCCGTAGATATCGAGTAATCGCCCATGGGGGGCAATCCCTAATTGATAGCGAATAGAGGAACGTTGGCAGGAGAGCTCGGCACTCAGGGCACCGATTTTAAGTAGATGAGACCCAAACAGATTAGGGCACCAGCTATCTAGTCGTTGCTGGATCTCTGAGGCAACCCAATCGCCCATCGGCATGGTCGACCAGCTGATCGGGATCTCCATTTGTTGTTCGGTCGGTGCCACCTGCATAATAGGGTTCACTTAAGGTTTCGAACGCCATCTTGTTATATAAGATCCCTACCCTAAAGAGAAGCACCCCATGTATCACGTCATCACCATTCCAGCCTTTGAAGACAACTATATCTGGTTGATCCAACACCAAGATCGCTGCTTGGTGGTCGACCCTGGCGAGGCGGCGCCCGTATTGGCACGGGTTAGCGCGCTTGGGTTACACCTTGATGCCATCTTGCTGACCCATCACCATCAGGATCACATCGGTGGCGTCAGTGAGCTGCAAAGCCACTTTCCTATGGCGCAGATCTATGGCCCCACACTTGACGCTATGCCCTCCCTGCACGGACAGTGGCTAAGCGATGGCGAAGAGATCAACTGGCACGGGCTCACCTTTAAGGTGATGCATGTGCCCGGCCACACCTTGGGCCATCTGGCTTATTACGGCCAATATCACGGCCAAGGAATGCTGTTTTGTGGCGATACGCTCTTTTCTGCCGGCTGCGGGCGGCTATTTGAAGGCACGCCAGCGCAGATGTATCACTCGCTGCGACGGCTCGCGGCACTACCAGACGAGACCCTGATTTATTGCGCCCATGAGTACACCCTCGCTAACTTGCGTTTTGCCTATGCGGTCGAACCGAACAATCTCGCCATCCAACGCCAGCTAGGATTGGTTAGCAAATTGCGCCAGCAAGGATTGCCCAGTTTGCCCACCCGCCTTGCTGATGAACGTTCATTCAACGTTTTTCTGCGCTGTAACGAAGACTCGGTAAAATTTTCAGCTGAAAAATACGCACTAAAATGCGTGGAAAATCCAGAAGATACCTTTGCGATCCTGCGATCCTGGAAGGACGTTTTTTGAACATAACTTGATCAGCGTCTAATTGCCCTTTATGATGCCGGCTGTTTTTCTCGAAAATGACCGGAACTAAATGAAGGTACGAACGGCCTTATTGGCGGCGCTGTTGCTCAGTGGCTGCCAAAACCAGAACCATCAAGATGACCCGGCACTCACTGCAAGCGAGTTCCTCTCGTCTTCCCATGGCAATAAAAACAGCGATTCGCCGTTTTTATCACACAAGAAGCGGGTAGAAACCGATAACCTATGGGTGCGGATCAGCAATGATATGCAGGATGATCCACGGCTTAACTCCGTTGATCATGGCCGAGTACGTCAACAACAAGAGTTGCTGATCAGTAACAGTGAACACTTGATGACCATTGCCAACCGGGCTCAACCCTACCTCTATTTGATGGTGGAGGAGATTGAACGCCGCCAGCTGCCAATGGAGCTTATTGCGGTTCCGATGATCGAGAGCATGTTTAACCCACATGCGCGCTCTAACCGCAATGCGGTCGGCATGTGGCAATTTATGCCCGCAACCGGTAAGCAATTTGAACTGCGTCGTGACAAGTGGTACGACGGTCGCCGCGACGTGCTGGCATCCACGTCTGCCGCCCTTGATTATCTTGAATACCTCAACCGTTTCTTTGATGGCGATTGGTTACAAGCCATCGCTGCTTACAATGCCGGTGAAGGCCGCGTAAGCAAAGCGATTGCCCGTAATGAACGTGCTGGCCGCCCCACCGATTTCTGGTCCCTTGATCTGCCTAACGAAACCCGCATGTATGTGCCAAAAATCTTGGCCATGGCGGACATGATCAGAAATCCAGAAAAATACTACGTCCCCTTACCTGTACTTGCTAACAAACCCCAAGTGCGGGTGGTGCAGACCGGCAGCCAAATTGATCTTGAAATTGCCGCAGAACTTGCAGGGCTGCGCCCATCGCAACTCAAGGCCGTTAACCCAGCGTTTAACCGTGGGGTGATGTCCCCTAATGGCCCTTATCGCCTACTGGTACCCATTGAATATGCGGATTCCTTAGAGCTGGCACTGGCCGACTTGCCTCAGAGTGAGCGGACTCACAGCCGACCAAGCTATGACTCCTTTGACGCTGATGGCGAGACACAGGTCGCAAATAACTTCAGAGTGATCCACTCAGATCGTAACTCACGGGCGACCACCAATAACTTTCGGGTGATCCGCTCCGAGAGTAAGCCCCTTGTTGCGAGTAATAACTTTCGGGTGATCCGCCCAGACTCAGACGATGAGCCCCAGCCTGCGAATAACCGCTTTAAGGTAATCCGTCCTCATAACGAATCGCGCGCAGCTCCCTCTTCGCGCGTCATGGTCAGTGATCTTAAGCTTGCTGACAATCGCCGCAGCCATCGCGCCGACCGAGACGCGCAGCGTGAGTCTGACCGTGAGTCAGCAAAAACCACCAGCAAGGCGCGCACCAGCAACAAAGCGATGCGTGCTGAGCGCAATAGCAAAGCGGCGGCCTCAAGCAAACCCCAGCAGCTGGCCAGCCGTGGCGCTAGCCAGTCACAAATTAACTATCAAGTACGCGCTGGCGATACCTGGTGGAGCATCAGTCACGCCCACGGTGTGACCCATGATGAGTTGTCCAAATGGAATGGCCTGACTACCAAATCTACCCTCAAAACGGGCATGAAATTGGTCGTGCGTACCAAAGCAGGCAAAAAAGGCACCAAGAGCAAATCACAGATATATAAAGTCAGTCCTGGCGATTCGGTGTACTCCATTGCCAAGCGCTTCCAAGTTGATCCTAAGGATGTGCTGAGCTGGAACCAGATGGATAAACCAGAAAATTTGAGACTGGGCCAAAAGCTGACTCTGTTTGCAAAAAACAACAGCTAACTAACCTGCCAGTCAATGCCAATACCACGGGGCCAGTCGATAGACTGACCCCGTTTGTTATGGCAAACCCCAAGGTGGCCCCCATCGCAACGGGCCATCACCACTCACTGGCCATCGTAGGGGATGTTCGTTGTCGGCGATCACCGTAACGCAGGCGTAGTGAGCGATAGCAAAGAACCCTTTACTCAACAGATCCTTGGCGCGCCGCCGCCACAATGGTATGGTTATTTATACAGTGCTTTCGTTACCCATCGGCAAGACATACGGATATCGCCATATGGGTCAAACACAGGATCATCGATGGAAACCTTTACCCCAACCGCCGCCCTGCGCCAACAGATGGAAACCATTGAAAGCGCCCTTGACCAACTTGCCCACCTATTAGCCGAGCTCGATCTGCAAGAGGCCCATGTGTACCCGTTGCCCGCGGTGCCCCAAGGGGAAGAGCATGATCCTATCGAGCACATTGAGGTCGGTTACTTACAAGGGGACGCCGCGCTTGCAGCCACGCTTGCGGCATACAAAGATCACAGCGCGCGTCACGGCTGCTCCACCAAAGCGACCCACCGATTGCCCGGTTGGTTACGCTTTCCCGCTGCCGCAGCCCCGCTCATCGCCCCTTTGGTGGCACAGATCAATCAGCACAAGCAGGATTTCAAGGCGCGGGTGTTGCAGGCCGGTAGCCGAGATGAAAAGTTCGATCTCGTGCATACCGCGCTGCCTGGGGTCATCACCTTGCAGGTGTATCGCAAGCTCACCTCCCTAACCGGAGAGTTGCAATCCTTGGGCTTTACCTGGGCAGACAAGCAGACCATCAATCGGCTGACCCGCGAACAGGTGCTAGAGATGCTTGAGCGCAGCCGCCGCTATATTCCGGCTATGTCCAATAACGATCAGTGGAACCACATGCTGGATCTGGAGGTGTACGACATTCGCCGCTTGCCTGTCGATGCCCAGTTGCGGATCCGCCGCCCGGTCAAGACTCACCCGATGATCAACTTGCGTTGGCAATCTCAGCTACCGCGCAAACAGCAGATCAAAGCCAGTTTGCCGCTGCTGCTGTGCGCAGATACCTCACCAAGTGTCACCCATTTGGGCCACTACCCCCCAAAACGTCGCCAGCCACGCCGAGATCGTAAAATTGGTGGTGAGCCCATTATCGAGCGGCTGCATCTGTACCTCTATCACACTTCTTCACCGGCTCCTGATGAAACATAAATAGCGTGCTGATGCAGGCGCATAGTACATATGTGCATAAAAAAGAGGGGAACATCCCAGCGATGTTCCCCTCTTTTTATTGCCAGCTTGGCATCAGCTTGTGTTAATTAATGCCATGTAGCCGCTGTGCCAGTTAACCCATCAGCAGCGCCCGCAGGCTATCAACATCAAGCCCCCGCACTTCTGACTGGCCACTTAAGAGTCCATCGGCGAGCGCCCGTTTTTCATCGTGCAACGCCACAATTTTTTCTTCCACCGTCTGGTCACACACCAAGCGATACACAGTGACTGGCTGGGTTTGCCCCATTCGATGGGCCCGATCGCTGGCTTGATCTTCTACCGCCGGGTTCCACCAAGGATCAAGGTGCAACACCGTATCAGCTTGGGTTAAGTTAAGGCCTGTGCCACCGGCTTTGAGGCTGATCAAAAACAGCGGCACCGGTTCATGGCGAAACCGCAAAATCGACGCTTGGCGCGATTTGGCCGAGCATGCCCCATCGAGATAGCAATACTCCCACGATTGTTGCTCAATGCGCGCCCGCAGCAAACTAAGCAGATCAACAAACTGGCTAAATACCAGCACCCGATGCCCGTTATCAATGGCCTCAGCGAGCAGCGCCATCGCTTCATCAAGTTTGCTGTTGCTGTGGGACCACTCTGGCAACACCAAAGTCGGTGAACAGCACAGCCGTCGCAGCCGCGTTAACCCACTTAGCACGTGCATCAGCGCGCGGCCATCAGCACTTTGTACCTGCTGCACCACTTCACGGCGGGTTGCCTCATAGAGCTGACGCTCCTCTTCTGACAGGCTGATGTGATGAATGATCTCGGTCTTATCGGGCAACTCAGTGAGCACCTGCTGCTTGAGGCGACGCAAGATAAAGGGACTGATCACCGCCCGCAACAGCGCCATGTGCTGGGGATCTTTTACCGCCTTACCAAAGCGGCGTTTAAACTCGCCCAAATTGCCAAGCAGCCCCGGGTTAATAAAGGTAAACAGGCTCCACAGCTCACCAAGGTGGTTCTCAATGGGGGTACCAGAGAGTGCCAGACGAAAATCGCCATCGAGCTGAAACAGTAATTTCGCGCGCTGGGTGCCTGCATTTTTAATTTGCTGGGCTTCATCTAGCACCATACTTGACCAGCGACGCGCTTTAAGCGCGTCAGCCAAACTGCCGAGCATGCCGTAGTTAATCAAGATAAGTTGACCCGCTTTGGCCTCTTGAATTATTTTTTCGCGGCCACTGGCGTGCTCAAACACCACCACCTCAAGCTCAGGGGCAAAGCGCGCCACCTCTTCTTGCCAGTTGGTCACCACCGATTTGGGCACCACCACCAACGCCGGGCCAAGGTGCTGGCGCATTCGCAGCACCACCAGCGCTTGCAAGGTTTTACCCAGCCCCATGTCATCGGCCAAACAAGCCCCAAAGCCATGATGGGCCAAAGTGGCCAGCCAGCGCACCCCATCCCGTTGATAATCTCGCAGATCGGTGAGCAGCTCAGCGGGGCACTCCACCTCTTGCTGCCACTCTTGCTGCAGTGATTGCCACGCCGCATCCCCTTCGGTCGTCACCACCGACAGCAATCGAGTGAGAGGATAGGCCAGCTTATTGTTAATGCGCTGCTCTTCATCGAGCATCGCCCCCAACATAGTGAGCCGCTCAACAAGCTTATCGCTGAGCATCAGACTGGTTTTTTCATCAAGCTGCACGGTACGTTGGCCGGGCACCATTTGCCGCAAGATCAGCCGCAAATCAAGAATTTGGTGCTCATCTAACGCCAGCGCCCCCTCGACCTGAAACCAATCTTGTCGCCGCTCAATACGCAGACTGAGCGCCGCCTCATCAAGGCTCTTTAAGCGCGCGCTGTCTTGATGCCAATGGATCACAATACCGCTATCAACCAACTCAGGCAGCGCATTGACCAGCGCCAGCGCAGGTTCTCCTTGTAGCAACCACTCACTGCCAGGCAGCCCGATAGGTAATTGATTGCGCAGCAATTGGGCTTGCCGCTTTTCAGCGCCCAGATCCCGTTGCCAGTAGTGATAAGCCTTAATGCCTTGACGAATGATGGCCTCCCCCTTGCCAAGGGGCTGGGGCGGCAGTTCCCCTTCACGGGTCACTAACTTGATCGATAGCTGACCATCTTGCCAATCCAATTGCACCGCCGGCACGCCGGGCCAAGGTGCCAATTCAGCATTGCCCTGCAGCCCTGCCACCTGACTGTGCCAAGGCAGATCGGCAATGCCATCGAGGGTACGTTGCAGCTCAGTGAGCCCCTGTGCGGGCAGTAGCGGAATCGACTCAAGGGCGGGCAACCGGTCGATCAGCGCTTGTGGCGTCAGGATCAACTGCCACAAATCGTCTGCTAACGGCACAATGTGGGCGCCACGCGCCGCCCCTTCTGGGCTAAGCTGCGCGCTCATTCCACTCTCGCTGGCCACCACTCGCAGTAGCGGGGCACTGATGGCCAGTTGTAATTTATGTCCTTTAGTATTGAGCAACCGCGGGTGATCGGCCAGCGGCCCCCATACCTCACGGGGTAAACGCTCCATCACCCGTGGCAGGGTGCGCACCAATGCCCAATCATGTTCATCGAGCATGGCGGCATATTGGGATGCCAGCAGCGCCGGATCAACCCGGCGCCCCGCGGTCCACTCCCCTTTGGTGCTCAGTTTTTGGATCTTGCACTCAAGCTCAGGGCCATCGGCGTGCAGTAGCCACACCAACCGCTCTTGCGGTTTGCGCACCCCACTTGAGCGCCCTAACCCTTGCAGCCAATTAAGCCAGCTTGCTGAGGCTGCGCCGCTCTCGTCATCGGAGCTGTCATCTGTGCTCTCATCAACGCCCTCACCATCAGCCTCATTAGAACCTTGCTTAGCCTCCGCTTTTGCCAACTCATCATCACCTTGGTGTAACTGACGCAGCGGCGCCCCGTGAGGCTTAACGTTAAGCAAACTTCGCAGCAGATCCTGACAAAAGGCCATTAAGCGGTGATAAGGCGTGGCATCAAGCAGATGGGTGAGATCCCATTTGTGCAGCATGGCAACCTGTGGGCTCTGACCACCATGGCGAGCCAACGCACACAGATCGAGCCACAAATAGCCCCAGTGCAGCTCGTCAACGGGAAGCTGCAAGGTATCGAACAACCCCACCGCTTGCCCATGACGATCGCCGGCCCACTGGCTGAGTAAATCTGCCAGCAACGGGTGTTGCCCGTGCAGGCTGCGCTGCCACTGTTTGCGCTGCTCGCTGGCCGCTACCGGCTCCGCTTGCTGCAACCATCCCAGCCATAGCAGCCCACTAAACGAGCTTGGCCACTGCCCTGCCCGCTCTGGTGCGCCCTCTTGCCACGCATGAAGGGCGCTGAGTAAATCGGCGCCAAGGGCGCCATCGCGCGGAAGCTCTCCCCCATGGCTCGGCTGCGCTAACGCCTGCAAGGCTGGCCAGCTGCTGGCGGCGCCATTCTGTTGAGCGTTTAGTTGGGTATTAGATTGAGCGTTAGATTCACCCTTTTCTTCACCGTTCCTGTTTTCACTGCGCCCCCATTCACCGCACAGCCAGTGCCACTCGGCTTTAGCCTCGTTGGCTTGCACCTGTAACGGGTCCTGTAGCGGGTCTTGCAACGGGTCTTGTAATGGGTCAGATAATTCAGCGCGGCAGTGCGCAAGTGCGCTTGCCAACGGCCAAGACCTTTGCTTAGGGGCATCTAGCAGCAATTGCAGTGAAAAGTGCGCAAGCAGCAGTTGCTGCCACGCGGGACTGGAATCTGCGAGCAACAGATACGCATCTGGGGTATCGAGCAAGCTCAGCAGATCGCCGGTGGCCAGATCTGCTGGGATCTCACCGGCTTTAGCGCGGCACAGCTCACGCACCAGTGCGCAGGTGCGAGCATTGCCCGTACCCGCTGTGATTAAACGCCAATCAGGGACGGGACAGCGCCCTGCGCGTACCCCCAAAATCAAGGCAAGCGTGCCCTCAGCAGTCAGGCTCCACTGCTGCTCGGCCCGCTCTCTGATCAATCCGGCCTGTTGTAGCGAGGCCAATTTATCGATCAGCGCATGACCAACCGCTCGTTGATTTTGCAGCAAAGGGCTACTGGCAACCCGCTGCAACAGCAGCGTGCAGAGCAGGGCATAACTATCCGAACAGAGGGGGGATGCAGACATCAAGACTCACGGTCAGGTGCAAAAGCGGAATTTTAACGGTAAAGCGCCAGCGGCTCGACCCTTAACCGTCAAATAACTAAAAAAAAACGGTCATCTGTGATGACCGTCAAAAGTAACGAAGGAAATAACCAACAAAACTGCTATCCCCCACTGCAGGAAAATCGGGAGCTCCCGCCCCTAACTCATGACGCCATGCTAGAGGGTTCGCACTAAAAAAGCTTTGAAGCGGATCACAATTGAAAAGGATTTCTGAAAACGATTTCAGATTTGGCGGGGATTGGGGATTGGGGATTGCAAAACTGTGCGTCAGCTCACTCACTGGGCTCAAACGAGTCTTAATCAGTGCCTAAATGTTTCATCATAGGTATCCATTAGTGCCCACATTAGCACCCATATTCGTGCCTTTACCTTTTTAGAGACCCTGATTGATGCCCATTAAACCCCTACTGCTCGCGCTCGCCATTGGCGCTTTATCTGGTTGTACATCTTCACCTCAAGTCCATACCGATTGGAGTCAGGCACCATTGACAGCGGTGCAACAAGCAGCTGAACAAGGCAATGCGGCCGCCCAATACAGACTGGGAGTGAAGTATGCTAATGGCCAAGATGTGCCGCAAAACTACCAACAAGCCCTTGATTGGCTTCACAAAGCCGCTGAGCAGGGCAATCCTAGCGCCCAATACAACCTTGCGCTGAAGTATAAGAACGGCCAAGGGATGGCGCAAAACGACCAACAGGCCGTTGTCTGGTTTCAAAAAGCGGCAGCGCAGGGTGAGGCCAGCGCCCAATTTTACCTCGGGGTGATGTATGCCGAGGGCCAAGGGGTTGCGCAGAACTATCAGCAAGCGGCGGCTTGGTATCAAAAAGCGGCGGCGCAGGGCGAGGCCAACGCCCAATACAACCTCGGGGGGATGTATGCCGAGGGCCTTGGGGTAGCGCAGAACGACCAGCAAGCCGTGGCTTGGTATCAAAAAGCGGCAGCGCAGGGCGAGGCCAACGCCCAATCCAACCTCGGGGTGATGTATGCCAAAGGCCGAGGGGTGGCGCAGAACGACCAGCAAGCCGTTGCTTGGTATCAAAAAGCAGCGGCGCAAGGCCATGCCCGCGCCCAATACAACCTCGGGGTGAGGTATGCCAATGGCCAAGGGGTGGCACAGAACTTCCAACAAGCCGTGGCTTGGTATCAAAAAGCGGCGGCGCAGGGCTATACCAGCGCCCAAACCAATCTCGGGCTGATGTATACCCTGGGCCAAGGGGTGGCGCAGAACTACCAACAAGCCTATGCCTGGTACTCTGTGGCGGCGGCCAATGGCGATAAAGAGGGAGCTAAAATGCGCGATCTTGCAGCAAAAGTACTCACCCCCGCGGGGCTTGCTGAGGGGCAACGATTAGCCACCCAATATTTTGCTGCTTCTCAGAAAAAATAACGACGCAGGTTGATATCACAGCAGGGAGGGCTAGGCGCGAAGTCGCAGTGACGCCCTCCCCGCGGTGTGAGCCCCATTTATTAATACGCTCTTTTATGCTCGTGCTCACATTCTGCCTGACACGGATTATGTGTTACCACCCATATAAAAAACGGGCCCGCTTTGGCGGGCCCGTTTCGTGATGGGGCAATAGGGTGAGGGTGAGCGTTAGCTAGAAATAGATGCGGATCACTGACTCAATGACACAACCCGGCCGGCGTACCCCTTCGATCTCCACTTTGATCTCTTTGAGCAGCTCTAACCCACCTTTGATGGGGGTCACCCGCGCCAACTTGGTGCGGGCGCGAATGTTGCTATCAACCTTAATAGGGTACGGAAAGCGCACCTGATCAAGGCCAAAGTTCACCACCATGCGAGCAGTCGGAAACTCAGGGGTGGCCTCATCAACCGAGCCCGTTAACTGGGGCAGCAAAGCCAAGGTGAAAAAGCCGTGGGCAATGGTGGTTTTAAACGGCGACTCTGCCGCTGCCCGCTCAGGGTTGGTGTGGATCCACTGATAATCGCCGGTAGCGGCCGCAAATTGATCGATCATCTGCTGGCTCACATAGAGCCATTCACCGATGTGGGTCTCTTCACCAATTCGCCCTTGCAAGGCGTAATAGAGCTCAGCGGTTTGCTCTGAGAGCTCGATGGTCGGCTCGGTGGCGGCGGGTTGCCCGTTAGCGGTTTGGGCTCCCTGCACGGTCTGTGCGAGCTGCCCGTCTTGCGCCATGGCGTTGGCACGCTGTTGCTGCTCCTGTTGTGAGTCAATATGTGACTCGCTTTGCAAGTCCAGCACCCGCCCTAATAAAGGATAAAGGTGTGCCTTTTGCTGAAACTCACGCCAATAGTCGCGGATCGCCGGAGAGAGCCAATCCTTGAGCTCAAAGGGGTGCTGCGCCAAAATCTCACGCTTGCGTTTCAGAAAATCGACAACTTTCATCTACCGATACCTATGTTATTCGATGCCTATGAATGCCTATCAAGAGGTCTAACCAGTGCTATTTTATTAAACTTTCATCACTAAGTGCAAAAAAATCTCGGCGTACACCTGTACCACGGCAGAACACACTGCTTATTTTCAATAAACTAGGGCAATGTGCTAATTATCACCCCGATCACGGGGTGATATGGGCGAATGTTGCCGCGACATGAGTCTTCAACAACTCGACATAAGCACTTGATAATCAGGTCATGAGCGCTTCGCCCTCACTGCGCCACTCATAGCACGGCAATAGAGGGTTAACGGATTAACGGATCGTTGACCAGCCATCACGCAGCCCCGCTTCATCAAAAAAAGACCAGGCGAGGATCCGGCTCACTTTGTTCCCCTGCGCCATATCTATCACCTGCACTTGGCGGGCGCCAATATCAGCCAGTGCTTTACGCGCAGCCGGTAAGTGCTCTTTTTTAGAAACCAGCGAGCTAAACCAAAAGCACTGACTGGCGAACGACTTGCTTTGGACAATCATGTTGGCCAAAAAGTGCGGCTCCCCACCTTCACACCACAGCTCGTTTTGTTGGCCACCAAAGTTGAGCACTGGGGCATGGGGGGGCTCTTTACCCAAATTACGCAATTTGCGTAAGGTGCCTTTGCTCGCCTCTTCAAGGGATGCGTGAAATGGTGGGTTGCACAGGGTCAGGGCAAAGTGCTCATTAGGCCCTATCATGTCGCAAAAAATATGGGCAGGATTGCGCTGCAAACGGCACTCGATCTGATTGCCAAGACCGTTAGCTTTTGCCAATAAGGTGGCCGCTTTGACCGATATCGGGTCAATGTCTGCCCCCACAAAACGCCAGCCATATTCGCGGCAGCCAAGCAGGGGGTAGATGCAATTTGCCCCCACCCCGATATCGAGCACCTTGACCCCTTTACCCGTTGGGATGCGGCCTGCGCTTTGCGCCAATAAATCTGCCGCCCAGTGCAGGTAATCCACTCGCCCAGGGATAGGTGGGCACAAATAGCCGGCTGGCAAATCCCAGTGCACAATGCCGTAATGATGGGCCAGCAGAGCTCGATTGAGTGCTTTTACTGCGTCTGGATTAGCAAAATCAAGGGTTTGGGTACCGTATTGATTCACGAAGACGTGGCGACCGAGCTCGGGCGTGCGCTGGCAAAGTGCAGCAAAATCGTAGCCCCCCACATGACGATTACGGGAATGAAGGGGGGATCGGTTCGCCTTGTTAGGACGCGTTGCAGCGGTAGTAATAGGGGGAGTCATGCTGAGCCTGCCGAAGAAAACGGGCCCACACTATAGGGGCTTACAACCGTAAAGTCTAAATGAGGGCAACAAAAAACCGGGCTATCGAGCCCGGTTCAAGTGAGGTTGGAAAAACAGTCCGTACTGCGAGCCGTTTGTCTAGCCTAACTCAAGTTTCAATCCGGCGAGCTTGCCAGAATTTACTGCGCCAATACGCGTTGTTCAACTTAGTACGGGTAACCCCAGCACTGGTCGAGGCGTGAATAAACTCACCATTACCGATATACACACCAACGTGGTTGGCATTACGGCCAGTTTTGAAGAAGACCAGATCACCCTCTTCTAGATTTTGCTTAGCAACACGGATACCTTCACGTACTTGCGAGCGGGTATCTCGGGGTAATTCAATGCCGATGGCATTACGAAATACTTCACGGGTAAAGGCAGAACAATCAATACCACGGCGACTCACACCACCGAATTTATACGGCACACCATACCACTGCTGATATACGGTAAGGATGTCTTTCAACTCATCATCAGAAATCTGAGGGGCATCTGAATCAAATCTAGCGTCACTGGCGGGTTCAATGACAGGTTCAACCATAGAAACTTCGATATTGCTCGCAAATTCGGGCTCGGGGGCCGACGCACAGCCTACCATTCCGAGCGCGACCAGTAGTAGTATCAGGCAGCGCAAACCTTTACCCTCCAAATGTAGTTATTTTGTTAAAAAACGGCCAAAAGTGGCAATCAATAAGGCAACAGCGTACGACTATACATAAGATTTCGCTCAGGACAAGTGAAAATCCCCCTCAAAATCCCATTTATGAAGGAAAATGCACTGTTTTTCATGAAAAATGTGATGATGATCGCACAATATTGTGGCGAAAACGGGCGCTAAAGCGATGAGATAATGATTAATTATCTCTGTTTCAACCCCTCTTTAAAGTGAATGAGCATGATCGATACTGATCTTTTTTTGTTAAATATGCCCCATGTCTGCCCGTTACACCTCGCTCAATTGCCGGCATTACTCTCAAGTAATGAGCACCATCACTGGCGCGCCATCAGTCACCCTATTCGTCGTCAGGAGTACCTGCTCAGTCGCGCGTTACTGCGCCAGTTACTCAGTGATCGCCTGTCGCTACCCGCAGCCAGTTTGCAATTTTGCCACGCCTTGCATGGCAAGCCACAGCTCCATGATGCAGCTTGGCACTTTAACCTCAGCCACAGTGGCGGTTGGCTTGCGTTAGCACTGGGCAAGCAGCCACCCCTTGGGGTCGATATTGAACTGGGGAAGGGACGACGGGATCCACTCGCGCTTGCGCGCCGATTTTTTGCCGCCAGTGAATATCAATGGCTCTGCTCACTGCCCCCCTTTGATCAAGTTCGTGCCTTTTATCGGCTCTGGTCCCGTAAAGAGGCGGTGCTTAAAGCCCATGGCGGCGGCATAGCAGCAGGGCTTGAAAAAGTGCGTTTTGATCCCCTGCGGCAGTGGCGACTTGATAACCAGCTCGATGAGCAAATTTATCAGGTCCAAGATTGGCCATTTGCCAGTGGCTGGCTCAGCCTTGCGAGTGCCAGCGCGTCGGTGAATATGTACCATCTAGATAGCCGCTTGAATTGCCAACAGATCAACCCCATGTTACTCACCACCCTTATTGAAGAGTCCAATCCATGATCGTCGATATTACTCCCCTAAATTTCCACGCTGAATTGATCGATGTGTCCATGAAAAAGCCCATCGTCATCTATTTTTATGCGCCGCAAATGCCGGAATGCCAGGGCATGACTGCGCTTATCGAGTCACTGGTGGGGCCTGCGAATAGCCAGATCACCTTGGCAAAAGTAGATATGAACGATCCCCAGTTGCAACCTCTGGCCGGCCAGCTTGGGCTGCGCGCCTTACCGGCGTTAGTGTTGTTTGAGCAAGGACGGCCCAATGAGTCATCCATTATGGAGGGGCCGCAAGATGAGGCGATGTTGCGCCAATACTTTGCCGCCTTCGCCCCAAAAGAAGAAGAGGAGCTGCTAAGTAAAGGGCAGCAAGCGCTCATCGATGCTCAACCCAACCAGGCTTACACCGATCTGAGCCAAGCCCATCAATTGGCCCCAACCCGCCACGATATTCATTTGTGGCTTATTCAAGCGGCCCTTGATCTTAATTTGCTCGAAGAGGCGCAAACGCGTCTTGGCCAGATCCCTATGGTGGCACAAGATGATCACTTTCATACCTTAAGCTCACGGTTGGCTTTGGCGCTGCAAGCGGCTGATAGCCCAGAGCTGCGGGCGCTGGAGCTTCGCCATCAACAAACTCCCGATGATTTTGCCCTGACCCAAGAGCTGGCCGTGCAATACCATCAAGCTGGCCGTCAAGAAGAGGCATTAAGTTTATTGCTGACCATTCTCAAGCAAGACTTAGCCTTTGGTGATGCGAGAAAAACCTATCTCGATATTCTGGCAACCATGGGCAGCGTGGGCGCAGCACAAGTCTATCGCCGTAAACTCTATAGTCTGCTGTATTAAGCCATCCATGCTGGGCTCAATCATCAGGGTAAATAATAAGAGTGGATAATCAGCGGGAATAATAATGAGGATGTGCCGGGCAACCGGCATGACCTTTATAAGGCCATTAGGTGGGAATATACGAAGCTCATGCGGGGATATGGCAAATTTTAGGCAAAAAAAAATGGCACATAAATGCGCCATTTTTTTTGCATGAATTACTTCTTGTAAGAAGTAGCCATGTTGTCCAGGCGCTGGTTAGCACGCATAGCTTCTTGCTTAGCGTCAGAAACATCAGCAGCAATTTTGGATTGATCAGCACGAACAGCGCTAACATCTTGAGCCAATTGGTCAACTTTGTTAGACAGGTTCTGAACGGAAGTTTCCATTTCGCTGGTGTTTGCACAACCGCCCAGCAGAGCGGACAGACCAACAACACCTACCAATAGCAATTTTTTCATTTTTAAAGCTCCTTTAGACTCGCCAGACGTTTAGCAAGCGGCGTGATTATGGCACAAAAAAAACATAGTTTGCATAGGCCTCACCACAGATAAATGCATTAAAAGCCTCATTTTTTTTCGATTGGACAATTTTCATCCGATTTTTTTCAAAAAAAATCCCCGTCTTATGGGATGAGTGAGCAAAAATCATCCAACTTTGACCTGATTACAACTTCATATGGGGCTTAGTTGATACCTGCTGACCCTCATTAGCGCGCCCCTGCCCTCTTTTGCGAGCGGTAATATGTACGCAGGTTATGTGCTTAAGTTACAGACGTTATGCCGCTTGAGTTACAGCTATTATGTGCTTTAGTTACGCACTTTAGTTACGAGCTTTAGTTACGAACTTTAGTTATGAACTAAAGCTCCGTTGCAAACGGCAGCATCAACTCAAAGGGCCCACACCTTGGCAAGCTGCGGATGCGTCACAGGTCACGCTCAGCGACACCGATAGCACCAATAATAACGGCTCCCATAGGAGCCGTTATTATGACCACACCCGATATTAAATCCGCTTATTGTTTACCGTCAGCGCCCCTTGCTTGAGTTGCAGCACAGAGGTTAAGTTTTGCTGATCGGCCTTCAAAAGACCCATTCGGGTCAACTGATCAAGTATGCCAGCCAATTGTGGTACCGCGTTACCTAAGGTGTTGCTTAGGTTGGCATGCAAGGTCCCGCTAAGGGCTTTCATACCGGCGTTGCGATTGGCATTGCGATTAAAGAGCTGCGCCAACGACGTAGGGGCTAGCTGTAGATCCCCTTTAAATGCAATCGGAGCCCCATTAAGCGTGCTGCTAAGGTCACTCAATTCAAGGGTGGCACCGCGCATCAACATTTTGTTCATCGCCTGCTCAACGGCAACATCGTCAACGCTTTGCCCACTGGCAGCTTGCAGCTGTTGATACCCTTCTAAATCCAAACCTTTGAGTGTTAACGCTAACTTGCTATCGGTCAGAGCCAAACTATCCCCTTCGTTCTCCAGATCGAGCTTGGCAATTTTGACGCTATAGCTATTAGAGAGGGTTTTGGCATCATCCCCAATGAGCTCAGTCGCGGTTGTCATATCTTGCAGTGATAATTTGCCGCTATCGGGTAGCTGTAGCGTTAAGGACCCAAGGCTCATTTCACTTTGCGGCGAGAGCATGATCCCACTTATTTGCGCCATCTCGGCGCGCCCCTTCATATTGGCAAGTACCAACGCCATTTTACTTTGCGCATCATCAAAGCTCATGCCCTGCCAGGTCATTGCCAGTTCACCACTGCCCGTCAGATCGCCCTGAAATTGCGCCTCAAGGGGAAGAAACGTCATGCTGTGCGAAGCTTGTTTGAATGCAAACCCACCGGCCTTGAGCTGGCTGCTGTTGCTTTGGGTCCAAAAGTTGCTCGCCGATTTTAATGCAAGCTGCCACTGCGCCATGCCCAACTTAGTAAATGTAGGAGCCAGTGATCCGTGGTGAGTATCGAGAGTCAGCTGACTTTTGATATAAAGCGGCAGGATCTGGTTGGTGACCTGCAACTGTAATTCGAGCGGTTGCGCACTGCTCGTCTCCCCTTCAAGGGCGGCCATCTCCTTGCCACTGACCACCACCTTTAATACCCCGTCGCGGGCAAACAAGCTGTGATGGCTCGGCAGCCATTGCAATTCAATACCACTTTGGCTTTTTACCTGGGTGATCTGCTCTGCCATGATGCGATCAAAGCTATTACCGGTGTACCAGCAGGCAGCTAAGCCACCGCCAACCAGTGCCGCTGCTACGGCGAGGGCCACTGTTTTTTTCATAAATCCAGCTATCTCCAGCGAGTTGTGAGAGCACTCTACGGGGCAGACTCAGGACTAAGCAAGCCCCAATCTGCACCGCCGCCATATTATTGGGACGATCTTTACGTTTAGCGCACAGGTTTACTTCACAGGTTTACAGTAAGGGGCTAAAGAGATAGAAAATATTCTCCATCGCCTTCTTATACCACGGGCGAGCTTGCCATTTAGCCAGCGTCATCGGCGTCGCCTCCACCATGTAGCCCTGTACCAATTGGTTCATTTGCGCCACGAAAGCGGGGTTATCCACCAGCAACGTCACCTCAAAATTAAGCCAAAGGCTGCGCCTATCGAGGTTCACGGTGCCAACGAGCACAAAATCATCATCTACCAGCACACTTTTGGTATGAAGTAGCCCAGCGTCGTAACGATAGATCTCAACCCCTGCCCGCAGCAGCTCTTCCATAAAGGCATTGCAAGCGTAATTGGCCATCAAGGAGTCATTGCGCTCAGGCAACACCAATTGCACCTTTACCCCGCGCTCGGCCGCCGCGCTCAACGCTGCCGCAAGTGGGTCATCAGGTACAAAATAAGGGGTGGTCAACACCAGATGGCTACGGGCCTGATAGATCGCCAGCAACAAACTTTGCTGAATACAATCGCCCCCCACAAAGGGGCCTGATGGAATAAGTTGGGCACGGTAGTTGGTCTGAGGCCACACCTCTGGATCATGCAACAAGCTATCGAGCAGTCGCTCACCGGTCTCCATCTCCCAATCCCACACGAAGATGGACCACATTAATGGCACCATCGGTCCTTGTACGCGGATCATGATATCGACCCACTGACCAACTCCGGCGTTTTGTTTGAAAAAGCGCGGATCAACTAAGTTCATCGAGCCGGTGTAACCCACCCGATCATCAATCACCACCAGCTTGCGGTGCATCCGCAAATCTTGACGCTGAAACAAGATCCGCCAAGCCCCCACGGGCAGCACCTCGACCACTTTGACCCCTGCTTGGCGCAATTTTTTTGGCCAAGCAGACTTAAAGAACGCCTTGCTACCCACCGAATCGAGCAAGACACGACAATCTACGCCGCGCTGCGCCACCTCAATTAAGGCCTCGCCGACGTCATCGGCATCTCCGCCTGGGTACCAAATGTAGAACTCCAGATAGCAAGATTGAGATGACTGGCGAATATCGCGAGCAAATTCTCGCAAGATGGCATCGGGTTTGTTCAATACCGTCATTTGATTCCCAGAGAGCATCGGCATACCGAGCCGACTCTGGATCAAATCGTGCAGTGGCTCGGCTTTCGCGCCCACTTCACAGCAATGTTGGGGAAATAAGCGGGCAAGTTGACGGGTCCAAATCGCATAGGGGCGGTACATCGCTTGGGCCCGGGCCGCGCGGCGGCGCCCCAATTTGATCTCGCCAAACAACACATAAAAAACCACACCGGCAAAGGGGATGGCGTAAATCAACGCCAACCACGCCAACGATACCCCAATGGGGCGGCGCTTCATCACCACTCGAAATGACACACCGGTGACAATCACTGAATGAAAGATCAGCACTACCCACCCTAAAAATTGGGTAAACATCAATTTAAGATCGTGTTCCAGAGTGCTCACTCCCTTCTGTTAACAAACTGCCAAGTGGGCAGACCCCACCGGGTAGGAATGATATGCTGTTGGGCACATCCATTCTATTAGGTCGCACGCATGATCCTGCAATCAATGCTGCTTAGTCTGGCCATGCTAAGCCAAGGCTCATATGACATCAATGAGCAGCAGATAAATCAATACCTCGCCTCTCAAGTGCACGTCGAAAAACAGCTCGAGTTACCCGGTATTATCAAGGCGCATATCCAACTTGAACAAAGTAATGTGCAGATCGCTCGCCAGCAGCCCGATACCGCCCGCGTCTATGCCAAAGGCAAGCTTAAAATCGCTCTGCCAGATAACACCGCCTATGACGCTAACTTGCAGCTAACTTATGAGGCAAAACCGCGCTATGACTCAGCAAAAGGCGCGCTATTTTTAGACAATATGAAGCTGGTTGAATACAAGTTAACGCCACAAGCGGCTGACAAAAAATTTGGTTTCATGCTGGGCATGTTGCTGCAAAGCATGGAAAAACGGCTGGAAAACAAACCGGTCTACAAACTCGATGACAAAGACCCTAAGCAAGCGTGGTTAAAAACCAATCTGCAAGGGATCGAGCTCGTCCCAGGTAGTATCCATTTGCTTACCAAGGCTCACTAAACCTGACCAACATGGGAGGCCGCTTGGTCTCCCATGGCACTTGTACAATGCGCGCCTCTGCCATTGAGGCAGAGCGTGTAAACAGGAGACAGCGAGTGTACATAGCTCGTGCAAGCTGATAATCCAAACAGAACATCCAAGCACATAGCTCAACCCCAACTCGCAACCCCATCAGCTTTACGCACCATCTTATGCCCAGCCCCCTCAACTCCCGCTATAAAATTCTATAAAAATGCGCGGTTGCCGCCATTAAGCACAGTTTGTTCCCAAAATCTGGGTTAACTCGCAACCAAAACCCTCACGTTGCCTCGATCTTCCCGTTAGCGATGGTTGGCGACTTGTTCCGTTCTTGTCATGATGGTTTACTCAGCACGGCTATCACAAAAAGGAATGCACGATTGAAACCATGGATATTGGCAAGCCATCTGTGCTTGATCCCCCCCCTCATGGGGAGCCACGCCTTCGCGGCCCCCGTGGCCATCATTAGCCAAGCTCCACTCGCAGCCGTTCAGGCCGCCCCAGCCAATGGCAACAAAGGGGCTGGGGCTAAGCCCTTTCAAGTCTATAAATCGGTACAAAAAAATGGCGTGGTGCGCTATTCAGACCGCGCGCCAGAGCAAGGGCACTATGAGCTATTGCTGTTCAATGACTGTTTTGCCTGTAACCCCGCATCGACTGTGAACTGGAAGACCACCGGGCTGTTTTTGCATGCCTATGCCAGTACCATTGAGGCTGCGGCGAGCACTTATCAGGTGGAACCTGCCCTGATCCGAGCGCTAATCCATGCCGAATCGGCCTTCAATCCCCTTGCAGTCTCTCGTAAAGGAGCGATGGGATTGACCCAACTCATGCCGGCTACTGCCCGGGAATTAGGGGTAGGGAATGCCCTGCTAGCAGAACAAAATATCTTTGGCGGGGTAAAATATTTAGCGGGTCTGCTCAAGCAATACGAGGGGAACGTGGCACTGGCTTGCGCCGCTTATAACGCAGGAATGGGGGCAGTTAAAAAATATGGAGGGATCCCCCCTTATGCAGAAACCCGTGCGTATGTTAATCGCGTTCAGCTATTACACCAACGCTACAAAGCCGTGCTGCATAGCGAGAGGTTATAACTGCGGACTCTCCATGTGAGCCGCTTTATTCACTTTTCCCGATCATCGACCAAAAAAAACACGCCCGAAGGCGTGTTGATATCACGGCAGTGAGTGATTAACTAGCCACTACTTTTTGCTCAGTGTCTTGCTCAGCAACTAAACGGTAAGCCAAGGCACCCAGAATGCCACCTACGATAGGGGCAACCCAGAACAACCACAACTGGCTAACAGCCCAATCACCTACAAACAGTGCAACACCAGTACTACGAGCTGGGTTAACAGAGGTGTTGGTTACTGGAATACTGATCAAGTGGATCAGGGTCAGGCACAGGCCAATGGCGATCGGTGCAAAACCTGCAGGCGCGCGGCGATCGGTAGCACCCATGATGACGAACAAGAAAAAGCCAGTCATGACCATTTCGCATACCAGCGCAGCAGTCATGCTGTAGCCACCTGGGGAGTGCTCGCCATACCCGTTAGCAGCAAAGCCGCTGCTATACAGATCAAAGCCCGCTTTACCGCTAGCAATGGCATAAAGCACGCCACCAGCGGCGATACCGCCCAATACTTGCGCCACGATGTAAGGCAGCACACCTGATGCTGGGAAACGACCACCGGCATACAGACCGACAGTGATCGCTGGGTTGAGGTGACAACCAGAGATATGGCCAATGGCAAATGCCATGGTGAGAACGGTCAGACCAAATGCCAGCGCAACCCCGACAAAGCCAATCCCTAGCTCAGGAAACGCAGCCGCCAACACGGCGCTTCCGCACCCACCCAATACCAACCAGAAAGTACCGATAAACTCAGCAGCAACAGGTTTCATTATGTTCTCCCATGAAACAACAGTAAAAAGACCCCAAAAAGGACCTCACATTAAATACGCGCCGCATTATGGGATTGCTTGTTAAGGATGCGAACCCTACAGCAATGAGCCCAAAGTGTGACTTGAATCACAAAGTATTGATTCAATAAGGTATTTATCATTAAACATAGCCGTATTAAGCCCATAAGAAAAATAACGCGCGCCAAAAATTGACGCCAAACAGATGGGCAGTTCGTTTTTTGAGCAAGCAACTATGCCGTGATACGACCTTTGAGCACGCCCATCCCTTCGTTAAATGTCGCGCTAAATCATTGATTGTATGAGGTTCACGGGTAAGAGCGCCCATCCGAGCCGATCACCTTGGTGCGCTGCCATCTATACCGCCATCTACACCGTCATCGGCTCCACCACTGACATCACGGTGGGTAGCAATATGAGTATTGTTATTAGCATCGGCACTGATCTCACTGCAGGCCCAACTGCGAGCATAGCGAGATAGTTATCCAAACCAATCGTGCCATCGAAAGGGGGCGATACAACACACTGTCATCAGTTTGTCGCGCGAACCCCCATCTTTCACTACTAAAGCGCTATTAATGCCAACGATCCTGCTGAATTTAATTTTTTAACACCCTGTTTTCACCCTATAAATCAGGGAATTCTCCTAAAAATAGGATTGTTCTAGCATTCAATTCTGTGAAGAATAGAGGAAATGACATTTGATACTAGGCCATGGCCGTTTTGCCAACGTGCCCCTGTGGGGAAGGAATCACACTCACCATGTTTACCATCGATAAATCACACAAGCTCGACGATGTCTGTTACGACATTCGCGGCCCAGTGCATAAAGAGGCTCGCCGTCTCGAAGACGAAGGTCACCGAATTTTAAAACTCAATATTGGTAACCCCGCCCCCTTTGGCTTTGATGCGCCAGAAGAGCTCATCAAAGATGTGATCCTCAATATGCCCTTAAGCCAGGGTTACTGTGACTCTAAAGGGCTCTTTTCTGCCCGCAAGGCGATCATGCAGTACTACCAGCAAAAGGGCATGCGCCAAGTCGATATCGATGATATCTATATCGGCAATGGTGCCAGCGAGCTGATTGTGATGGCCATGCAGGCGCTACTCAATAACGGCGATGAGATGCTGGTTCCCTCCCCTGACTATCCCCTTTGGACGGCCGCTGTCACCCTCTCTGGTGGCCATGCAGTGCACTATCGCTGCGATGAAGGGGCTGATTGGTATCCTGATCTCGACGACATTCGCGCCCGCATCACCCCGCGCACCCGCGGCTTGGTGCTGATCAACCCCAACAACCCGACTGGCGCCGTTTATGGCAGCGAGTTCTTGCTTGAGGTGATCGAGATTGCCCGTCAGCATAACCTCATCATTTTTGCCGACGAGATCTACGACAAGATCCTCTATGACGATATCTCCCACACCAGCGTCTGTACCCTGTGTGACGATGTGATGGTAGTGACCTTTAATGGCCTCTCTAAGGCGTACCGCGCCTGCGGGTTTCGCCAAGGTTGGATGGTGATTACTGGCCCCAAAGCCCGCGCTCGGGGTTACATTGAAGGGCTAGAGATGCTGGCATCCATGCGCCTATGTGCCAATGTCCCGATGCAACACGCCATCCAAACCGCCCTTGGCGGTTATCAGAGCATCAATGAGTTAATCCTGCCAGGCGGTCGATTACGTCGCCAACGGGATAAAGCGTGGGAGCTGCTCAATGAGATCCCGGGGGTGTCATGCGTCAAACCTAAAGGGGCCCTTTATATGTTCCCCCGTCTTGACCCCAAGGTGTATGACATCCGCGACGACCAGAAAATGGTGTTCGACCTGCTACAGCAAGAAAAACTACTGCTAGTACAAGGCACTGGCTTTAACTGGCCGGCACCCGATCACTTTCGGCTAGTATTTTTACCCCGCGAAGAGGAGTTAGAAGAGGCTATTGGCCGCCTCGCCCGCTTCTTAAAGAGCTACAAGCAGTAGCCGTCGCGACAACCATAAAAAAGGCTCCGATGGAGCCTTTTTTATGCCTATCATGCCCTCGAGCCCCGCTAACCATGGGCGTGAGACCTAATCCACGCCAGTTCTAGTGGCTCAATGGCTCAGTGGCTAAATAATAAAAACGGCGGCCATAAAAAAACCTTCCCGTGATCCACGAAAAGGCTTTTTAAATGCTGTCACAGGGCGATGGCCTGCCTGCGATGACGAACCTAGGGGCTAAGGGTTACAGCTCGATGACATCAAAGTGCACATCAGGGTTCACATCCGCCTCGTAATCAACGTCTGCTAAGCCAAAACCAAACAGGCGCAGGAACTCCTGCTTGTAGCTGGCGTAGTCGGTCAACCTAGCAAGATTTTCGCTAGTGATGGATGGCCACAAATCACGACAGGTCTGCTGTACATCTTCGCGCAGCTCCCAGTCATCCATACGAATGCGAGCCTGATCGTCTAGTGCTAGATCGCTAGCGTAAAGACGGGTGCGCATCATGCGATCCACCTGCTCCATGCAGCCCTCGTGAATGCCCTTCTCCTTCATGATCTTAAACGCCATGGAGATATAAAGCGGCATCACCGGAATAGCAGACGAGGCCTGAGTGACCACCGATTTGAGCACGGCTACGTGGGCAGTACCGCCCTTGGCAGCCAGATCGCCACGAATTGCCGCAGCGGCGCGGTCCAGATCTTCTTTGGCGCGCCCCAAGGTACCGTGCCAGTAGATTGGCCAGGTCAGATCGGTGCCGATATAGGAGTAAGCCACCGATTTGGCACCATCTGCGAGTACGCCCGCATCGCGCAGGGCTGCCATCCACAGCTCCCAATCCTGACCACCCATCACTGTGATGGTGTTCTGGATCTCTTCTTCATTAGCCGGCTCAACTGTAGCGGTAATGATGTGATCTTTATTGGTATCAATGGCAGTGGTGGTATAAACCTCGCCGATGGGTTTGAGGGCAGAGCGCACCACTTCGCCGGTTTTTGGCATCTTGCGCACAGGCGAGGCCAGCGAGTAAACCACCAAATCGATTTGACCCAGATCCTGCTTGATAAGCTCAATGACCTTGGCGCGGCACTCGTCAGAGAAAGCATCACCATTGACGCTTTTGGCGTAAAGACCCGCCGCTTTAGCCGCCTTGTCAAAGGCCGCTGAGTTGTACCAACCCGCACTGCCCGTCTTGGTTTCGCTGCCAGCTTTTTCAAAGAAGACGCCAAGGGTGGCCGCGCCGCTACCAAACGCCGCCGCAATTCGGGAGGCCAAGCCATAACCGGTAGACGCGCCAATCACCAGCACCTTTTTAGGGCCATTTTCGATGGGGCCTTTGGCCTTGGTATCCGCAATTTGGCGAAGAACATTGGCTTCACAACCGACCGGATGAGTGGTGGTGCAGATAAAGCCGCGAACCTTAGGTTTGATGATCATATGGAGTCTCGACACCGTTTAATGAATGAAATCGGGGCATAAGATACCTCATCTTGCCCCATTAAGGTGCTCTGATGTGTGAGGGGGCGGCACAAATAGGTATAAGAACTGTAGCCCGCCGCCGAAAATGAAAAAGAGTTACGGGGAAAATGAAAAGCTACCGGCCCAGTAGTTTATCAAACTTGGTGGCACCGGAATCACTGAGTTTGATAACCCCGTTAAACCGGCATTAAACCTCTATCTCATAGGTCGGTAAATCCGGCGCCTCTCCTGCCAGCTCCCCTCCCCGGTAAAATGTCTGCTTGCCGATGGCTATACCCGAGCCCCGTACTGTGACCGTTCCACCCGCCAACGCGCTGAGAGTGGTAGTCGTGGTACCTACTGCGGTGACGGTACCAACCAGCAAGGGATCAGCGCCCGGTACCAGCTCTAAAAATCGCTTAAACAGGTTCATAAAAATCGCTCCACACTCATCAGCTACTGGCGTACTGTCATGGCCCGGTTCTGCAATGCAGCAGAGACTCTGACGCCCCGGTTGTAGCCCTTCCAACCATCCACGGCAAGCAGTGCGCTCGGCAGGATCAAGCCGGTATCTGCAGACAACGGCAGCTCGATGGTCTGGGTGCGCCTCGGCATGGTCTTGGCCAGCCCCACCACACCTTGGGCACGGGCGGCCACCACATCACACACCAACGGATGGGTGATGCTCGGCGCTTGTTGCTCGCCAGCCGTCCCCTGCCGTACCACCCGGGCACTGATGCCCTGATGGCCACCGCTTACCCAGATCCCATTGGCGGCATGACCCGGCTGGAAGTCGCTGCCCAGGGTGGTAATGATGGCGCGGGGGATCGCCACATCGACCACAGCAGTATCACGCTGCCATGGCACTGTGGGGTAACGCGGTTTGATGACCAGATGGCGGTTGCTCGGGTGTGGCAGCACAAAGCCACCGGCGCTATCTGCTAGGTACCTGACCACCTCGATCGGAGTCTGGTTATCCAGGCTAAAGAACCCGGCAGGCACCAACCAGTCTGCCGCTTGCCAATCCAACGTCCAACCCACCGGCAATACGGCAGCAGCCAGCTGAGCTATGGTCGCAGCAGCAGGCTCGCTTACCGCCTGTGCCAATACATGGGTCGGCGACAAGTCGGCGGTGCGCGAGCGGCCGGTCAGCGTGGCCGACCCAAGCCTGAGCCAGCACGGTCAGCGCGGTGCGCCACTCATAGAGGGTCTGGATCAGTGACTTGAGGGTTTCCCCCATGGAGATAAAGCCATCGGAGAGGCGCTTGGCCCACTCCTGCAGGCGGCCATCTCTGGCCATCGCCTCAAATTCGGCATTAAGGTTGGCCAGCTGGTTTTTGAGCCAGGCCAGCGCCCCGTTGTCGGCCACCATCCGGTAAAACTTGGCGAGGTTGTCCTGGGCGTTGGAGATAAGTCCGGAGAGCAGACTCATGTTGTCGGCAGCGGCACCGCGCGATTGGGCGGCAATCTCGTTCATCAGGGCCGAGATGGTCTCGCGGCCCAGCTTGCCTGCCTCAGAGAGCTTCTGCAGCTCGGCGGTATTCTTGCCAGTCACCTGCTCCAGCATCTGCCAGACCGGCACGCCACGCTCAATCAGCTGCAGGATCTCCTCCCCCTGCAGCTTCTGCTTGGCCCAAGCCTGGCCAAGGGCCAGAGAGATGCCCTGCACCTCTTCAAAACCGCCGCCCAATTTGAACGCCTGATCGACAATGCCCTGCATGGCCCCCGCCATGGGGTCAATGCCGAACGCCTTGAGGCGCACGAATACCTGGGTGACTTCACTGAGCTGCAGGGGGGTGTTCTTGGCAAAATCCTGGATCCAGGCTGACGCCTCTTTGCCACCGGCAATCGACCCCATCACCGCCTTGAGCTGCACATCGAGGCGCTCGGCCTGGTCGCCAGTTTGGAACATGGCCATCAGTTGGGTGGTGAGGGTCTGGATACCGAACCAGGTACCTGCCAGCGCCACCAGGCGCCCGGTCAGGCTGCCAATGGCCCCCTGCAAGCCACCGGCCTGCTGACTACCCTGGCTAAACTCGCGCCCCAGCCGCTCGGTCTGGGCGACACTCTTGGTCAGCTCACGCTGCAGACGCTGCTGTTCCAGGGCAAGATTCTTGGTGTCGAGCCCGGACTGCTTGAGCCCTGCATGCAGGCGGGTATGACTGGCGGACTGAGCGACCAGCTGGCGCTCCAGCTGCTTGACCTCGGAAGTCAGCAACCGCTCTTGTTCTGCCAGCGCCTTGGCATCGCCGCTGCCAGCTTGTTGCTCACGGCGCAACTGCTCCAGCTTGTCACGGCTGAGCACGGTCGCCAGTTCGAGCTGGGTCAGGGCGGCTTTGGAGTCATTGAACTGCTGGATCAGCGCTTGCTGACGGCTTAACGATTCAAGGCTCTCGGCCAACTGCGCCGTTTCAGCGGCCGTCTCGTCCGAGATCGGACCCAGCTCCTGCACCTCACCCGCCAAGGCGGCCAAGTCTTCCCGACCGGTGACTTTAGCCGCCAGCTCTAGCGCGAGTTTCAGGGTGGAAGAGGTGGACATGGGGCATTCCGATCAGATTCAGATATGCCCCATGGTAAAGGGATGGCAAAATAGGAGGGTTTATGGCGAATTACTAAGATCGATATATTGCAAATAGAGGGTTCATTCTCACTGAACCAACCCATACTACTCACTCACATTTAAATAAGGAAAAATATGATCCCAACAATCTATCTTGATGAATCTGGAAATACGGGTTCCAACTTGTTAGACAATGACCAAAAGGTGTTTACACTTGCCAGTTGTAACATTGAACAAACTGAAGCACAAAGACTAGTTGACTTAGTTCGCTCCCGAGCAGTAAATGAATTGCACTTTAAGAGGCTTAAACGAAACAAAGCTGGTCAAGATGGAATAATTAGATTGATGAGTGATGCAACAGTCAATCCTGACAGCGTCAAAATAAATTTATTCCACAAACGATTCATGATAACAACAAAGATAGTTGATATATTGATTGAGCATATGCTCCATGAAAGGGGTTTTGATTTATACATAGATGGAAAGAACATAGCTCTATCAAACGTATTATTTCATTGCCTCCAATCCTTCTGTAAGGAGGACTTGGTCGAGAGCATGTATAAATCATTTGTTACAATGATTAAAGATCAAACTGAAGATTCAATAAATGATTTTTATCAAACAGTAGAGGCTGTAAAAAAAACCTCCTCTAATAAAGGATTTAAAACCGAAATAAATATAATACTAGAAACACGAGAATGTGTAAGTCGCGCGATATCCGGAATTTATAAATTTTCATTAGATCCATCAATACCCGCTTTATTTGCTCAATGCGTCCAATGGGGCAAACAATACCACCATGGATTCCATCTAGTTCATGATGACTCTCAAACGCTTGAGAAACAGAGAGAGCTGTTTTCCCTTTTCATGGACTGGACTCAAGATGAGATTGTCTTTGGCTATGATCGTCGTAAATTCGGTCTTCCATTGAAAGCAAAGTTATTAACTTTTGCAGAATCACAAAACCACATCCAATTACAGATTGCGGATATTATTGCAAGCTCATTTTCATACTGGGCAGCTGGCGTTGAAAAAGGAGAGGACACAGATTATTTATTCTTGGAGCTAAATAAATTAAATTTAGATCGTTTTATAGGTCACAATAAAGTCTGGCCATCTACTGACGTAGCCCCTGAAGAATTAGGTACAGTTCACGATGGAGGATTGAATGCCGCAAACCACATACCATCGTTTCTAGAAAAGGCGAGACCTAATCCAAATGTGTTTTCCAAAGAATAGACACTCCAAACGAAGCAAACACTATTAAATAGCTATCACAGTTGAGAACGACTTATTTCAAGCGTTCTCAACTGTCATTTTCAATAATAAGTTTATTGACTATATTAGCCTGTGACCAGCTATAATACTTCTTGAAATTGCACCTAGGTATATATTTAAATGAACACTAGTGATAAGATTGATTTTAATGATCGACATCTCTATGAGATTTGATTACACAACATACAGACCGAACAATCAATGAGCATGCTATAACATGGACATTTTTTTAGATACAAACATTATATATAATAACTGGCATTTTCAAAGTGCATCCTTTCAATATTTGTTACGCTTCATAAGAAACGAAGATCACACTCTAATCCTTAGTGACGTTGTAATAAAGGAAGTGGAAAATAAGCATAATCAAGAATTAGTAAAAGCAATGAAGAATCTTGAAGAAGCTATAAATGACCTGTACAAACTAACAACAACCAGAGGAAATATAGATAAAGAGCAGTTCAATATCAAATATAACTTAGTAGAACTTATTAATGGCATGGATATTAATTATAGAGTTCTCAGTTGCGACAACATTCCCCAATTATCAATTGTAGATAGAGCTATTAAAGGAACTCGTCCCTTCCAAGAGAACGAAAAGGTTATCGTGATACTCTTATCTGGATTAGCATTTTAAATCATTATCAGTCTAATGACTCAGAGAATGAGATTGCTTTTATTTGTGATAATAAAAATGACTTTTATGATGTGAACCAAAGAAGGGATGTCTCATTTCATCCATCTTTATTCGAGGACCTTTCCGCCATTAACAATGGCAAAGTAATAACACCATACTTGGGAATATCCTCATTTATTGAATCTAAAGTAGATATAAATGAACATGCTATAGATCGTAACAACTTTGAAAATGATATTTCAGATTATATAGAAAGCGAGAGTGAAGAGTATATATTGAATCTTTCCTCAGAGGACTGTATTGGTTTGCTTTTTGAGGCTGGCATTCATTTACTTGTATCACATTTGGATATCTCCTATGTTTATACAATAGAGGGAATTGAAGACCCAGTAATCACTTTATCACAAGCACTAGATGATAATAATGTTTACATACAATACAAATACAATCTAAGAATTGTTACTCTACGTGTAAAATTTAGCTTTAGTGATTACATTAAAAATAAAAACTTCATAGAGATGGCGGGTATCAATCTCACTTTCGATACAAACAATGACGTTTCACTAGACATAATTGTAAGACCATATTTTCATGTATCATTTTCATATGACCGTAACAATGAAACCATAGATAACTTTGCTGTTGACTCGCTTTCATTTAGGCACTAATTGTTGTTAACAACATTTGTTTCATTAATAGAATAACGGCGGGTCTCCCCGCCGCTCTTTATTCCCATCCCCCGATAAATCACACCGTCACCGGTCTATCCACATAGAAGGGGGCGGTCTCGCCATCCACGGCCAGCAACTCTCCCTCCAGCTCGATCTCGATGGGCTTGTCGCTCATAAAGTCCACCGCCTTCTTGGGGGACAGGCTGGCACGGGGCACCGTCAGTTTGATGGCCTCACCGCTGACGATACTGCGGCCATCGAGCAGCAACCGCGCCTTGATCTCCGGCTGGATGTTGCCTGCGATGCGGGTACCGGTCACCGCGTTATAGGTACCGCTGACCGTCAAGCTGCCGCCGTCCGCCACCGAGCCACCCTTGATCGCCCGTACCAGCCCGAGCGCATAGTTAACCTCGATATCGGTACCCACTACCAGCGCGGTGGCCCCTTCCTTGATGGTCAGACCGGTTGCGGCAATATTACTTTTGCCGAGCGGGGCCCACTTCGGCCAGGCGGGCAGAACGACCTGCAGATCAGTCAGCGTCCCGGCCCCCTGATTGATGGGGCTCTCCAGCTCGTAGGTTCGATTAGCCGGCAAGCGTAATCGGGCATTCGCGAAACCTCACCCGCCAAGGCGGCCAAGTCTTCCCAACCGGTGACCTTGGCCGCCAGCGCCAGGGCGAGTTTGAGGGTAGTTGAAGTAAGCATGGAGCATTCCGATCAGATTCAGAGTTGCCCTATTGTGAAGGAATGGCAGAATGGGGAGGTTATGGGAGATTACTGAGGCATATCACAGGAAGATCACGAACGTCCGATTACGCTTCGCTAATCGAACCTACGGCCCTGTGATTCGATATTTAACATAGGAGTACATTTATGAGTTTTGATGACTTAATGACCGATAACATTGAAATCTTGAAGAAAAATGGTGCCACGCACGGCCCAATGAAAGCATCAGTACAAGGGAAAACTATATTTATCATGAACCCTAAGGATCTCATTGTTGATCATGGTGACCTTGTCATACGAAAAATGAGCAATGGCGCAGAGGAAACATTCAAAGTCATAGACCCCCAGTACACGGAAGGACTTGGTGAGCCAGGTGGTATCCCACCAAGTTATGAACTAAGAGTAAATAAGTTAGGAATTCCCGAAGCCAAACGAGAAGTTCAACATATCACGTACAACGTGAATGGTAATAATGCGAGAATTAACCAAAACTCCCTTGACAACTCAACGAATATATTCATCGCAATTCATGAAGCCACTCAGTTATTATCTACGCTACGAACGGCTATCGACAATACTCCTATGCTCGCCCATGAACGAGAAACTGCAGCGGAACTACTCGATAGCGTTGAAAACCAATTTACAACTGACAAACCAAAGCGCTCTATAGTCAAAGCTTTACTTACAGCTCTACCATACGCAGAAAATTTCACTAATATCATAACCGCGGCGTTGTTTCCCAAATCAGCTAGCAATTCATGACTCCCCCAGCCCCAAGTGACTGCTACACTCGGGGCTTTCTTACAGGCAGACCAAGGGTGTTCAGTTTGTTTATTGCGCTCACATACGCCATCACTTCTCCCAC
>JBOFTS010000092.1:0-3762 GCA_051652185.1 Aeromonas sp.
ATTAGGACTTTTGGTAGCTGCTTCCCGCACGGAGCCGTTACCAGGTGAAGTCGGTTCCCCAACTGACTACACCTTCGAACAAACCGCCTTGCAGGGCGGTTTTTTCGTTTCAGGGCATCAGCTTACTCTGGCCCCTGAATGAGGATCAAGCATTGATCCATAAATAACACCAAGGCTAACCGCTAGAACAATTCAAGATCAGCCACATATTCAGCGTTTTACCCTAAACCAGAGCACAATGACGCCATTGCTATGGCACAATGCCGTAATCATTCCACAGCAAAAACATACACATGGCGATCTCATATTCTCCAAAAGTCGGAGAGCTCTTAGAGTGCAACTACGGCGATTTTTTATACGAAGATGACGGTACTATTAACCGGAAAAACTATAACGGGCGCATTCCACCTGAAATGGTGAAAAACCGATTAGTCGTTGTTCTAAATGGAAAAATAAGCGGTGGAAGCACCATCATTGTACCAATATCTTCAACGCAGGATCTTGGTAAGATCGCTCAAGGGTTGCACATCCCCATCCCTCAAGAACACATACAAGTGACAAACTTTTATGATCAACGGGATAGATGGGCAAAAGCAGATTTAGTCCAGCAAGTCAGCAAAGAACGCCTCTTTAAGGTCAAAGATGCCAATGGGGTCCACATCACCCAATACCTTCCTAGAGACCTTATGGAGAACATTCAAAAAGCAGTCGTGACGGCAATATCAGCCAAGTCACTTTTAAAGTGACTTGTTGACATCTCGGCATAAAAGACATACATTTTGCGTGTAGCCCATAGAGGCCTTTTAGAAAGTTTTTCCTGTAAAGGACTTTGAAAGCCCAGCTCGAAAGAGCTGGGCTTTCTCCATTCTGCATAATCAGTCCACGTCACTTCTCACTACAAGCAACAACACAGCTAAACCTAACAACACAGCTGCTACCCCCAAGTTATGCTCCATGCTGTTTCCTCCGATCAGGAGCAGCACAGCCAACACCCAGTCCCTCATACAAGCACCTCTTTGCCTCTGTAGTTCGATACCTGCATGGTGGCATCACGACACTCTCGACCTGTAATGACGCTTTTCGCGGAAACCTCCCGAGCAGGGGGAGGCTAGCGCAGTCTGCCTCCTCCAGATCGGGAGGCGGCAAGCGTAGCGCGGCAGGTCTTTTTCGCCCCGCAGGGCTCCTACTTTGCGCAGCAAAGTGTAAGGAGTACACTTTGAACTCCAAAGCTGCCACCCTCGGAGCCCCCAATGAAGTTCACGTTCGCCGTAGCCAAGATGAGCAAAGCCGACATTGGCAGGGCTCAGGGACACAACCTCCGCCTCCACGAAACCAGCAGCCAGCTTCCCAAACGGGCATGGTTTACAGCGAGCCCAATGCACACCAAGGTCGAGTGGGATCAGGGCAAACTCGATGCAGCTTCGGCACTGGCCAAGCGCAAAGATGCCGTAGTGGCGATCGAGTTCATCATCCAGGTCGGCAACCAAACCGACTGGCGAGAAGACCCCACACCAGAGTGCCCTGAAGGGCCGCCTATCGAGCGCGATCTGGCGCAGTTCTTTGCCCCGTTCGGGGAGCAAGTCAAGGCATGGGCCGATCAGGAGTTCGGCCCCGAGAACGTGGTATCGATCCAGCTGCATATGGACGAGAGCACCCCGCACTTCCATGTCATTGCCACCCCGATCAAAGACGGCAAGCTGCAGGCGAAAGCGTGGCTGGATGGCGGCCGGAAGCTGGCAGGGATCCGGCGCCGATGCCACGCCACGATCAACGAAAAGATCCCCTGCGTGTACACCCCCAACGGTCTGGGGGGAAACCCACACCGGCCAGACCTACGTGCCGGCACCGCCCCAGTCCCTACCCTGATCGAGAAAATGAGCGGCCACGCCAAAGCCCAGAAGCTGGAACGGGAGAACGCCGCATTGCAGGAGGAGAATGCCCAGCTCAAGCAGCTCCTGTTTAGCCGCCAGAAGGGCCGCTATAGCACGGACAACGTGGAGCTGGCCAAGCAGGCTACCGCAGAGGCACAGAAGGCCCAGAGCGAGCTACAGAAGGCGCAGGGGGAAGTTAAGCGGCTCACCATGGCGCTCGATAGCGCCCAGAGCGTGATAGGCCGACAAGGGGCAGAGATCGACAAGCTCAAGGGCTATAACCGAACGCTTTCGGATCAGAACAACGAATTGGAGGAGAAACTGCAGGATCTCCAGCCAAAGCGGAGCCGCGGTAAGGGGATGGGCCTATGAAGGTATGGCAGGTTGTAGGGCTACTGGCCGCAGTGCTGGCAGTGAAGGGGGCAAGCAGCTCCTCAAGTGGCTGGTTCATGAGGCTGTTTGGCCTGCATGACGTGTTCAGCTGGGCCGCCCCAGCATGGTGGGAAGGGGCGATATGCATGGGGGCGCTAGCCCTCCTGCTGCGCTGGGCAAAAGTCTGATATATCGGACCTAGCGGCTGCTCAAGTCTATCTCGATGCGGCGAAAACCAATGCCGTGGGCTGTGTTGGCAGCCGCATCGATGGAGGAGAAAACTCGCCAGCCTCCGCGCTGCCGTTCTACGACTTCGGTGCCTGCTTTGCCAAAGCGCACCAAGTGGAGGTGGAACCCTGAACCCATGGGGGTGGGGACGATCATCGCCTTGGAGAATCCCCCCATGTCGAACACCGTCTTGGCCTCTTTTTCCTGCATCATCAAATCTCCAATCTGACACATCAAATAGACAATTCGATGTTACCCCTTCGGGAGCCGAAAGCAATCAATTTGCCGATTTGAATCGTCGGATTTGAAAAATGATTTTCAATCCAGCTCAAGGCCCAAGGCAATGAGGCATTCCCGCCACTTCTGGGCCTCCAAATCGAAGTTAAGCAGGCCACCTTCTACGCTGATCCGACTCCCCAAATCGAGCAGCTGCATACCCGTCATGTCGCACAACCGCTTGCCAGCGGCATCCAGTAGCCATACCCGATCACCATCAAGCTCGATCAGGTGCTTGTCGAACCTCATAACTGCCTCCGGCCAGAGCCAAACCTAACCCGCTTCCGTGGATAACTGCTGCCGCCCACAAGCCGAACCGATGGCATGTGGACGGACGGGCGCAGTTACCCACCTCGCCAAGATCATCTCTCTTTTTTTGTTTGAAAGAAAAGGGCGTAAGACACCGGCTCTCCTATCTTTCGCTGCGCTTCAAGATAGGCTCGCCCTCCTGCTTGGCTACGTTAAAAATGACGTAGTTACGCTGGATAGCTCGCCTTGCTCAGGACTATCGAGGCTGCTTGCGGCAGCTCCCCCTCACGCGCTCCTGAGACACACCTCGCCACTCTGTACCTGCTTCAGTCCCCACCTGTGGGCTGGACTGCCGCGCCGTTTTTATCGAGCTGGCCGTGGTTGGTTCCCCGTTGCGCTCGGTGCTGGTACCCCATGGTTGCGAGCCATGGGAGGCTATGGTGCGCGTCGCACGCTGGGCAGTATGTGAGGTTTCCCCGTTCTGCCCGACCAACCACACCCACACACGGCAACAAACTCATGCTTCCAATCCGTGCGGGTACGACAAAGCGCCAAAGGTGGTGGCCTTCGGTAACGGGTCTTGTAGCGGGAAAAGCTTGATTGAATGGTCGAGTGACCGCTAAACTAATTAGGACTTTTGGTAGCTGCTTCCCGCACGGAGCCGTTACCAGGTGAAGTCGGTTCCCCAACTGACTACACCTTCGAACAAACCGCCTTGCAGGGCGGTTTTTTCGTTTCAGGGCATCAGCTTACTCTGGCCCCTGAA
>JBOFTS010000093.1:0-1585 GCA_051652185.1 Aeromonas sp.
GAAATTTGGATTTCGCATCAAAATGGTAGTTATTTTAACCCATCGTCAACGTCGCGCTGCATGAGCTGATGAAACTCATGGCCCTATCACCCTATTTTGCCTCTGACCTAAGGGAAAAAAAAGGATCCAACTTCCTAACCATGAACAGTAGCCCGCCTGCGGCGGGAGCTAAGACTCTGTTAGAAAATGACTTTCTTCAACCATAGTAGCTCGCTATAATCCCGTGTATGCACATACCTCGTCCGGCAAAACGCCTCTTCCAGATTGATGATGGCTGGGGCCTGTTACTCGCTAAACACGGCAACGTCGTCCCCGAATGGACCAAACTCGTCGTCGAACGGATGCTCGCCTGCGGGACCGGTGCCATGGGCGTTCGTCGGTATTGTTGCGCTTCTGCTCACTGTTCTCACTCCAAATACTTCTGCCAAAGTTGTAAAAGCAAAGGCTGCAGCGCCTGTGGAATGAAAGCCACCGAGCAATGGATTGCTGAGCAACAGCACATCCTACCCGACTGCGAATGGCAGCACATCACCTTCACCATGCCCGATAAACTCTGGCCCGCCTTGGCCAACAACTGGCCACAGCTCAATAAACTCTTCGCCTGCGCCGCCAATACCCTGCTGAAATGGGCCAAAAAACTCAATATCGAAATAGGTTTGTTTGTCGCTCTGCATACTTATGGCCGCCAGCTCAATCAGCATCCCCATATTCATCTGTCCGTCACTCGCGGAGGTTTGTGCCTCAAACACGGCGTCTGGCGGCCGGTTTACTTCAAAAAGAAAATCGTTGAGCGCTATTGGCGTCAGGCCGTCATCGCCCTGTTGCGGGAAAGCTACGCCTCGCTCAATTTATCGGCTGCCAGCTATCCTCTCATCCGGGACTACCGGGAATGGTGCCAGTTCCTTGAGGCGCAATTCCAGCGCCGCTGGAAAATCCACTTTGCTAAAAAGACGAAACATGCCCGGCAAAACGTCAACTACATCGGCCGCTATCTGAAACGGCCGCCGATCGCCGCCTCAAAACTGCGTCATTACACCGGCGGAGCCGTTGTACATCATTACTATGACCACCGGACTCAGCAACACCGTACGCAACGACTCAGCCAAGAAGAGATGCTGTGGCGCTATATCAGCCATATCCCGTCACGCCATTTTAAAATGGTCAGGTATTACGGTTTTCTGGCCAACCGCAAACGGGGTGAGTTATTGCCTAAGGTCTACACCGCCCTGGGAATTGAAATGAAGGCAAAACCCCAGAAACCGGGCTTTGCGTCGCTGATGAAACAATTTACCAATGTGGATCCATATCAGTGCGTGCTGTGTGGTAGTCGGATGGTATTTAACAGTGCGGAGGCCGGTATTCGGGCAGAAGAGTTGTTGGCCAGACGTCGGCAGGAGTTCAAAACAGAGCGATGGTTGCGGGAGGCGGCATAGGGAAGATCTGCCTGAAATTTGGATTTCGCATCAAAATGGTAGTTATTTTAACCCATCGTCAACGTCGCGCTGCATGAGCTGATGAAACTCATGGCCCTATCACCCTATTTTGCCTCTGACCTAAGGGAAAAAAAAGGATCCAACTTCCTAAC
>JBOFTS010000094.1:0-12056 GCA_051652185.1 Aeromonas sp.
GTGGGAGAAGTGATGGCGTATGTGAGCGCAATAAACAAACTGAACACCCTTGGTCTGCCTGTAAGAAAGCCCCGAGTGTAGCAGTCACTTGGGGCTGGGGGAGTCATGAATTGCTAGCTGATTTGGGAAACAACGCCAGGGTATGCATAACCGTGTCTCAATCTTGTAAGTTATGTCGCAGCGCAGCACTGCCAATAGTGCGGTGCCAGATAAATATCTCGCGACGTAAAGGAGGGGGTATTATAGAGAGATTTTGACGTAAATCGTTTTTTTTGTGGCGTGAATAGCCATCATGTTATAACCGCGCAGCCAATCTATTTTAAATATTTGTCACCCTCCGACAAATTTAATGACATTCATAGCTTTTATCAGGCGCTGACATACATAAACATGGTCATTTTAAATATATAGGCATTCCCAATAGTATATTACTGCGCCCCTTCTCATTGATATAACAAGGGGCGCAGTTATTACCTGAATTCTGGATATGTTACTTTTTCATTGCTTGCTCTAACGCGACGGCGACGGCAACCGATGCCCCTACCATAGGGTTATTGCCCATTCCGATCAGTCCCATCATTTCTACGTGAGCAGGCACCGATGATGACCCCGCAAACTGCGCATCTGAGTGCATACGTCCCATCGTGTCGGTCATGCCATAAGATGCAGGACCGGCTGCCATATTATCAGGATGAAGAGTACGGCCCGTCCCGCCCCCGGATGCAACAGAGAAAAATTTCTTACCATCGAGCAGGCGCTCTTTTTTATATATTCCCATTACAGGATGCTGAAAGCGCGTCGGATTTGTTGAATTACCGGTAATGGCAACATCCACTTGCTCATTGTGCATAATGGCAACGCCTTCACGCACGTCATCGGCACCGTAGCAACGCACAGCTGATCGCGCACCTGCTGAATAAGCCTTCTCTTTTACAATCGTGAGCTTACCCGTTGCATAATCAAATGACGTCTGGACATATGTAAATCCATTGACTCGTGAAATAATTTGCGCAGCATCTTTGCCTAACCCATTTAAAATAACCCGCAATGGATTTTTACGGGCATTATTGGCTGAACGAGCCAAACCAATCGCCCCTTCTGCGGCGGCAAATGATTCATGACCGGCGCAAAATGCAAAACAATCGGTGTCTTCGCGCAATAACATCGAGGCAAGATTGCCATGACCAATGCCGACTTGGCGATCATCGGCAACCGAACCTGGAATACAAAATGCCTGCAGCCCTTCACCAAGGGTCTGCGCTATTTCTGCCGCCAGCGTTTGACCTTTTTTCAGTGCCACTGCTGCACCAATTAAATAGGCCCAACCTGCATTTTCAAATGCAATGGGTTGAATAGATTTAACAATTGCCCTGACATCAACACCGTGATCTAGGCAAATTTTCTCAGCAGATTCCAGTGAAGCGATATCGTAATTGGCAAGAAATGGGGTGATCTGTGCAATACGTCGCTCGTATCCTTCAAAGAGTGCCATCATCTTGTCCTTATTCTTTGCGCGGATTGATAGTTTTAACTGCCTCGGCAAAACGGCCATAGGTACCGGTTGCTTTGGTTAGCGCATCTTCTGCGCCCATACCTTTTGCGATGTGATCCATCATCACGCCAAGCTGCACAAACTTGTAGCCAATAATTTCATTATCGATATCAAGTGCTAACTCGGTGACGTAACCTTCTGCCATCTCAAGGTAACGCGCACCTTTGACATTGGTTCCATACATGGTACTGGTCACACTGCGCAAGCCTTTACCCAAATCTTCTAAGCCTGCACCAATAGGAAGTCCACCTTCAGAAAACGCCGTCTGGCTACGTCCATAGATGATTTGCAAGAACAGCTCTCGCATCGCAACGTTAATCGCATCACAGACTAAATCTGTGTTCATGGCTTCTAAAATCGTTTTACCTGGCAATATTTCTGAGGCCATCGCAGCAGAATGGGTCATGCCCGTGCAACCGATAGTTTCTATTAATGCCTCTTCAATAATGCCATTTTTGACATTTAACGTCAGCTTGCATGCCCCCTGCTGCGGTGCACACCAACCTACCCCATGAGTTAAACCGGACACATCGGTGACCTCTTTAACTTTGATCCATTTGCCCTCTTGGGGGATCGGTGCAGGCCCATGGTTAGGCCCTTTGGCAACAACGCACATTTGCTCAATTTCATGAGTTTGCATCATGATGCGGATACTCCTTGATCGCTGTGAATTTTGAAAAACTATATGCCTATCTGATTATCAATGATGTGGTTGTGATCAAAGAAATAGACGAATAGATACGCGCCATCTGTATTTAACGGCATATCAATACATAAATATTTACAAGTAATTACGGCAGGGTTACACAACATACCCATCATAACAACAAAGCGGCAGCATCAATCCCACGCACGATACTGCCTAATTAATTTATACATTGATATATCATTGACACACCACTATTACTGGCTATGTTAAACCATAACACGGTCACAATTTGATATATTATATGATGAATTTTTATTAATTATGATATCAGGCAGATCAGATTGACATAGTTGGAGTAGTTCGAGTCGTTGGAGCAATAGATATATTCAATAAAACGCCATCACACTGCGATAGCAGTGGTCGATTCAACGCTTAACGATGCCCAATAGTTTTTTTATTACCCAATGATGCAATAAAAAAGGGCCGTTAGACGGCCCTTCATTATCAACTGTGATTAAAGCCTGCCGACCCGGCCCCATCAGGGTTATGGGTGATGGGGTTTTTGTCGAAAAACGCAATGCAGTGTTTGAGATCAGCAATCAATAGATCTGCTTGATCGCGACTAAAACCATGGCGAACCAAAATACGCATGATAACTAAGTCTTCACGTTTTGGTGGCATCGCATATGCCGCGATTTGCCAACCGCGAGAGCGAATACGATCGGAGAGATCAAACAGATTAAATCCAGGGTTGACACCTTCTTTAAGTGACCAACTCATGGCAGGGATCCCGCCTTTACCATTATAAATAATGTCAAACATGCCCAATTTTTCTATTTCTGCAGAAAGATAAACGGCAGTGTCATAGCATGCTTGGTGGATGTTACGATATCCCTCTTTGCCTAAACGCAAGAAGTTATAGTATTGCGCAACAATCTGACCCGCTGGGCGAGAGAAATTCAAAGCGAAGGTCGGCATATTACCGCCTAAATAGTTCACGTTGAAAATAAGCTCTGGATGCAGTGCAGACGCATCACGCCAAATAACCCAACCGGCACCAAGTGGACTCAAGCCAAATTTATGACCGGATGCGTTGATGGATTTTACCCGTGGCAAACGAAAATCCCACTCTAAATCTGGCTCGCAGAAGGGCGCTAAGAAGCCACCACTTGCGGCATCAATGTGCATCGGAATATCTAGCCCGGTGTCCGCTTGCAGTTTATCAAGCGCGGCATGTACCGCTTTAACAGGCTCGTATTGGCAGGTAAAGGTCACGCCTAAGGTTGGCACTACCCCAATGGTATTTTCATCACACCGTTTAATCACTTCTTCTGGTGTCATGATAAGGCGATCGCCTTCCATCGGAATTTCACGTAATTCAATATCCCAATAGCGCGCAAATTTATGCCAGCAGACTTGCACTGGACCACAAACCAAATTGGGTTTATCGGTGGGTTTGCCAAGCTTTTTCATTTTTTCGCGCCAAGCCCATTTTAGCGCCATTCCGCCGAGCATTGCCGCTTCACTTGAACCAGTGGTTGAGCAACCTAAGGTATTTTCTGCATCAGGGGAGTTCCATAGATCGGCCAAAATATGGACACAGCGGGCCTCAATTTCTGCAGTTTGTGGGTATTCATCCTTATCGATCATGTTTTTATCGATACATTCGTCCATTAATTTATGGACTTCATCTTCTACCCACGTTTGGCAAAATGTTGCTAAATTCTGTCTAGAGTTACCATCCATCATTAACTCATCATGAACGATTTGATAAGCATGGCGAGGGTCATGTTGCTGCTCAGGCATTTTGAATTTTGGCATCGATAAAGAGAGATCGCTTGATGAATAAACATCATCATTAAGACTGTCTCTGACGCTATCTTTAGAATGAAGAGGCATAGGTTTTACTCCTGAGGATTAAACACACCATTGGTACCATCTTGTAAGGTAAACCGATGATTATTTACCGACATCAATCAACTAAACTTGGCCAAATCTTGTTTTAACAAAACCTACGCCCTTATTTATTTTAGGTCAACCATACATTGTCATAAGATGGTCAGGCTGCCGCTTTGTGACCTAAATTTGAAATTAAAACCGTTGCAAATGCTGTGTCTGTTGCTCAATATTTGAGCATAGGTTACCGATAGAGAAAGATCACTTATGAATATGTGCGCATGTTAATAGTTAGTTAACTATTGCGTTGACGCTATCTTAAGTCTTGATAAACATTGACCGTGCGTAACTGCTATTTTTGTTAACTAACAAGACTCACTTTGCCTAATGCTTAGAATTAACAAGGCTTTGTGCCATCATCTAAATTTGTGCCAGTGCCATGATACTGGCTTATTTTTAAGGCGATAACATAGCGCCCCATTAAAAATGCTATCATAATATTTTACAATTCATCTCTGCTGCGTGTTGGTAACGCGCGCCTCTTTTGTGAGTCGTTTAGTTATGCTCGCGGCGCTTAAGCACCATTTTGTAATATGTGATCAAGATCGCACTTTTTAATGAGTAAGGAAAATGTACTATCACCATACCTGTTCTGATGTCCGTTACATCAATACAGCAATTGACCTTAAAGGGCTCAATACTCGATATGTTTAATGCCATATTGGTTGCTAAATAATCAGTGCATCAACATATCCGTACTTTATTTTCGCTAATATTTAGTTTGAGAATAAAAAAAGACGCCACTTGGGCGTCTTTTTTTTGGCACTTTTATGCAGGATAAGTTAATAAACCCAACAGGCTCACGCTATGCCATTATTCCCATTCAATGGTGGCAGGTGGCTTGCCAGAGATGTCATACACCACCCGAGAAATACCATTGATCTCGTTGATGATACGGTTTGACACGTGACCTAAGAAATCGTACGGCAGGTGAGCCCAGTGGGCAGTCATAAAGTCGATCGTTTCAACCGCACGCAGGGCAATAACCCAGTCATATTTACGGCCATCACCCATCACCCCCACAGAGCGCACCGGCAAGAACACGGCAAAGGCTTGGCTGACTTTGTTGTAAAGATCCGCCTTGCGCAGCTCTTCAATAAAGACCGCATCGGCGCGGCGTAAAATATCGCAATACTCTTTTTTCACTTCCCCAAGTACGCGCACCCCTAAACCAGGGCCTGGGAATGGATGACGGTAGAGCATGTCATAAGGCAACCCAAGCTCTAAACCGACCCGGCGCACTTCGTCTTTAAATAGTTCGCGCAGTGGTTCAATCAGCCCCATCTTCATCTCTGCAGGCAGGCCGCCCACGTTGTGATGAGACTTGATGACATGGGCCTTACCAGTCGCACTCGCTGCCGATTCAATCACATCAGGGTAGATGGTGCCTTGTGCGAGCCAGCGGGCATTTTTCAGCTTTTTAGCTTCATCGTCGAACACTTCAACAAAGACCCGGCCGATGATTTTACGCTTAGCTTCGGGCTCATTCTCACCCGCTAACGCGGTCAAAAAACGCGCTTGTGCATCAACCTTGATGATGTTGAGACCAAAATGATCGCCAAACATCTCCATCACTTGCTCGCCTTCGTTTAACCGCAGTAAGCCGTTATCGACAAACACACAGGTGAGACGATCGCCAATAGCCCGGTGCACCAGCATGGCAACCACAGAGGAGTCCACGCCACCAGAGAGGCCAAGGATCACCTCGTCATCTCCGACTTGCTGGCGAATGCGAGCTACGGCGTCATCGATGATGGTGGCCGGTGTCCACAGACACTCGCAGCCACAGATGTCTTTTACAAAGTGCTCCAACATGCGAGCACCTTGACGGGTGTGGGTAACCTCTGGGTGAAACTGCACGCCATAGAAGCGTTTCGCCTCCCATGCCATGGCCGCATGGGGACAAGTCGGGGTGCTGGCGATAGTGGTGAACTGCGCAGGAATAGTGGTGACTTTGTCACCGTGGCTCATCCACACATCTAATAGGCCGTGGCCATTTTCAGCGATGCCATCTTCTAAGTTACGCAGTAACACACTGGTGTTGCCCGCCTCTCCCAATACTTCTACTTTGGCATAACCAAATTCGCGTTCGGTGGACGACTGCACCTGGCCACCTAACTGCGCAGCCATGGTCTGCATGCCATAGCAGATCCCAAACACGGGCACGCCTGCGTTAAACACATACTCAGGTGCGCGCGGGCTGCCAGCCTCGGTCACAGACTCTGGGCCCCCAGATAAGATGATGCCGCTTGGCCCAAACTCACGGATCTGCGCTTCGGTCACATCCCACGCCCACAATTCACAATAAACGCCGATTTCACGGACACGGCGGGCAATAAGCTGAGTGTACTGAGAACCGAAATCCAAGATAAGAATACGGTGTTCGTGAATATTTTTAATCATGTTGTTCCTGCATCAAACGAGGGTTAACAAAAATCATGGGAATATGTGCCATGACAAAACGGGGCCGTAGCCCCGTCTTGTATTAGCCCATCCGATAGTTGGGGGCTTCTTTAGTAATGGTCACATCATGAACGTGGGACTCTTTCATTCCCGCGCCAGAAATGCGCACAAATTCAGCCTTAGTCCGCATCTCATCGATGGTGGCGCAGCCGGTCAACCCCATAGAAGAGCGCAAACCGCCCATCTGCTGGTGAATGATCTCTTGCAGCCGGCCTTTGTAAGGTACGCGCCCCTCAATGCCTTCAGGGACTAACTTATCTGCGGCGTTATCGGTCTGGAAGTAGCGATCACTTGAGCCCTTAGACATGGCGCCAAGCGAACCCATTCCACGATAGGATTTAAAAGATCGGCCCTGATAAAGCTCGATATCACCCGGCGCCTCTTCAGTACCGGCAAACATCGAGCCGACCATGACGCAGCTCGCCCCTGCGGCAATGGCTTTGGCCACATCCCCAGAAAAACGAATGCCGCCATCGGCAATCACCGGAATACCGGTGCCAGCGAGCGCTTCAACGGCATCTGAAATGGCCGTGATTTGAGGCACCCCAACACCGGTCACGATACGGGTAGTACAGATAGAGCCAGGGCCAATACCCACCTTGACGGCATTGACGCCTGCTGCAACTAACGCCTTCGCCCCTGCCGCTGTAGCGACGTTGCCGCCGATGATCTGCAGCTGTGGATAGGCATCGCGGGTGGCTTTGATGCGATCGAGGACCCCTTGCGAGTGGCCATGGGAAGAGTCGATAAGCAGTACATCCACACCGGCGGCAACCAGCGCCGCTACCCGCTCCTCGTTACCCGCACTGGCACCCACAGCAGCACCGACTCGTAGCCGACCCAACTCGTCTTTACACGCATTGGGTTTACGCTCAGCTTTTTGGAAATCTTTAACGGTGATCATGCCTTTGAGTTTGAACTGCCCATCCACTACCAGCACCTTTTCGATACGATGCTGCTGCATTAAGGCCACCACCTCTTCACGAGGGGCCCCTTCACGCACGGTGACCAACCGATCTTTTTGAGTCATGACCTGTTCAACGGTCTGAGAAAGATCAATGACAAACCGTACGTCACGGCCAGTAATGATACCGACTAACAGATTACCTTCGGTCACGACCGGATAACCGGCAAAGCCGTTCTGGTGGCTCAGCTCTTTAACCTGGGCGATGGTCATATCAGGGCGAACGGTGACAGGGTCAGATACCACGCCACTTTCATATTTTTTGACCTTACCCACTTCGATGGCTTGCTGCTCAATCGACATATTTTTATGGATAAAGCCAATGCCCCCTTCCTGCGCTAAGGCGATCGCCAAACGCGCTTCGGTGACAGTATCCATCGCGGCGGAAATCATCGGAACATTCAAACTAATAGTAGAGGTCAGTTGGGTACGCAGATCGGCAGTATTGGGAAGAACATCGGAGTGGGCGGGAACCAACAATACATCGTCGAAGGTTAACGCTTCTTTGGTAATCCTGAGCATTGCAATATCTCACCGTTGAGGATTGAGGGGGATGTAAAATATTGCCGACAAAGATTACTGACCGAACCCCCATTGGTAAAGAAGTATTTTTTTAATTTTCACGCCATAGACAACGTTTGCGCGATTAACGCACTAAAAACCACCATGATGGGTAAAACGCTCACCGCGCGGTGCACACGTAGCGCCGCTTCGCCTGTGCTGCAGCCGACCTTTGCGGCTTAATATTGCGGCTTAAGAGCCTGCTATATGTGGCTTATGTATGACTAACGATCAGTTAAAGGATGGCGACCAGACAACGAGGTGAGAAACGCTAAGGTGCGACGGTTAAACTGATCGGGCTGCTCCACATTACAGACATGACCACACAGAGCAATGACGGCGAGCGAGGCGCTCGGTTCACGGGCGACCTGTTCGCGCACCGGCGCTAAAAATAGGTGATCTTCTTCCCCCATCACATAGAGGGTTGGGATCGCTAGGGAGCGTTCACGAAAATAACGCATAAGAGGATTAACGTCAGTGGCTAGCCGAAACCAGCGTTTGAACTCTTTTTGGCACAATTTACGCGCTTCACGAACAAATAAATGACGGGACTCTTGATGGTGCTGGCGCGGCATGATGATGAACGCAAACAGCTGATAGAGCCACATATAGGGCAACACATGCTGACCTAATCGCCCTAACTGTACCAACAGGCGCGAGCGAATATCGAGTCGCAAAATAGCGCCGCCTAGCACCATGCTGTTAACCCGTTCAGGACAAAGCTCGGCTAAATGGCGAATGAGAATAGTGCCTAAGGAAATGCCAATAAAATGCGCGCGGCGAATATTAAGATGATCGAGCAGCCGAACAATATCTTCGGTCACGGCTCGAAAGCTGTAGTGCCCACGGATCACTTGCTGTAACTGGGAAGACTGACCGTGGCCCCGTAAATCTAACAGCAACACGTTAAAGTGTTTTTGATATGCCCGTAGCTGCTTGAACCAAATAGAGGAGCTACCCCCAGCGCCATGGACAAAGACGACCCAATCATGGTCTGGCCCTCGTTCAAAGGTTTTGTGAAACAACATCTTATCGGCTCCCTAGGTGATGGGGGGCATTCATGGCAACGGTCATTAGCGCCGAGCATAGGCGGGTATAGTAGCAGGATCCGCCCTTCGATAGATATGTAACGCATATGTAACGATAGATATGTAACGATAAATAGGCTGCGAGTGCGATAAATGGGCCGCCAGCTTCCCCTATTCCCTTGCGTGAGTGGCCACTGACGATCAACACGACCCGCCTCAGCGCTATTTTTGATTCTTGTTTTTTATTGTTAGCGCGCTCATTTAACGTAATGAAAAACGCCCCATCTGACACTCAACACTAAACTCGCTCGCTTCAATTTGCGCCACCGTCTGGGGCCGACTAAACAGATAGCCTTGAAAGACATGACAGCCTTGGGTTTGCAGTGCGGCCAGCTCATGGGACTCTTCCACCCCTTCAGCCATAATGGCCAATCCCAAATTTAATGCCATGGCCGCTGTCGCTCGGATCACCGGTAAGTTCAACCCCACCACGAAAGATCGATCTAGCTTGATGGTATTTATCGGCAAGCGATTTAAGTAGGCCAGTGATGAGTAGCCGGTACCAAAATCGTCGATGGCAATTTTTACCCCTAGCGCACTTAGCCCATCGAGGATCTCTAGACATCCCTTCATATCCAGCATCAGTACGGTTTCGGTCAGCTCTAAGGTCAACAGCGATGCATCGACGCCATAGGTATCAAGCTGCTGGCGAACCTCGGTGGGAAGGGATGCGGAAAGTTGAAAACCAGAGACATTGACCGACACCGGAACCCGCTGATTAAAACGGGCCTGCCAGCTGGCCATCTGGGCTAACGCGCTTGACAGTACCCAACTGCCAATCTCGCGGATCAATCCCATCTCTTCGGCCACCGGAATAAATTCTAATGGCGAAACATGGCCAAGCACCGGATTGTACCAACGCAGCAACGCTTCATAGGCAATCAGCTTGCCATTAATGGCATCAATTTGCGGCTGATAGCAAAGACTCAACTCTTGGCGGCTAATGGCTTTGGCAAGAAACCGTTTGAGATTGAGTTTGCGTTGCAAGATCTGCTGCATTGCTGGGGTAAAACGCAGCCAGCACAGCCGCCCTTTCTGTTTGGCTTGATACATCGCTAAATCAGCGCGGGTAAGCAGCGTGTCCCCATCATTGGCATCATCTGGATAGATCGTAATTCCGATACTGCCGCCGATCACGACCTCTGGCAGCCCACTGAGCTGCAGCGGTTTCGTCATTTGCGCAAGCATGTGATCAGCAAGGTGTTGCGCCCGCTCATCGTCATTGCCAAGGGGAATGAGCGCAGCAAATTCATCGCCCCCCAAACGAGCCAGCTTCACATCACGGGCACACGTCTGCCGAAGTCTGCCGGCAATCCGTTCGAGTAGGCGATCTCCAGCCTTGTGGCTATAGTTATCGTTAACCAGCTTAAAGTTATCCAAATCCATGAATAATAATGCAAAACGCTCGCCGCGCGCGCAGTAGGACTCTAAGGATTTCATCAAGCCATAGCGATTGAGCAGACCCGTTAGGGAGTCGTGCCATACCAAATGACGGTGCTCTAGCTCCTCACGTTTGCGATCCGTGATATCGCGCATCGTGAGCAAGATCCGCGCCCCCTGCTCAATACTGCGAAATTGATATTCAAACCAGTGCATCCCTTTTTGAGTCAGGCACTCCCCTTCGGTTACAACTTCACCAAGGGTTGATAAGCGCTGATAAAAATCGCTATCGTTGCCAGAAAACACATGGGACAACTGCTGAATGTTGGCGCCAAAACAGTGCTCAAAATGCTGGTTACTGCTCTGAAAATGACCCTCTTTATCAAACAGACAGACTAAGGTGTCACCGGTCACCAACGAAGATTGCTGATAGAGGGTATCGGCGTCCAACACCGTTTCAGCCATCATCATCATTCGCCCAGCAAGCTGCACCCCTGACAGCCGTAAATAGATCTGTTTTTTTACCCCTTTAGGCGAGAGGGTCCACCACTCGTTATAACTACGACCTTGCCGAAAATCCCCCAAATAACGCTGCAATAGCAGATCAATAGAAAGTGCCATATCTGCCGAAAAATTTCGCGCGCACAGCTCTGCTAGGGAGCTCGCCTCCCACACCGTCAGCGCGGCACGGTTAGCCCAAAAAATCTGATGATGCTCAATGTCATACACCCAAATCGGGGTATGCAATACATTCATGGCTACTAATGCGCGTTCATCAAGGGTGTTCATGGGGTCAAGACTATTCCTGCTAGAGGGTAATGGGTTCACTACAACGCGCGATATGCAGCTGCTGGCCACAAACGCGCATGGCTTGACAGGTCGCGTTTAACAGCACAAATGGGCTACCTGTCAGCGCCGATGACGAAGGACGATTTTGCAGTCAGCTTTTAGCCGTTTTTGCTCTTAATAACAACCGCTAATCGCATCTGTGCCTCTGCGCATCTACATCTGAGATGATAAAGCGTATGGGCTTATAACGAGTCTATGTTTATGAGGCGTCTGGGTTTATAAGGCGTCTGGGTTTATAAGGCGTCTGGGTTTACAAGGCGTGTAGGTTTAGGTCGATATGTTGGTGACAATGACGACGCCAAGCGATCAATGGACTGGCGCAATCCTTCTCATATTCATCAGCTGCGACACGTTACGCGATTTTTTGCAAAAAATATCCACGAAGAGATAGAATAAATCGGCATTTTTTTGCACGTTTCCACCCAATTTTTGATCGCTGAACATACGCATAACTGAGGCGTTGTTTCCCAAATCAGCTAGCAATTCATGACTCCCCCAGCCCCAAGTGACTGCTACACTCGGGGCTTTCTTACAGGCAGACCAAGGGTGTTCAGTTTGTTTATTGCGCTCACATACGCCATCACTTCTCCCACC
>JBOFTS010000095.1:0-35407 GCA_051652185.1 Aeromonas sp.
TCCCGAATCCCGAATCCCGAATCCCGAATCCCGAATCCCGAATCCCGAATCCCGAATCCCGAATCCCGAATCCCGAATCCCGAATCCCGAATCCCGAATCCCGAATCCCGAATCCCGAATCCCGAATCCCGAATCCACCACTCCCTACTCCCCATTCCCCATTCTCTATTTCATACCCCCCCAACAAACTACTGCTTGACCCAAATGAGCTGCTCAGTGGCAAAGCCGAGCCCTTTGGCTTTGGCAACCAATGCCGTTAGCTGCGCTTTGGGCGGGGTGGGGGTGCGGGATAGGATCCACAGATAGTCATGGTTGTAGCTGCTGACGAGGGCCAGTTGGTAATCAGGATCGAGGCTGATGACGTTGTAGCCGCCATAGAAGGGGCCAAAGAAGCTGACTTTGAGGCGGGCCTCATCTGGCTTGCCAACAAAGTAGGCTTTACCCTCGGCTTCGCGCCAGCTGCCATCCGTTTGTTTACCACGGTTGAGCACTTTTACCCCGCCATCGCTGCGCAGGCTGTAAGTTGCGCTCACCTGTTCTAGTCCCCGCTCAAAACTGTGGTCGAGGCGGGCAATTTCATACCAGGTGCCAAGATAGCGATTGAGCTCAAAGCCGGTAACCGGGCGCACGCCATCGGCAATCCCGGTGCAGGCGCTCAGCAGTAAGGTGGTAAATAGGCAAAATAGTGCACGCATAGATGATCCCTCTCTATTTTTTATCCTTCAATGATGCGCAACTGGCCATCCCTAAAACGGGAGGCCTGATCCGTTGGCGTACTGCCAAAGAAGCGCTTGTACTCCCGACTGAACTGGGAGTTGCTCTCGTAGCCGACTCTGGCTGCCGCAGTGCCTGCCTTGATGCCATCGTGCAGCATCATCATCCGTGCTTTGTGCAAGCGAAACGACTTGATGTACTGCAGCGGCGAGGTGGCGGTCACGGCTTTAAAGTGGTGGTGAAATGCTGAAACACTCATATTCACCTCCCGCGCCAGCTCCTCCATGGTGAGGTTGTCGGCATAACGGGACTCTATCATACGCAGCACCCGGGCGATTTGTCCTACGTGGTTATGGCGGTTGGCGAGCGCCTGCAGCGCCGGGCCGCCCCCCTCGGTGAGGGCGTAAAACAGCATTTCGCGCACCGTTTGTGGCCCGAGTACCTTGGCGTGCAGTGGGTTATCCATCAGGTCGATCAGTCGCCCGGCGGCGCAAAACATCGCCTGTGAGAGTGGCACTGAGTGAACGCCACTTTGCTGCAACGGGGCAGCCGGCAGGGCGTCGCCAAGCTCTAGCAATAATGCCTGCAGAGTGACCATATCGATTTCGATGGAGAAACCCACCAGTGGCTACTCGGGGGAGGCGAAGCTCTCGCACTCGCATGGCAGCGGCAAGGTCATCAGTAGGTAGTGGTTGGGGTCGTAACGAAAGACCTGATCCGCCAAATAACCCACCTTGTGCCCCTGCAAGATCACGATCATGCGCGGTTGATAGAGGACCGGCGTACGACCGTGGTGCTCGGTGGTATAGATAACATTCACCTGATCAATCGGGGAGGGCGTAATACCGGGAGCAGTGACGTGGCGGATCACTTTGGCAGCAAGGTCGCGATAACGGTTTGGCATGGGGCGCTCTTAGATAAGATGGGGTGAATTTCGGGGTGTTTGTAGAAATAGGCAAGCATTAAGCAGAATACAGCCTTGATGGTAGAGTGGTTCTGGAGAAAACTGCAATGACCATTTCGCGGCTACGCCGCATTGACAATCAACATAAGGCCCTATCAATGAACAACTTTACACTTCATACCCCCACTAAAATCCTGTTCGGCAAAGGGCAAATTGCCCAGTTGCGCGAGCAGCTGCCAAGCGACGCCCGCGTGATGATCACCTACGGCGGTGGCAGTGTGGTGCGCAGTGGTTTGCTGGCTCAGATCCGCAGTGAATTGGCAGGCATGACCTTGTTTGAATTTGGTGGCATCGAACCTAACCCCGCTTACGAGACCCTGATGGGCGCCGTTGAGCTGGCCCGTGCCGAGCGAGTCGACTTCTTGCTGGCGGTAGGTGGCGGTTCGGTGCTCGATGGCACCAAGTTTATTGCGGCGGCTGCGCCCTATGATCTAGCGAAAGAGCCTTGGCACATCCTTGAAACGGTTGGCAGCGACGTGCATGCCGCCATTGCGTTAGGTTCGGTGCTGACCCTGCCAGCGACGGGCTCTGAGATGAACATGGGGGCGGTGATCACCCGTCGTAGCACGGGCGACAAGCTGCACTTTTTCTCACCGTTCGTGATGCCGCGCTTCGCCGTGCTTGACCCTGAGCTCACTTACACCTTGCCTGAGCGTCAGGTCGCCAACGGTGTGGTCGATGCGTTTGTGCATACCGTCGAGCAGTACCTCACTTATCCAGTGAATGCCAAGGTGCAAGATCGCTTCGCAGAAGGCTTGTTGTTGACGCTGATCGAAGAGGGTCCAAAGGCGTTGGCTGAGCCACAAAACTACGACGTGCGCGCCAACATTATGTGGAGTGCCACCATGGCGCTTAATGGTCTGATCGGAGCCGGCGTGCCGCAAGACTGGGCCACTCACATGCTCGGTCACGAGTTGACGGCGCTGCATGGCCTTGATCATGCCCAAACGTTGGCGGCAGTGCTGCCGGCGTTGTTGCAGGCAACGCGTAAACAAAAGCATGCCAAGTTGCTGCAATATGCAGAGCGGGTGTGGGGTTTGCATAGCGGCAGCGAAGACGCGCGTATCGATGGTGCGATCGCCGCTACCCGCGCCTTCTTCGAGCAGATGGGGGTGAAAACTCGTTTGCGTGAGTATGGCCTAAGCGATCTTGGTCTCGACACCTTGATCAGTAAGTTAGAAGAGCACGGCATGACCCGCTTAGGGGAGCACAGCGATATCGATTTGCTGCAAAGCCGTCAGATTTATCAAGCTGCCTGGTAAAGGATCTCGATCGGCGCCGCTGAGGCGCAATGATTGAGCTTACGGGGTCGTCTTGCGCCAGTAATGGGTAAGGCGGCCCCGTTTTGTTGGATAAATGTTACTTTTTGGCCACTCAGCGGGGAAAGGGCGATGAAAGCGGATTTATTTACAACAAGAAACGTTAAGATAGGCCGGCGCTGAAACATTTTTTTGACTGGTTGGATCACTTTTTTAAGCGGGTGCTTAGTTAAATAAGTTGCTGATTTGGTTCTTCTTTATAAAAAATAACCGGGGATGGGTGGATTTCTATACCGGGGCTATTGGGACGGCGGTTGTCATAAAACGCCAAAATTTGATACTAATCACTTTCGCGCCTGAAAAGCGGGGGCCTGACCATGACAGGGGGTTGTGATAAAGCCTGCTGATTTTCATAACAAATGGCCCGTAACCTGCACTTTGGCCATGTCTTGTTTTGTCAAAAATGCGACACTGGGCAGCGATTGTTTATTAACCATCAGGGAATACTCATGCAGATTGGAATACCGAGAGAGAGTCTCGTCGGTGAGACCCGGGTCGCAGCGACCCCGGCGACCGTCGAGCAGCTGAAAAAGCTCGGCTTCGAGGTCGTCATCGAGACCGGTGCCGGTCAGTTGGCCAGCTTCGATGATGCTGCCTTTGAGGCAGCCGGTGCCAGTGTGGTACCGAGCGTGTGGCAAGCCGACCTTATCTTCAAGGTCAATGCGCCGAGCGATGCCGAAATCGCACAAATTAAAGATGGCGCCACACTGGTGAGCTTTATCTGGCCAGCCCAGAACCCTGAGCTGGTCAAGACGCTCTCCGAGCGCAACATCAATGTGATGGCGATGGACATGGTACCGCGGATCTCCCGTGCCCAGTCCCTCGATGCCCTCTCTTCTATGGCTAACATCGGTGGCTATCGCGCCGTGGTCGAAGCGGCGCACCAGTTTGGGCGTTTCTTCACCGGTCAAATCACCGCAGCCGGTAAAGTGCCGCCTGCCAAGGTACTGGTGATCGGTGCCGGCGTTGCCGGTCTGGCTGCCATTGGTACCGCCGGTTCGTTGGGCGCCATCGTGCGCGCCTTTGATACCCGTTTAGAAGTGGCCGAGCAGATCGAATCCATGGGTGGGGAATTCCTCAAGCTGGACTTCGGTGGCGAAGATGGCGCATCTAGCGATGGTTATGCCAAGGTCATGTCTGATGAGTTCATCGCAGCTGAAATGGCGCTGTTTGCCCAGCAAGCGAAAGAAGTGGACATTATCATCACTACCGCCCTGATCCCTGGTCGTCCTGCGCCCAAGCTCATCACCAAAGAGATGGTCGATAGCATGAAGCCGGGTTCGGTCATTGTGGACTTGGCCGCTGCCACCGGCGGCAACTGTGAATATACCAAGCCGACTGAGCTATTTGTCACCCCTAATGGTGTCAAGGTGATCGGTTACACCGATTTGCCAGGGCGTTTGCCTGCTCAATCCTCCCAGCTTTATGGCACCAACTTGGTCAACCTGATGAAGCTGATGTGTAAGGAGAAAGACGGCAACGTTGCTATCGACTTTGAAGATGTGGTTCAGCGTAACATGACGGTGATCCAGGCCGGTGAGGTGACCTTCCCGCCTCCTGCTATCGCCGTTTCTGCCGCGCCGCAAAAACCTACCGCCGCTCCTATCAAGAAGGCTGAACCTAAGCCTGCTTCTAACAAGAAGTTTGTGTTCGGGGCGCTTGGTATTGCAGCCTTTGGTTGGGTGGCCACAGTGGCGCCTGCGGCGTTCCTTTCTCACTTCACCGTATTTATCCTGGCCTGTGTGGTCGGTTACTACGTGGTGTGGAACGTCTCTCACTCCCTGCATACGCCGCTGATGTCGGTCACTAATGCCATCTCTGGCATCATCGTGGTCGGTGCCCTGCTGCAAATTGGTCAGGGTTCTACGCTCGTCACGGCAATTTCGTTCATCGCTGTGCTGATTGCCAGTATCAACATCTTTGGTGGCTTTACCGTCACCCAGCGCATGCTGAAGATGTTCCGTAAGGATTAAGGGGGTTTAACGTGTCTCAAGGACTGGTAACAGCATCCTATATCGTTGCCGCCGTGCTCTTCATCCTCAGTCTCGCGGGACTGTCGAAGCAAGAAACGGCTAAACATGGCAACTTGTTCGGGATTGCAGGTATGGCGATTGCCCTGCTTGCCACCGTTTTTAATCCAGAAACCAGTGGTGTGCACTGGATCATTCTGGCCATGGTGATTGGCGGTGCCATTGGCGTACGTCTAGCACTCAAGGTCGAGATGACCCAGATGCCTGAGCTGGTCGCTGTGCTGCACAGCTTCGTGGGTATGGCTGCGGTGTTGGTGGGCTTTAACAGCCTGATCGACTTGCACCCTGCTGCCCCTGCTGAGGTCGTGGTTTCTGTTGGTTCTAACTTAGATGCCACGTTGGCAGCGGCCCGAGCTGCATTCGAGCAGGCGGCCAGCATTGCTAAGGTCGAGCATTTGACCGGCGCCATGCTCAACATCCACTTGGTTGAAATCTTCCTTGGGGTGTTTATCGGTGCCGTGACCTTTACGGGTTCGGTGGTGGCCTTTGGCAAACTGCGTGGGGTGATTTCCTCTAAGCCGTTGGCTTTGCCGCACCGCCACAAGCTGAACCTGCTGGCCGTGGTCGCGTCGTTGGCGTTGATGGTGTGGTTTGTTAACGCTGGCGGCTCTACCACTGCGCTGCTGCTGATGACCCTGATTGCCTTTGCCTTTGGCTGGCATCTGGTGGCGTCTATCGGTGGCGCTGACATGCCGGTAGTGGTCTCCATGCTGAACTCTTACTCCGGTTGGGCGGCAGCGGCGGCGGGCTTTATGCTCTCTAATGACCTGCTGATCGTAGTGGGTGCGCTGGTCGGCTCTTCTGGTGCGATCCTCTCTTACATCATGTGTAAGGCGATGAACCGCTCCTTTATCTCGGTGATCGCCGGTGGCTTTGGCTCCGACGGTGTTGCGTCTACGGGCGACCAAGAGATGGGCGAATATCGCGAGACCAGCGCTGAAGAAGTGGCTGATCTGCTGAAGAACTCCAGCTCAGTCATCATCACCCCAGGCTACGGCATGGCGGTGGCGCAGGCTCAGTATCCGGTGGCTGAAATCACCCAAAAGCTGCGCGATCGCGGTATCAAGGTGCGTTTTGGTATTCACCCGGTAGCGGGTCGTCTGCCTGGTCACATGAACGTGCTGTTGGCCGAAGCGAAAGTGCCGTATGACATCGTGCTAGAAATGGACGAGATCAACGATGACTTCGCCGATACCGACACCGTACTGGTGATTGGTGCCAACGACACCGTTAACCCGGCCGCGATGGAAGATCCCGGTAGCCCAATCGCGGGCATGCCAGTGCTAGAAGTGTGGAAAGCGCAGAACGTCATCGGCTTTAAGCGCTCGATGAACACCGGTTATGCCGGGGTGCAGAATCCATTGTTCTTCAAAGAGAATACCCAGATGCTGTTTGGCGATGCCAAAGCCAGCGTTGAGGCGATCCTCAAGGCACTGTAACTGCTTGTCAGATACCCTATATCAAGGAGGCTTCGGCCTCCTTTTTTGATCGCGATAACACGCGATTGCCGTGCGCCTGTTGGGTCAAATAAAGAAGGGGGCGCATAGATCTGATGGGTTGGAATAGGTGGTTGGTTATAGCTTATATCGTTCTATTATTTGTTTTCCCGCTAGCAGGTTGCTATTTAGTGACCCCTTCGCTGAGCAAGGTGAGATGAGATAGCGCGGAGGCTCGAAAGCGGATGGCCGCCTGACTCAATGAACTCAATGAAGTTCAAGCCTGTTTAGGTGCGTTAAGTCAGTCAGTTTAAGCAAGGCGCTCACCATCAATCTTGTACTCATCCAGATCATGGGCGATGGGATTGGTGCAGTCGGTATTAAGTGGTCGGTATGAATTAGGGGGCAATAGACCCCTTTAGCGTCACCCGCGATCGAAAAGTCGGATGCGGTTGTGGCTTGGGCAAGCATGAAGCTTGCGGTGGTTTTTTAGGCATAAGCCTGTTGTTGGGGAAGTATTTCATGATAGTTAGCGCAATAGGCAATCTGGCCATCTTGGTTTTCTTACTGTGGTTTTTGTATCGACTACAGCAAAAACACGTCAGCTTCACCCGCCGGGTCTTTACCGGTTTGGGGTTAGGTATTTTGTTTGGGGCCGCGCTGCAACTTATCTATGGCACCGGCTCTGCGGTCATTGTTCAGACGATGGATTACCTCGATATTGTGGGCGGCGGCTATGTGCGGTTGCTGCAGATGATCATCATTCCGCTGATCATGGTCTCTATCATCGGTGCCATCTTGAAGCTCAACGGTGGCACGGCACTGGGTAAAATCAGCGCCATGACCATTGGGGTATTGATCTTCACTACCGCCATTGCCGCAGGGGTGGGGATTTTGATGTCTAACCTGTTCGGCCTGACCGCCGAAGGGTTAACCTCTGGCGCCGCTGAGAGCGCCCGTGGTGTTGCCCTGCAAAGCACCCTTGGCACTGTGGAGGGAACATCGTTTGCCAAGCTAATGCTGGAGTTCATCCCTGCGAACCCTTTCCTTGATATGACGGGGGCGCGTAAAACCTCTACCATCGCGGTAGTGATTTTTTCTATCTTCATTGGTTTGTCTGCCACCGGTATCGCTCGCAAGAAGCCAGAGATGTTCGCCAGCTTCGGCCATTTCATCGCGGTGGCTCACGCCATCGTCATGCGAATGGTGACATTGGTACTGCGTTTAACGCCATTTGGCGTGTTAGCCCTGATGACCAAGGTGGTGTCAGGTTCTAACTATGTAGATATTTTGCATCTACTGAGTTTTGTGATGGCCTCTTACTGCGCCCTTGCCATCATGTTTGGGGTGCATTTGTTGCTGGTTAGCTCGGTCGGCATTAATCCCGCTCGTTTTTTGAAGAAAATCATGCCGGTGTTGGCCTTTGCGTTTACCTCCCGCACCAGTGCTGGTTCTATTCCAATGAACGTGCAGACCCAGACTAAGTCGCTAGGGGTGTCAGAGGGGATCGCCAACTTCGCTGCCTCTTTTGGTTCTACCATCGGTCAAAATGGCTGTGCGGGTATCTATCCGGCGATGTTGGCGGTGATGATTGCCCCAACCGTTGGGGTTAACCCGATGGATCCGAGCTTTATCATGACCTTGATCGCCATTATCACCGTGAGCTCTTTTGGGGTGGCTGGGGTAGGGGGCGGCGCGACGTTTGCTGCGCTGATCGTGCTCTCTGCCCTCGATTTCCCAGTGGCATTGGCGGGGTTGCTGATCTCCATCGAGCCATTGATCGACATGGGGCGTACAGCGCTAAACGTGTCGGGCTCTATCACTGCAGGAACGGTGACCAGTCGCTTGTTAGGTGAAACCAATATGGATGTGTTTAATAGCGATCATGAAGTCAGTCTGGACGATGAAGAGGCTGCAATCTGATAGATGGGGGTAAAGGGGTGACCCTTTATACCGCGATAGACCGCAGGGAGGGCATGCCCTCCCTGCGCTATTTGAGGAAAAATAATGAGAATTTTAATCATCGGTGGTGAGGCTGCCGGTATGAGTGCGGCGGCTAAAGCCCGCCGCCTGGCCATGGATGCCGACATTGTGGTGTATGAAGCGTCTGAGGTGATCTCGTTTGGTGCCTGCGGCTTGCCTTATTTTGTTGGCGATGAGTTTCAAGAGCCGGGCTACATGGCCGAGTTTACCCCCGAGCAGTTCGCCGCCAAGGGGATCGAGGTCAAGATTGGCCATCGGGTGTTGAAGGTTGACGCCTCGACCCAAACGTTGCAGGTGGAGCATAACGGCGACACTTTCACCGATCGCTACGATCGGCTGATGATCGCAACCGGTGCCCGCGAAATGATGCCGCCTATCCCCGGCTTGCAGCAGCAAGGGGTGTTTGGTTTGCGCCGGATGGCGGATGGACTGGCGCTGAAGGCGGCGCTGCAAGATCAGAACAATCGCCGTGCCGTGGTCATTGGCTCTGGTTTTATTGGATTAGAAGTGGTCGAGGCACTGGTTCGTCAGGGTAAAGAGGTGCGGTTGATCGAACTGGCAGATCGGGTTATCCCCGATGCCTTTGATGGTGAGATCACCTCGCATATTGAAGCTGAACTGCGCGAGCAGGGCGTTGTGGTCCATCTAGGGGAGCGAGTGGAAGCGCTGCTAGGAGAAGGCCGCGTCACAGGGGTGCGTACCAATCAGGGCCAGTACGAGGCTGATATCGTGGTGGTGTGTACCGGGGTCAAACCTAACACCGAGTTTTTGGCTGATACCGGCATCGAGCGGCTTGGCAACGGCGCCATCAAGGTTGACCGGCAGGGGCGTAGCTCGCTGGCCAATGTGTGGTCAGCCGGAGACTGCGCCAGTGTTTGGCATCAGGTTAAGCAGCAGCAGGTTTATGTGCCGCTTGCCACCATTGCGAACAAACTGGGCCGTATGGTGGGTGAGAACTTAGCGGGAGCTGAGCAGATATTCCCAGGCACCTTAGGTTCTGCAGCGATCAAGGTGCTAGGGCTTGAAGCTGGGCGCACTGGTCTGAGTGAGCAAGAAGCAAAAGCGATGGGTATCGATTACCGCACCGTGGTGATCAAGGACAAGTGCCACACCAATTACTGCCCGGGTCAGTCTGATATTCATATCAAGCTGGTCTATGAGGCGGCGAGCAAGCGGCTGCTAGGTGGCCAGATCCTCGGTCGTAAAGGGGCGGTGCACCGTATTGATGCGCTGGCCGTCGCCATCACCATGGGCGTGACCACTGAGCAACTTGGGATGATGGATTTTGCTTATGCACCACCTTTTTCTCGTACCTGGGATGCCCTGAACGTGGCAGGTAATGTGGCTAAATAGCCGCCCAATCACGGCTAAACATGCGGGATAGACAGGGCGCACTGCCAGTAAGGTGTTCCCGATAGGTAAATCAGTGAGATAAAAAAAACCGATGCATGGGCATCGGTTTTTTGTTGCTACCGGTTTATCAACGGGCCTCAATGATGATTGAGGGGATTGTCCGGGTAGTTTTCAGCCAACACTTCGCGAGCATGCTTAGCGAGTTTTGGCATCTTCAAGGTATCGTAAGACTCAACCATGATCTCTAATGCTTTTTCGGTTTCGACCGTGTCGGGATAACCCTCAATCACCATCTTGGCTCGATTGGCAGCAGCAACCAGTGCCCCACGCTTCACGTAGTATTCGGCCACGCTCAAGTCATATTTGGCTAAGCGATTTTTGATGCTAATCATGCGAGCGCGAGCATCCGTGGCATAGAGGCTATTTGGGTAATTTTGCAACAGCGTCTTGAAGTCCTGGAATGCCTGACGGGCATAAGCCGGGTCTTTATCGTCGCGATCGACACCAAATAGGTCCTGAAAGAAATTATAATCTGCTGCCATGTTGGTCAGGCCGCGCATATAAAAAACATAATCGATGTTTTTACTGGCCGGATTAAGGCGAATAAAACGGTCGATATTGGCGATCGCCTGAGCGGTATCATCTTGCTTGTAGTAGGCATAAATGAGGTCAAGCTGAACTTGGTTAGAGTACGCGCCGAACGGATAACGAGAGTCCAAAGCCTCAAGTAATTCAGTAGCTTGCACGTAATTTCCCGCATCTAGCTTAAGGCGAGCTTGCTGGTATAGGGTCTCCGGCGGTTCGTCGGGTACCTTGGGTTTGGTGCTAGAACAGCCAGTGATCAAGGTAGCGACCAAGGCGAGCGACATCAGCAGGTGAGACTTCTTTCCCATCAACAACATCCGGTCCATTTCCACGAAATTGGCAAAGTATCCGTTATGCTTGGCTAAAAGAAAAGCTAGAATAGCCGGATAATTTCGAATTGATACCCCCCGCTCAAGAGACCATACATGAGCCAGCATATTGAACTGACAGGCGAATTCCAAGATCACCAATTCGGGCAGCGACTCGACCAGGCCCTAGCCGAATTATTTCCAGACTACTCCCGTACCCGTATTAAGGAGTGGATTTTACAAGACCGAGTGACCCTAGACGGTCAAGTTGCCAACACCCCACGGGAAAAAGTGATTGCTGGGCAACAAGTACATGTGGATGTCGAATTAGAAGATGACACTCGCTGGGATGCCCAAGATATCGAGCTCAACATCGTGTATGAAGATGAGCATATTTTGGTGATCGATAAACCCGCTGGATTGGTGGTTCACCCCGGCGCAGGCACGCCGGATGGCACCATCCTCAATGCCCTATTGCACCGTTATCCGAGCATTGCCGAAGTGCCCCGTGCCGGCATCGTGCACCGTTTGGATAAAGACACCACCGGTTTGATGGTGGTTGCCAAAACGGTGCCAGCCCAGACTCATCTGGTGGAAGCGCTGCAGGCACGCCAGATCACTCGGGAATACGAAGCGATCGCCATCGGTCATATGACTGCCGGCGGTACTGTGGATGCGCCGATTGGTCGTCACCCGACCCAGCGTACCCATATGGACGTGGTGCCCAATGGCCGAGCGTCAGTGACCCACTACCGGGTACATGAGAAGTTTCGTGGCCACACGCGCTTGCGTTTGCGGTTAGAAACTGGCCGTACGCACCAGATCCGTGTGCATATGGCACACATTAAGCACCCGCTGGTGGGGGATCCGGCTTATGGTGGACGTCTGCGTTTATTGCGCAATGCGACCCCTGAGCTAACCCAGATGCTGCGTGGCTTTAACCGTCAGGCGCTGCATGCGACCATGTTGCAACTGGCTCACCCGATCACCGGTGAGGTGATGCAGTGGCACTCCTCAACACCGCAAGACATGTTGGATCTGATGGAAGTGCTGCGGGCTGACACTCTCGCCAATCCAGATGATATCGTCTGGAGCTAAGGTACGCGGCTGCGACCAGTCTTGCCGTCGTTGGCCGATAATGCATCTCTGACTGCCTAAAACGGGGCGCCTTTACTGTTACAGCGAAGGTGCCCTCTTTTTTTTTGCGGTCATTTGCTGTCAATACACTGTCAATAAAAGGAGTGAGCAATGAAATGGATTGAACCTAACTGGCCTGCCCCCGCTCATGTCCGCGCCCTGTCGACCACCCGAGAGGGGGGCGTCAGTGAAGGGGCGTTTGCTGGGCTTAATTTGGGGGCCCACGTGGGGGATGAGCCTGGGCGAGTCGCAGCCAATCGCGCCTACTTGCAGCAGGTGGCCCAGATCCCCGGTCCCCTCAACTGGCTCAATCAGGTGCACGGCACTGTGGTGCATCCGGTCAGCAGCCATTATGAGCAGATCCCGGATGCTGACGCAGCGTGCGCCCATGAGATTGGGCAAGCCTGCATCGTGATGACGGCCGACTGCTTGCCCGTGCTGTTTTGCGATCGGGCCGGCACTGTGGTCGCGGCGGCTCATGCTGGGTGGCGTGGGCTAAAAGAGGGGGTACTTGAAGCGAGCATTGCCGCCATGGGCTGCGAGCCGAGTGACATCCTAGCGTGGCTTGGCCCGGCCATTGGCCCGACAGCATTTGAAGTGGGTGGCGAGGTGCGCGAGGCCTTTATGGCTGAGCAGGCCGAAGCTGCAGCGGCGTTTATCGCTTCTACCAACGAGGGAAAATGGCTAGCCGATATCTACCAGCTGGCGCGGTTGCGATTGGCGCGCGCCGGTGTCAACGCCGTTTATGGGGGTGAGCATTGCACCTTCAGTGATAAGGATCAGTTTTACTCTTATCGTCGTGATAACCAAACTGGGCGCATGGCTTCCCTCATTTGGTTGGCTTGAAACATCGATTACACCCTGCACATCCATTGCCTAGCGCAGCTATAACGGGCCAACTGGAGTGGGGGGTCATCATTTGGCTCAAGGGGCGTAGAAAAAATAACCAGCCTCGCCCCTTGAATTAGCCGCGATGGGCCGCATCTCTCTTTACAGAACATGATTACTTTGCCGCGTCTGCGGCGTTTGTTTTGAAAGGGAGAGTGCGATGCGTCTTGATCGCTTAACCAGCAAATTTCAGGTTGCTATTTCCGATGCCCAGTCTCTTGCTTTGGGCCGAGATCACCAATTTATCGAACCTCTTCATCTGATGACTGCATTGGTCAATCAAGATGGTGGCTCTACTCGCCCATTGCTGGCGCTAATCGGGGTGGATATCAATGCCCTGCGCTCACGCCTTGCCGAGGCGCTAGATCGGCTGCCTAAGGTGAGTGGGGCAGAAGGGGATGTACAGCTATCGAATAACCTCAGTCGCCTGCTTAATGTGTGCGATAAGTTGGCCCAGCAGCGTAAAGATCAGTTCATTTCATCTGAATTATTTGTGTTAGCCGCCCTTGATGAAAAAGGGAGCCTCGGTGAGCTGCTGCGCGCCGAAGGGGTAAGTAAAGAAAAGCTTGAGGCCGCGATCGACAAAGTGCGGGGTGGTAAGCCCATCGAAGATGCAAACGCAGAAGAAAATCGCCAAGCACTGGAAAAATACACCATCGATCTGACCGAGCGAGCAGAGCTTGGCAAACTTGATCCTGTGATTGGTCGTGATGAAGAGATCCGCCGCACCATTCAGGTACTGCAGCGCCGCACCAAGAATAACCCAGTATTGATTGGGGCCCCCGGGGTCGGTAAAACCGCCATCGTGGAGGGGCTCGCCCAGCGCATCATCAACGGTGAAGTGCCAGAAGGGCTCAAAGATAAGCGGGTGTTATCCCTAGACATGGGGGCGCTGATTGCAGGTGCTAAATATCGCGGTGAGTTCGAAGAGCGCCTCAAGGCGGTGCTCAATGATCTTGCCAAAGAAGAGGGGCGCGTCATCCTCTTTATCGACGAGCTGCACACCATGGTCGGCGCAGGTAAAGGCGAAGGGGCGATGGATGCGGGCAATATGCTCAAGCCTGCACTGGCGCGCGGAGATCTGCACTGCGTCGGCGCAACCACCCTAGATGAGTACCGTCAGTACATCGAAAAAGATGCAGCTCTTGAGCGTCGTTTTCAAAAAGTGCTGGTGGATGAGCCCAGTGTCGAAGACACCATTGCCATCCTGCGTGGCCTAAAAGAGCGCTATGAGCTGCATCACCATGTGCAGATCACCGATCCGGCTATTGTGGCGGCGGCTCAATTATCCCATCGCTACATTAGTGATCGTCAGTTGCCAGATAAGGCGATTGATCTGATTGACGAGGCGGCAGCCAGCATTCGATTGCAGATTGACTCCAAGCCAGAAGTGCTCGATCGACTTGAGCGACGGATCATTCAGCTCAAACTTGAGCAACAGGCGCTGCACAAAGAAGATGATGATGCCAGTCGCAAACGGCTGGAGCTGATCAACCAAGAAATTGGCGAAAAAGATCGCGAATTTAGTGAGCTAGATGAGGTGTGGAAAGCTGAAAAAGCGGTGCTAGCAGGCACGCAGCACCTCAAAGCAACCCTAGAACAAGCACGCCAAGATCTGGAGGTCGCACGGCGGGCCAGTGATTTAGGACGGATGTCGGAGCTGCAATATGGCCGTATTCCTGAACTAGAACAGCAGCTAGAACTCGCTACCCAAGCCGAAATGCAAGAGACCAGCTTGCTGCGTAATCGGGTCACGGATGTCGAGATTGCTGACGTGCTCGCCCGCGCCACCGGCATTCCTGTCTCGCGAATGCTAGAAGGGGAGCGAGATAAGCTGCTACGAATGGAAGATCAGCTGCATAGCCGAGTGATTGGGCAGGAGGAGGCGGTCGAAGCAGTATCTAACGCGATTCGCCGCTCCCGTGCTGGGCTCTCTGATCCTAATCGTCCTATTGGCTCATTTTTGTTCCTTGGGCCTACCGGGGTCGGCAAGACTGAGCTGTGCAAAGCGCTGGCGGAGTTTTTGTTCGATACCCAAGATGCCATGGTGCGGATTGATATGTCCGAATTTATGGAAAAACACAGCGTGGCCCGTTTGGTGGGGGCGCCTCCGGGATATGTGGGTTATGAAGAGGGCGGTTACCTGACCGAAGCCGTACGCCGTCGGCCTTACTCGGTGATCCTGCTCGATGAGGTGGAAAAAGCCCACCCAGATGTGTTCAATATCCTGTTGCAGGTGCTCGATGATGGCCGCCTCACCGATGGTCAAGGTCGCACCGTTGATTTTCGTAACACAGTGGTGATCATGACCTCTAACCTCGGTTCCGATCTGATCTTGGAGCATCACAGCGAAAAAGATTACGACGAGATGAAAGGGATGCTGATGGAGGTGTTGACCCGCAGCTTTAGGCCGGAATTTATCAACCGGATCGATGAGACAGTGGTGTTCCATCCTCTTGGGGAGGATCACATCAAATCCATCGCGCGGATCCAGCTTAAGAGCCTGATGGGTCGCTTAGAAGCGCAAGGTTATGAGGTAGAGGTGAGCGAAGCACTGCTCGATACCTTGGTGCAAGCTGGGTTTGATCCCGTCTATGGGGCACGGCCTCTTAAGCGCGCCATTCAGCATCAAGTGGAAAATCCACTGGCGCAGGCGCTGCTTGCTGGGCGCATCATACCGGGTAAAAAGCTGGAGTTGGGGGCAGACAGTCATGGCCTCACCATGATCCAGTAATTTAAACTTGCTTGATATTAACAACGCCAGCCTTCGGGCTGGCGTTGTCGTTTTTGGGGTAGCTCAGTCGTGGCTATGGCATCGCCATCGTGACCAGCCGTGGCGCGTAAGTGGGCAATGAGGGGTTCACTCGCCAAGTTGCCATCGTAAATCTGCGATTCATCACGCTTCTTTGCCAGATTCCCGTATATTGGTTCGCATCTTATCGACATGACATGGCGCATTATGGCAAACCCTGAAATTGAGAGTCCCTTAGATGGGGTCGACAAATTAACAGTCTCTTTATATCGCCTCGGCTTAAGCGCGGCAGCCTTATTGCTGCTATATCGCGGGGCTGCGCTGTTCTCTGGGGTGGAACTGCTGACACCGCACATTTGGTTGATGTCGCTGGCGGTAGCGAGCGCCGTGTGCAGCTTTTCTGTGCATATCTACGACAAGCGGATCCGCTTGATTTTGCAAGGATTGGGCTGGGGTGCACTGGCGTTAGCCGCCATTGGCGCTCCGAATATGTGGGTGTTAGGGGCTGCGCTGGCGACCCTCTCTGGGCTGGCATTTAAGGAGCAGTTTTGCTTCGCGATACCCGGTATTCGACTGGTGCCGGTGCTGCTGCCGTTATTGTGGTTATTGGAGTGGCTATCGGAGTGGTTTGTGGCTGACTGGATCGCGGCGTTTATTGCGTGTGTGGCATTCGTTTGTGGGGGATTACTGACCTTGCTGGTGCTCGCTAAATGGCGTATGCCGCTGCATTTTGATATTGGTGATAAAGGCCGTTATCAAATCTAGCCTGCACTTATGGATAGGTATTTGATTGGTTATGTGAATAGATATTTGACTCGCTAGCGAGTGTGTAAGGGCTGGTAATCAAACCTAAAGGAGTGTTTATGCGAGCATTGGTCACCGGTTGTGGTCGTCGCCTTGGTTTTTATCTTTGCCAACAACTGATCGGTGCCGGGTGGCAGGTCACTGGCAGTTATCGACAAGATCGCCCTGAGCTGGCAACACTGGCGGCATTAGGCGTTGAGCTGGTACAAGCCGATTTTGCAGCAGAGGAGGAGGTGGGCCGATTGATTGACGCGCTGGCCGCGCATCAAGATCTTGCGTTGGTGATCCACAATGCGTCAGCCTTTGAGCCACAAGCGGCCGATCAGGCTGCACAGCTCGCTCAGTTTGAGCAGTTTTATCGCGTGCATATGGCGGCGCCTTTTGAGCTTAATCGGGCGTTAGCACCGCAATTGGCCGCTAATCCTAATGCCAGCATCATTCATATTACGGACATTTATATCCATGCTCCTGCCCCCCGTTTTGCCTGTTATGTGGCGACGAAGGCGGGAGCCCATTCGCTCGCCATGAGTTTTGCCCGTGAGCTCGCCCCCTGTGTGCGCGTCAATACCATTGAACCTGGGCCCATTTTATTTCTCGATGAGCACGATGAGGCATGGCGTCAGCAAGTGCTAGAAAAAACACCGCTAGCACGGGAAGGTGGGCTTGAGCCTATTTGGCAAGCGGTGCAGTTGCTGATGGCGAACAGTTATATGACGGGGGCTAGTATCAAGGTGGATGGTGGTCGTGCACTGGCGACGCTCTAAGTCCGGTCTACGTACGGCGGGTGGAGGCTAAGAGTGAGCGGCATCAGCCCCACTGATAGCCGCGGGCCCATTTGGTTTAGTGGGCTCTCGTTGGTAGCACTGGGGAGCTGGACGTGTAATTCGACTTTTGGTGCGAGCACTTTACAGGGGGCCGCGGTGTTAACCTTGTTCGGTACCTCACTTGCTACCCCGATCTTCACTCCTCGGCGCCCATACCACTCCGCTAATAGCTCACTTAAATAGGCATCGACTTCGATGTGGGAAAAATCCCCATCTTGGTGCGAGGCAAGAATATCAATATCGAGTGGACGGTCACGGATCTTGCACAAAGGGTCATGGCGATTGCGGCCATGGGCCATTTCAAGGGCAATAAAGCTCTGTTTGAGGGCGGTGATATCGAGGGGGGTTTGTAGGATCAATAAGCAGTTAAGAAAATCGTGGCAAGAGTGCATCCCAACGGGTTTGGTGCAGATCACTGAACTTAATTGCAGCGTATCAAAACGCACCAACAAAGTGGCGAGCACCTCACTGACGTGGCGATGGGGGTCAATGTTAGAACCTATGCTACACAGATAAAACATGTTTACCTTCTCAAGATGTAAGCTTCGTTAAATGTATACGCAGCTCACGGTTATCAATGAAACCATGGCGTAACATTATCTTATTGATAGAGGTCTGACACGGATGGATAGATCGGAGGTGGGTATGAGTGTGGAGCTAAAATGGGCGCTAATCACCACATCAGGGGCGCTGGCGATAATTTTGCTGCTTTGCCTGGCATCGGTTGCCTTGGCATAACAGTCTTTCCTGTAGGTAACCTGAACCGGCCTGTTGGCCGGTTTTGCTTTTTAAGCGAGTACCGTTATGCTGGCGCACCGCGGAGTATGCACGAGAAAAAATGATGACCAAGGTTCGCCCACGTTCCCTGCTACAGGTGGTATTGATGGGATTCGTGCTGGTATCTATGCCCCTTGGTGGCATGATTTGGCATAACAGTACTGCCCTTGCTCATTTCAGCCAGCTCATGGGTATCGAGATGGAGCGAGTCGTTAAAGATACTCGACGTGCCACTATGCTAACGGCCCAAGCGATTGATATTGAACGTAGCTTGCGCCGCTTTGAGGTATTGCGAGATAGCCGTAGCTTAGGGAGTTACCAACATCAGTTGGCCGGTTATCGCGAGCTATTAGCCGAACACCGTAGCTCGATTGGGGATCATTTGCTCTACAGCCGCCTTGAGTTGGGAGTCACTTGGCTAGACGGCTTACAAGATATCAATAAAGCCAGCGTGGCGGTCGCGGGCACGCGGCTAGCCCAGTTTAATGACCTTAACCGGCGACTTGAGGTAGTGACGCGGCAGCAAGTTGACCAACAGGTCGCCGCGGTTCGTCACACAATCGATACATTGATCCATGAGTTGTGGTGGGAAAGTGGCGCCGTGGCTGCCATCAGTTTGTTACTGATGTTTATTTTTACCTATCTCATCATTCATCCGGTACAGCAGATCGAGTCGCGTATTTTGAGCCTTGGTGCGGGGGTCGAGCCCGATCGGGATCCTGTTGATGGTCCTGCTGAATTGGCCGCGCTAGGGGTACGCATCGTTTGGCTCCATGACAAACTCAAAGCGTTGGAGCAGCAAAAGTATCAATTTTTGCGCCATGTCTCCCACGAGCTCAAGACGCCACTAGCAGTATTGCGAGAAGGATCAGATCTGCTTTGTGAGCGGCTCGCAGGCCCGCTTACGCCTGATCAGTTAGATATCTGTCAGATGCTCAATGAGAACAGTTGCCGCTTGCAAACCTTAATTGAGCGGTTGCTCGATTTTAACCGCCTCAGTCAGCAAGAGGTGTTTGAATTGGAGCCGGTATTACTTAATCCCATGTTGGCGGAGCTGATTAGCGCATATCGGTTGGCATTAGAGTCCAAGCAGATCACCGTTCATTTACCAACTGAACCAGTGACCCTCTTAGCCGAGCCTTATCGGCTAGGGCTGATCCTTGATAACCTGTTTTCTAACGCCGTGAGCTACGGCACTAGCGGTGGTATCATCTGGATTCGTGCGGGACAAACCGAGCAGCAAGGCTGGCTGGAAGTCGCCAACCAAGGACCTGCAATCCCCGAGGCGGATAAGTTACGGATTTTTGAGCCTTTCGAGCAAGGTAGCATTGCGCGCCAAGGTGTCTTGAAAGGCTCTGGTATGGGCCTCTCCATTGCCCGTGAATCGGCCAATAGTTTGGGGGGGGAACTGCTGTTAGTTCCAGATGAGCAGGCAAATGTTTGCTTTAGGTTGACGTTAAAATGAGAACGATGACGATAAAATTGGGATTTACCGTGCTACTTGGTGGCGTGCTCGGCGGCTGTGCGTTATTGCCACAACCGGTACCACCGCCAGCACCACCTAAGCCCCCCGTACCACAGGTGCAACCACTACCGAAAAAGTGCCCTGCACCCAAAGTGCTGGTGCGGCTGCTTCCTGCCTATAAGGCGCTGCAAGATCGGTTGCAATATGCCGACTGGTTGATTACTAGCACTCAGAAGGATCGGGCAAAGGAGCGCCGGCGGGTGCAGGGGTCCAATAAGCTCGCAAGTCGGATCAGTTTAGCCATGCTCGATGCCCATCCGGATGAGGCGATCTTGAAGCGGCGCGCAGGCTTAGCACGGCTGAAAAAAATACTACCGAAGCTAGATCTCGATATGCGGGTCTTTTTGCGCAATTGGGTCGAACAGAGCGATTTGCTGTTAGCGCATGATGATCGAAGCCAAAATCAGAGCCAAGAGATCCACCGCTTACGCCATCAAATTGAGCGGCTTTCGGTGATTGATGAGCAACTTAACCAACGTAAACGCTATGAGAACCAAGAGATGACCCCATGAATCGTATTTTGTTAGTGGATGACGATGCGAGCCTGCTCAAACTAATGACCATGCGATTACGCAGCCAAGGCTATATCGTCGATACCGCTGACAGTGCAGAAGGGGCGCTCGATAGACTGCGCCAGCAACGGGCTGATCTGGTGTTGAGTGATTTGCGGATGGGTGGGATGGATGGATTAGCGCTGTTTGAGCGAATTCAAGCTCAGTGGCTAGGTCTGCCGGTGATCATCATGACCGCCCATGGCACAATTCCGGATGCTATTTTGGCCACCCGCGCCGGGGTGTTCAGTTTTTTAACCAAACCTATGAATAAAGATGAGCTGTTCGCCACCATCGAGCAGGCCTTAAGCCTGACGCGTCCCAAACTGCAACAAGAGTGGCAGTCGCTAATCGTGACTCGCAATCCTCAGTTAGAACAAGTACTGATCCAGGCTCATAAGTTTGCCACGATGGAGGTGCCAGTTTTGCTGATGGGCCCATCAGGTTCTGGCAAAGGGGCCATGGCGCAGGCCCTGCATCAGGCCAGTTTGCGCCAAGACAAGCCACTTTATGCCATTAACTGTGCTGCCATTCCTTGGGTTGATCTCGATGATCGGTTATTTGGGGCGGGGGATCAGCCGGGCTTATTTGAACAAGCTAAAGGGGCAACGCTATTTTTAGACGAGATTGGTTGCCTATCTGAGTCGTTGCAGGCGAAGTTGCTGCATGTCATGGAGGAGCACGGCCAAGGTACGCCAGCGGTGCGGATCATCAGCTCCAGCCATCAAGATCTGGTCAAAGCGATGGAAGAGGGCCGCTTTCGAGAAGATCTGTTTTATCGCCTCAACGTTGCCAATATTACCCTGCCGCCCCTGAGTGCCCGTAGCGAAGATATTCCCTTGCTAGCCCGCCAAGCGCTCGATGATTATCGCAGCCGTAATAGTGAGTGTACGGTCATGGGCTTTTCGCCAGAATCGTTAGCCATGCTGGCTGCTGCGCCGTGGCGTGGTAATGTGCGAGAGCTTTGCAATATGGTGGAGTTGCTGGCAAGTCTTTGCCATAGCCCGGTGATCGGGGTATCGATGGTGGAATCAGCGTTAAGTAGTAGTCGTGGTGGCATTCGTTCATTTAATGATGCGCGCGCCGAGTTTGAGCGGGATTATCTGATCCGCCTGCTACGCACCACCGAGGGTAACGTGACCCTCGCCGCTAACATGGCGGGCAGAAACCGTACTGATTTTTATAAGCTATTGAGTCGCCACAGTATTGAAGCCGCAAACTTCAAATTGAAGGGCTAAGTTAAGCCGCATCAACGGTATCCCCTGCCGTATTAGACGGGTTGGTTTTCTGGGTTTTATGGGACAGCCACACCCCGCTCGCCTTCATCAGATAACCAAATAGCGCGCCAATGATCAGCGAGGGCAAGATCAATGGCCACTGGCCCGCGGCCCCAAATGTGGCGCAGCAACCGGCAAAGGTGCCAGGAATATAGCTAAGCCACTGCTGTTTGGCCTGCAAACACATGAATGTAGCGACCACGCCTGTCATCACATAACCCATCACTCCGGCGCCCCATAGACTGTCGCCATGGATCAAGAGCAGCGCCCACAGCATGCCACTGGTATTGCAAACTAGGGTTTGTAGCAATCCCTTAAGGCCCCCCTGACACGCAAAATAGCTGGTGCAGCCAAGAAAACCGACCCAAGTAATAAGCCCACAGGTAAACGCAACCCAACCCCAAATAGCAGAGAGAATACCGGTAGTGATAGCGATGGCAGTAAGTGGGCTCATAAGACGACTCATCTAGATAGGCGTGGCAAGATAAATACCCCCGCCAAATTGGAGGAGATAGGAAGGGGCGGATTGTGTGCGATCTTCACCTCTCATTTCAACTTGGCAATCTGGTGATGTGAGGACAATTTATCCGTCATGGGCCCTGCGGCAGACCATTGTGAGGTTCATAGTTAGGCTGATTGTGAGGCTGATTGTGAGGTATGGGCTATGCCGATGATGCCAACGGTGATCATTCCCTTGTCGGTATTGCTTGCCCAATGACAACGGCAGGGAGGGCGCTACCTTTGCACTCGCTTTGCACTCTATGGCTAATGGGGATGAAAGATAATGGGACGTGCACCGGTCTTCTCTATATCGCGCCATATTGCCTTGGAGTTTTTATGTTAATTAAGCATCGCTCTGCCCACGCGCTCACTGAACAAGACGTGACTCCACAAGCCGTTTACCTCGATCGCCGCCTTATCCTCAAAGGGTTAGGGCTTGGTGCCGCTACGTTAGCATTCCCAGCGCAAGCCAGTGTGTTTGATTTGTTACGGGGCGACGCGCCCGCTGCTGCGAGCGCAACTAAGCCACTGAACTACAAGCGTGCTAAGCGCTCGAGCGATGTGGTGCTGACACCAGAAGATAAAGCCACCACTTATAACAACTTTTATGAGCTTGGGACCGATAAGTCAGATCCCGCGCGCAATGCCCATTACCTTAAGTCCGAGCCTTGGACCCTTAACATTGAGGGGGAGGTTGCGAAGCCTTTTACCCTCGATGTGTGGGACCTCATTAATAAAACCGAGCTCGAAGAGCGTATTTATCGGCTGCGATGTGTTGAGGCATGGTCCATGGTGCTGCCTTGGAGTGGCATCTCGCTGGCGGATCTTATTCGCCGCGCAGAACCGACCAGTCGGGCTAAGTTTGTTGCGTTTCAGACCTTGTATGACCCCAAACAACTGCCAGGGCAGGATGGGAGCCTAGGGGGCGGCATCGACTACCCCTACGTGGAAGGGTTGCGGATCGATGAGGCGATGCACCCACTTTCGTTTTTAGCGATGGGGCTGTATGGCAACACCTTGCCCGCCCAAAATGGTGCGCCAATCCGGCTGGTGGTGCCGTGGAAATATGGCTTTAAGAGCATCAAGAGCATCGTTTCTATCAAGCTCGTTGAGCAGCTACCACCGACGACGTGGAATCGATTAGCGCCTAGCGAATATGGCTTTTATGCCAATGTGAATCCGCAGGTTGATCACCCTCGCTGGAGTCAGGCGAGTGAGCGTTTTATTGGTGACGGTGGGCTGTTTGGTGCCAAGCGCCAACCTACCTTGATGTTTAACGGATATGGCGATGATGTGGCATCGCTTTATCAGGGTATGGATCTACGCCAATGGTTTTGAGATTGACTGCCGCCCATATCAACGGCTTGCGAGCTTTGGTTCATCTGATGTGCCTTGGCTTTTTGCTGTGGCTGGGGTTTGCCATACCAGGAGGCTTGTTGGGAGGGGATCCGGTGCCAGAGCTTATCCACTACCTTGGCAAAGGGGCGCTTAATCTATTGCTGCTCACCTTGCTGGTATCACCGCTGGCCAAGCGTTGGCGACAAGGGGCATTGATCAAGCTGCGCCGCCCCCTTGGGCTATGGTGTGGTGTCTGGGCGCTGCTGCATGTTGTGGCGTGGCTAGCCCTTGATCTGCAGTTTGATTGGGGCTTGATTGGCCGTGAGCTGTTCACGCGTAGCTACATTATTGTTGGCATGATGGCGCTGCTGCTATTGATGGCGCTTAGCATCACGTCGTGGCCTGCGCTACAACGGCGGATGGGGGCAGGGTGGCAAAAGCTGCATAACTGGATCTATGCCATTGCCTTGTTAGTGCCGGTGCACTACTGGTGGTCACTTAAAAGCGGCGGGTTAGAACCCCTCATCTACCTATTGATGGCCTGCGCGCTATTGTGGCTACGCCGAGAAAAGTTGTTGCGCCCTTGGCGCAGACACTAGATAAGCAAAAGAGGCCTAATTGGCCTCTTGTTGTTTGATCTTGCCGCTGTACACATCGACAGTCAGCTGCACCTGCTGATGCTGGCGATCGAGGGTTTTGACCTCGAATTTGTCTCCTTTGAGCTCGATTTCCCGAATGTCGTGATACCCTTGCGCCAATAAAAGTTTGACCAGTGCTGCCATGTCGAGACGACTTGGCGCAGCCCAGCAGCTAGCGCTCAATAAGCAGAGGATCAGTAGGAAACTACGCGGGATCATATTCATTCCGGATTCATGGCTGGCAGACTATAAACGCCGGTATATTAGGTTTTTAGAGATGAATCATCTATGAATAGCGCGCTCCCTCTGCTTGGACTATTGCTGCCGATGCTGGCACAGGCGGTCACGCCTAATGAAGCTCAACTGCAGCAAGCGGTCTATGAGGGACGGGTTCGGCCTTTTCACGAAATGATGCACGTAGCCGCAGGATTGCCGGTACGAGTATTGCGGATTGATTTGGGAGAGCAAGAGGGTATTTGGCTCTATGAACTACGCGTTATCGATCGAGAGAGTAGCGTAATCGAGGTCGCTTATCGGGCCGATAACCTTGAATTGGTATGGGCTAAGGGTCACCATGTGGAGCGGTTATTTGAGCCCGCCCCCTCGGTTACAGATGATGAATAACTCCGTTATGGAAGCCTGTTGATGCGAATTTTGATAGTTGAAGATGAAAAAATCCTAGCAGGCCAGCTAGCAGAACAGTTACGGATCTCAGGATTTGTGACAGACCTTTGTCACAATGGTAATGAGGCCGGATTTTTGGGGGAAACCGAACCCTATGATGCGATCATTCTTGATCTTGGTTTGCCCGGGCGTGATGGCTTGAGCGTGCTAAAAGAGTGGCGCAGTAAGGGGATTGATACACCTGTGCTGGTGCTCACGGCCCGCAGCCAGCTTCATGAAAAAATTGAAGGGCTCAATGCTGGCGCCGATGATTATCTCACTAAGCCATTTCAAGTCGCTGAGTTGGTGGCGCGGGTTCAGGCGCTGGTGCGCCGCGCAGCAGGTAATGCCAGTTCGGTGCTGGAAATTGGCGGAGTACGCTTGGATATGGCGGCCTCCCAGGTGTGGTATGAAGGCGCACCGATCAAATTAACGGCCCACGAGTTTCGCGTGCTTGGTTATCTGATGCAGCATCGAGGCAAAGTCGTGTCGCGCAGTGAGTTGATTGACCATATTTACGCTCAGGATTTTGACCGTGACTCCAATACCGTTGAGGTATTTATTGGGCGGATCCGCAAAAAAACCCATCCTGACTTGATTGAGACCGTGCGCGGTTTGGGATATCGGATCAACGAATGAATGCCGCATTGATGATTCGTTGGATGGGGCCATCGGCATGAAGCTGGTCAGAACCTTGCGGGGAAGATTGCTGGCTGTTGCCCTGGTGTGGTGCGGCTTACTGTTATTTGCCACCGGCTTTAGTTTGCAAACCCTGATGCGCAACTACTGGCAGGAGGCAGAAGCCGATAGCCTGCGTTTGCAGGTATATGACTTGCTTGCTCGTATCGATGTACAGCCCAATGGTCTGCCTGCAGTGACAGAAGCGATGAGTGATCCGCGCTTTAACCAGCCCTATTCTGGTTACTACTGGCAGCTGGAGCTAGGTCATGATGTGGTCGGTCGCTCCCGCTCATTGTGGGATACCAAACTGATTACCGAGGGTTTGAAGTCTGCCTTTGGCGATCCTGATCTCTTTGTGGGTAAGGGGCCTAATCGTGAGCCCTTGTTGGTGATGACCCGCACGGTATTGTTACCCGGTTCAGATCGGGTGTTCACCTTGGTGATGGCCAAAGACAGCAGCGCCCTCACTCAGACTCTTAATAAAACCCGTATTAGTCTATTTTTGGGACTTGGTTTTGCCGCGGCGAGCTTGTTGCTTGGCTTTATGTTTCAAATCGTCTACGGATTACGACCATTACATCTGCTGCGCCGAGAACTCGGGCAAATCCATCAAGGTCAGCAAGAAGGCTTCGAGCTGCATTACCCGTTAGAGATCCAGCCACTGGTAGAAGATATCAACCGGTTATTGCACCACTACAGTGAGTTGCTGCAGCGAGCCCGCTCCCATACCGGAAATTTGGCCCACGCCCTTAAGACGCCCCTTAGCATCATGCGTAATCAAGTGGCCCAATTACCGCCACCCGATCAGCTCGCCATTGGTGAGCAGCTTGACCAGATCCAACGCCACATTGATTACCATCTTGGCAAGGCGCGAGTGACGGGGGCAGCGAAGATCCTCGGCGTATCGACGCCGGTGCGGGCGCGGGTGGAGTATATCTGCCGTGCGTTCTCTCGCCTTTATCCGGGTAAGGCGGTTGACCTGCAGGTCCCAGCTAATCTGGCCGTTGGGGTAGAGGAGCAGGATTTCGATGAAATGGTCGGCAATGTGCTGGAAAATGCCTTTAAATGGTCGGCAACGGGACTGCGGGTCTCCAGTGCTGAGCTCGGGGACTGGATCACCTTGCGCATCGAAGATGACGGCCCTGGCATGAGCGAGGATCAGATCGCCAAAGCGGTGCTGCGTGGCGTGCGACTCGATGAAAAAGTGCCTGGATCAGGTCTTGGCCTTAACATTGTTTCCGATCTGGCAGAAGCCTATCGGGGGAGTTTTATCATGGGCCGTGCCGAATTAGGCGGGCTGGCGGCGTCACTCTCTTTGCCCAAAGTGGCAAGAGTTGAGAGCTAGACATAACATAGGGCATTTTATTTAGCCTGAGGAAGAGAAGCATGACTGACGATCCATGGGCACTGTGTCACCTTGATGATTCTTTCGAATCTTCCGTACTGGGGATCAAGGGCGCCCAGATCCAGTGGTTTGAAGACCGCGAGGGGCTGATTGCATATCTGCTAGAAGATTTTGTCGATCTCTTGGCCGACACCGGTGAGCTGGAAGACGATCAAACAGAACAGGCGCGGGAGCGCTTTACCCTGCTAGTAGAGCAGTGTTCTGACGATCGCAACTTGATGGATACCATCAACGATCTCGCCTCTAGTTTGCGTCGTATTGCTTGGTTAGGGCCGCTCTCTGAGCTGGCAGAAGTCAGTGATGAGTTCGCCACCGGGCTTCGCTGTTACTTTTGGACCCAATATGACGGCGATGAAGATGACCCGGACGCCTGGGTGCCGGAAGAGTTGTGGCCACAGCTGGTGGAGTGCGCGCAGGAGTATATGGATGAGGGGGATTTTTAGATCCCACATCACCCTCGCTAAGGGCTGGGTTGAATAGATTCAGTGGCAATGGCGGCGCGAAAGTAATACCCCTCCGATAGCCGGTGTGCTTGAGCGAGTAAACAAAAAAACGGCGCCTTGATGGCGCCATTTTTGTGAGCGAAATAGCTGTATTAACAGCGCGCACTAACGGCTCGTGTAAAAAAGGTGGGGATTTAGTTGACCACGACAAAGCGTCGTTAAGGGCGGCTAAGGAGAGTCGCTAAGGCTAGTCGTTAAAGGTATCGACGCTGAGCGCTGCTATCTGTGGCCATTCACATGAGTGAGGGTTGTGTCCACTGGCGCTAGTCGTGCCAACTGTTGCCAGCCTTTGTCGTCCTTCGCCCCACATCCGCTATTTGGCGTATAGGGGCGGTTGGGCTTTTGTGGTGGCAGTTGTATACTGGCTGCATATACAGTGTTTAGGTACGTTTGTCATGCGACTTTTTATCGCCGAGAAGCCCACATTAGGCCGCGCCATTGCTGATGCGCTACCCAAGCCCCACAAGAAAGGTGACGGTTTTATCGAAACGGCCCAAGGGGATGTGGTCACTTGGTGCATTGGCCATCTATTAGAGCAGGCAGAACCGGATGCCTATGACGCCGCCTTTAAGCAGTGGCGGATGGAGCACCTTCCCATCGTTCCTGTGCAGTGGCAGTTGGTGGCCAAACCTAAGACGAAAAGCCAGCTCACCGTTATCAAGCGTCTTATCAAGCAGGCTGATTGTGTGGTCAATGCCGGTGACCCAGACCGAGAAGGGCAGCTGCTGGTGGATGAGGTGATCGACTTTCTCGGTTACCCGAAAACCAAGCCGGTGCAGCGTTGTCTCATCAGCGATCTCAACCCGCCTGCGGTGCTACGGGCCCTCGACAAGCTACGGGATAACAAAGAGTTTGTGCCGCTGGCGGTCTCGGCACTCGCGCGCAGCCGAGCCGACTGGCTCTATGGCATCAACATGACCCGCGCCTACACCCTGCTCGGGCGCAAGGCGGGGTGTAGCGAGCTGCTTTCGGTCGGCCGAGTACAGACCCCGCTGCTTGGCCTTGTGGTGCGGCGAGATCTTGAGATCGATGCCTTTGTTGCGAAACCGTTTTTTGAGGTAGTGGCCCATCTACTGACGGCTAATAACGAGCGTTTTACCGCTAAGTGGCAGCCATCTGAAGCGTGTTTGCCGTGGCAGGATGAAGAGGGCCGGGTACTCAATCGGGCATTGGCAGAGAAGGTGGTGAGCCGGATCCACGGTCAAATTGCGCAGGTTGAGTCGGTGGTTGAGCAAGCTCGCAAGCAGGCCGCGCCGCTGCCTTATAACCTATCTAGCCTACAGATCGATGCAGCTAAGCGATTTGGTATGGATGCCAAGCGGGTGCTCGATATCTGTCAGAGCCTCTATGAGCGACACAAGCTCATCACCTATCCCCGTTCTGATAGCCGTTATCTGCCCACTGACCATTTCAATCGAGCGGCGCAGGTGCTTGGCGCAATTGCGGCGACCGCACCGACACTGGCCAAGGCCGTCGCTGAGGCGGACGGTAAAATTCGCAGCAAAGCGTGGAACAACAGCAAAGTAGATGCCCATCACGCCATTATTCCCACTGAAAAACGGGGTAACGTTGAGAGCCTTGGGGCTGATGAGGGGAAGATCTACGGCTTAATTGCTCGGCAATATCTGCTGCAGTTTTATCCTGCGTTTGAATACAACGACAGCAAGGTGCAGCTGCGTATCGCCGGTGGGCTGTTTCAGGCCAGTGCCCGCCGTATTCTCAAGGCCGGCTGGAAGACGCTGCTTGGGGTGGAAGAAGATGACGATGATGAAAAAGCGGGGACCTTGCCCGCCCTGCAGGAGGGTGAGCAGCTGCCCTGTGAACGGGGAGAATTATTAGAAAAAATGACGCAGGCGCCGAAATCATTTACCGACGCGACCTTGCTAGCGGCCATGACGGGGATTGCCCGTTTTGTGCAAGATAGTGAGATCCGTAAAACGTTGCGTGACACCGATGGCCTTGGCACCGAGGCGACCCGAGCCGGCATTATTGATCTGCTATTTAAGCGGCGTTTTTTGGAGCGCCGGGGCAAGAGTATCAAGGCAACGCCCACTGGTCGTGCATTGGTGCAAGCGTTACCGGCCACCGCGACGACGCCGGATATGACGGCGTTGTGGGAGCAAAGCCTTGGCCAGATTGCTGAGCGGCACGGCAGTTATCAGCAATTTATGAGGCCGCTCACCGAGCAGCTAAATGGCCTTATTGAGGGGGCGAGACAAGATTCTGGCGCAAGTTTTAGTGCGCTACCTAAAGAGGCATCGGGAGCAAACAAGCGGCGTTTTAGTCGTAGTAAACCTGGTGCTGCCAGCAACGCTGGGGCCGGTTATCGCAAGAGTGCCCCAACGCGTGGAACCAGTAGCAAGGGCCCATAAGTCCGTTGCTAATGCCATGAGATAAAAAAGCGCGGGGCCATTGGCCCCGCGTGTTATTGGTGAAGGTATTCCCCTGCGTTTGGCGCTTAGCCGGTATAGACATTCTCTTCTGGATAGCGGATCCGCGTCTCAACTGGGCGAGCTAGCATAAAGGCAAGGGTGAGGGGGCCAAGTCGGCCACAAATCATCACTAGTACCAAAATGAGTTTGCCTGACTCACTAAGGGACGCCGTGATCCCCGTCGAGAGGCCAACCGTAGCGAACGCGGAAATGGTCTCGAACATGATTTTGTCAAACGGCAGATCCTCGGTCACCATCAGCAAGAACATCGACAGCATCAGCACCATGGCACTGATAATAATGATGGCCAGTGAGCGGGTAACAATTTGTGATGATAAGGTGCGGCCAAAGGCGATGACATGGGGGCGCTTGGTCAAAAATGCTTTAGTCGCCAATAACACCACCGCAAACGTCGTGACTTTAATACCACCACCGGTTGAGGTGGCACCGGCACCGATAAACATCAGCATCATCAAAAACAGCAGTGCGGCAGGCGTCATCAAGCCAATATCGATGGTGTTAAACCCTGCGGTACGGGCGCTGGCCGATTGGAAGAAGGCCGCCAAGAACTGCCCGCCGAGACTTGCATGGCCAAGGGTGCCCGGATTGTGGCGCTCTAGCAGCCAGAACATCAGGGTACCAATCAGCAGTAACGCCGGCGTCATCACGAGCATCAGCTTGCTGTGCAGCTTGAGCTTGCGCCAGCACCGATTGCGCGCCAAATCGACAATGACGGTGAAACCAATGCCGCCCAAGATCAGCAAACCGGCGATGGTCAGGCTGATAATCGGGTCATCGCGATAACTCATCAGATTGTTGGGAAATAACGAGAATCCGGCGTTATTAAAGGCTGAGACCGCATGAAAGAAGCTGACATAAAGGCCGTGCATCCAGCCCATTTCAGGTACCCAGCGGATGGCCATGATGCCAGTGCCAATTAACTGGGCAATCAGGGCAAACAGCATGATGCGTTTAACCAGCTCCACAATGTTGACTGACCCCTCTTGCCCCAGCGCCTCTTTAGCTAACACCTGCTCGCGCAGGCCCACCCGCTTACTGAAAATGGCGATCAGTAGCAGGGTCATGGTCATTTGACCGAGTCCGCCAATTTCCATCAGCATCAGCAGAAAAATTTGCCCCTGCAACGTGAAGGCGGTACCCGTATCGACTACGCCAAGACCTGTCACGCTAATGGCTGAGGTGGCAGTAAATAGCGCGTTGATGAAGGTGACCTCACCATGGTGGCTCGAGGGCTGCACCAAAAAGAGTGTGCCAATGAGCAAGATGAGCACAAAGCTGCCAAGGATCAGTTGGCCCTCACTCCAGCGAGCGTTTTGTTCCTGATGCAGGGGGAAGGTGTAGTTGTTACGCCAGCGGATCATAGGGTTTCAAGCCAGTGGTCGATCGCATCTTTTTTGCCTGCAAGAATGAGAATATCACCCAGTTGCAGCGCCATTGTTCCGGTCAGCACACTGTGCAGTTGGTCACTGCGTTTGATTGCAAGCAACTGAAAATCACTTTGTTGCAGCAAATGTAAATCGCTGAGCAGCTTGTCATTTTGCGGCAACGTGATGACGAACTCGGTCAGGACCATGTTGTGGCCAAGCTCAAGATAGTCAAACAATCGGTTATCTAACATGCTCTGGGCCACTCGGCGCCCCATATCCCATTCGGGGTTGATCACCTTGTCTGCACCGACCTTTTGCAAGATTTTGGCATGGAACTTGTCACGGGCTTTGACCCAGACTTTCTTCACCCCTGCCTCTTTGAGTACGAGGGTCGTGAGGATGCTCGTATCAAGGTTGTCGCCGATCGCAACGAAGACGATGTCGAAGTTAGCTAGCCCAAGCTCGGCAACGGTGGCTTCATCGGTAGCATCTGCCACGATGACGTGATTGCAGATGGTGGCAACGTGCCGCGTCTTACTCTCGTCGATATCAATCGCCAGCACATCGACATTGTGTTGTTGCAACTCTTCACACAAGGCGCTACCAAATAGGCCCAGACCGATGACGGCAAACTGGTTGTTCATGAACGTTTCCTCAGCGGTTAAAACTGCATACTGTAAACCACGGTTATTGAACCGAAAAGGGCAGAGGTTTTTGGTCGGGAGATAACTTGAGGTAGACTGGCCCTCTGCACCAAGCCGGAATAGACCGATGAAACTGAATGCCAATGCCTCCTTATTGAAGCTCAACACCCTTGCGCTTGATGCGCACAGCCTCTGGCTAGCTGAGCTGGAACACGTTGCCGATCTCGTGACCTTACGCGCCGATGTGGCGTTAAATACGCTCCCTCGACTCAATCTTGGGGGGGGTAGTAATGTGCTGTTTACCCGCGATTTTCTTGGTTTGGTCGTGCTCAACCGGCTTAAAGGGATCAGTGCAGAAGATTGCGGTGATCACTGGTTACTTCATGTCGCCGCCGGAGAGGATTGGCATCAGTTGGTCCGTCATACCTTGCAGCAAGGATGGTTTGGCCTTGAAAATTTGGCATTGATCCCCGGTACCGTTGGGGCTGCACCAGTGCAAAACATCGGTGCTTATGGCGTTGAACTGGCTGATGTTTGCGCCTATGTGGATGCATTTAATTGGCAAACCGGCGAGATTGAGCGGATCGCCGCTGCACAGTGCCGTTTTGGTTATCGTGACAGTATCTTCAAGCATGAGTATCAAGACTCTCACCTGATCACGGCCGTCGGATTTGTCCTTCCTAAAGCGTGGCAACCTAAGCTGGGCTACGGGCCATTGGCTGCCCTTGGTGATGCACCCGCCGCGCAGGCTATTTTTGATACTGTCTGCGCCACCCGCATGGCCAAGCTGCCGGATCCTGCGGTGCTCGGTAATGCCGGCAGCTTTTTCAAAAATCCACTGGTGCCTGCTGTGCTGGCGGAGGATCTCAAGTCGCGCTATCCACAGATGCCTTGTTATCCGGCCACAGAGGGGCAAGCCAAACTGGCAGCGGGTTGGCTGATCGATCAGTGTGGTTTGAAGGGGTTTGCGATTGGCCGCGCAGCGGTTCATCAAGAGCAGGCGCTGGTACTGGTTAACCTTGGCGGCGCCAGTGCCATGGAGTTGATCGCGCTGGCGGCGCATGTTCGCGATAGCGTTGAAAGCCAGTTTGGGGTAGTGCTCGAGCATGAGGTGCGCTTTATGGGCGCGCAAGGCGAGACCACGCTTGATGAGGTTCTGGCATGACCTTGACCCCCATCAGGCAGGCATTGATAGGCTTGCTGAGCGATGGGCTATTTCACTCCGGTGAGCAGTTAGGCAAACAGCTTGGGGTTAGCCGCGCGGCAATCAGTAAACATATGGCCGCCCTCAAAGGGTTTGGTCTTGATCTATTTAGTGTGAGCGGTAAAGGCTATCGGCTCGCGGTACCGATGGCGCTCTATGATCAGGGCGTGTTGCAGGCTAAGAGTCCCATTGCTCCCGTGCACTGCTTTGCGGTGATTGACTCCACTAATCAGTACCTGTTCGAGCGGGTCAATGAGCTGCAACAGGGTGAGTGTTGTTTAGCTGAATGCCAGACAGCAGGGCGAGGCCGGCGCGGTAAACCTTGGATCTCACCGTTTGGTTGCCAGCTGATCTTAAGCATCTATTGGCGCTTAGCGCCGGGGATGGCGGGTGCAATGGGTTTGAGTTTGGCGATGGGGGTGGCGGTGGTACAGGCACTCGAATCTCTTGGTTATCAAGGGGTTGAACTAAAGTGGCCCAACGATCTGTATTATCAAGGGCGCAAGTTGGCAGGCATTTTAGTGGAGATGAGTAGCAGCGCGAGCACCGGTTGCCATCTTGTGATCGGGCTTGGCCTTAATATGGCGCTCCCCGAGCGTGAGGGCGATAAAATCGATCAGGCATGGGCAGAGCTGCGCCATATCAATGGACAGTTGAGCGATCGCAATCAGCTCGCAGCCTGCATGATTGAGCACTTGCAACGGGCGCTGCAGACATTCGAGCAACAAGGTTTAGCCAGCTTTGTTGAGGATTGGAATCGGCTTGATCACTTTGCCGCTCGCCCAGTGCGCTTGCTGATGGGGGAGCAAGAGATCCGTGGCATCGCCCGTGGTATCGATGATCGTGGCGCGCTGCAGTTGGAGACAGCAGCAGGACTCACATCTTATCTGGGCGGGGAGCTCTCTTTGCGCCGAGGGGACTGAGCCATGGATAGGATTAAAATGAGTCGATAGTGGGGGTAAATCGAAGATGAAGATAGATCTCACTAGGTTGCAAGGTTAAATAGACGAGGGGGCCAGTGGCCCCCTCGTCGTTCTACCCGTAACCATGGCGGTTATTTACGTAGCTTGATTTGCTCAATAGCGTGTTCTTGCCCCTTGGTGAGAATGAGGTTGGCCCGCTCCCTGGTGGGTAAAATATTTTCATGCAAATTCAGCAGATTGATCTCTTGCCAAAGGTTGTTGGCGATCTGGGTTGCCTCGCTCTCGGCCAGCTTGGCATAGTGATGAAAATAAGAGTCAGGGTCAGAAAAAGCGCCGCTGCGAAACTTAAGGAATCGTTCGATATACCAGGTGCGCAGTAAATCGGCTTTAGCATCCACAAAAATTGAGAAATCGACAAAATCTGACACAAAGACCCGATGGGGCTCTTGGGGATAGTCCATACCGCTTTGCAGCACGTTGAGCCCTTCTAGGATCAGAATGTCCGGTTGCTCTACCACCTTTTTCTCATCAGGAATGATGTCGTAAATGAGGTGGGAATAAATGGGAGCCTCGACTTTTTCATGGCCGGCACGAATGTCAGTGACAAATTCCACTAAATGCCGGATGTCGTAGGATTCAGGAAATCCCTTGCGGCGCATGAGTCCGCGCGCTTCTAGCACATGATTGGGATACAAAAAGCCATCGGTGGTCACCAGCTCCACCCTAGGGTGCTCAGGCCAACGCTCTAGCAGTGCCTGCAAAATGCGGGCGGTGGTACTTTTCCCCCCCGCCACGCTGCCTGCAATGCTGATGATATAGGTGCCCTTGCCACGAGACTGGCCAAGGAATTGCTCTTGCACTCGGCTGCGCCGCTGCTTGGCTTTGACGTAGAGATTGAGTAGTCGCGAGAGCGGCAAGTAGATATCTTCTACCTCCCGTAATGACACCTTTTCATTGATCCCCCGTAGGGTTTGCAAGTCGTGTTCGGTCAGGGTCAGGGGGACCGAATCGCGCAATAACGCCCATTGTTCGCGGGTGAATTGCAGATAGGGGTTATGCTCTTGAGTCATGATGTCATCACTGTTTTTTAGGCACGGCGACCATACACCAAGGGTGGGGAGGCGACAAGGGACGCAGCAGGATTGGCCGATTTGCTGCTATTTTTTTGCTATTTTCGCCGCAATAAAGCAGATTTTGCCCAGCGCAATGGTTGCATCGCCCAAAACCTTACAATAAAATGCGCGACGTTTGATTGTTCGTCGTCTATTTGCCTAGCAAAAGCGATAAAACAACGGGTGAAAGCAGAATGACCGTTGTGACAATCTGGCATCTGGAGGGGTTCCCGAGTGGCCAAAGGGATCAGACTGTAAATCTGACGGCTCTGCCTTCGAAGGTTCGAATCCTTCTCCCTCCACCATATTTCTCTGCGGTTTGAGTTCTTTGGGTGAGATAAGTGCGGGCATCGTATAATGGCTATTACCTTAGCCTTCCAAGCTAATGATGCGGGTTCGATTCCCGCTGCCCGCTCCAAGAAGCTGAGATGGCTCAACCGACATCATTAGCAACGCCTTCGGGTGAAGTCGGCATTGAACATGCCTGTCAGCCTGTGTATCTCCTTCCCATTAGAATCAAATCCATCTTATCAACTGTCTGTGGTTAGCTTGCGACCGCGTACTCAGCGTTAGTTTAGAGGGACGATCATGTCTAAAGAAAAATTTGAGCGTAACAAACCGCACGTAAACGTGGGTACCATCGGCCACGTTGACCACGGTAAAACCACCCTGACTGCAGCTATCACCAGCGTGCTGGCTAAGCACTACGGCGGTAAAGCTTTTGCCTTCGATCAGATCGACAAGGCAC
>JBOFTS010000096.1:0-85460 GCA_051652185.1 Aeromonas sp.
TTGTATTGAGGCCAGTTGCTGATGGGATGAAGCGCTTTGCCCATGATGGATACTTGAAAAGGGATGATAGTGATCAGATCACCGGATCTTCAATTAGTTCCATGCACGTTGCATCGATTTGGGAAACAACGCCCATAACCGCACTAACTGACCTAACTAATTAAAGGCACCAATCATAATTGTCGTAGGTACCATTTCTTTAGCGCCTCCAGCACTTTGACGACCAGAGGCGCGTCCAGCCAACCAGCTCGAGAACCTAGCCGTGATCGGCAAGGTAGTCTTGGCCGGGCACGACTTTTTTTAACCAAAAACATCCTAACAACTCCGCCAGTTAGGATTTCGTCACCTGTTTACAAAGGGATTAAACAATCCCAATTAAAACTAGGCATCACGCCACAAGTCCCGCCATCTCCCACTTGTTTTCGCCAGCTCCTGGTTTTTCATTCTTAGTGGTGGGTTACAAGAACGGCGTGATGGATTGCCATCCTCGGCTATCTCGCCCCATGGCCTTTTGCCATGATCTCAATGATGGCGGTATCGGTCGCCGCCATCCCCTCTTTGATCATCTGGGCGACGTTACAAATGGTCTGCTCCACGCTATCGGCCACGATCCCTTGGCTCATCACCACATGATGCCCCATGGCCAGCAAAAATCCGCGCACCGCAGATCCGGCCGCACTGCTCACCTTCATCGCGCACGACGCTTTAGCCCCATCGCACACCATGCCCGCGTTGTCACTCAACACGTTTTGAATGGCAAAACACGATTGCTCAAAGCTTCCCCCTGCCAAATAGACCATGGCCATGGCCGCGGCAGCGCAGGTGACGGTGTTGCCGCAAAACGCCGACAAGGGTGGATAGTGAGACTTGATATAGATGGCGCCCAGATGGCTCATGATCAGGGCCCGGGCCAGTTGCTCTTCACTGGCGCCATAGCACTTGGCTATCACCACCACCGGAATGGTGGCCGCGATCCCTTGGTTGCCACTGCCAAAATTACTCATCGCAGGTAAGCTGGCGCCGCCCATGCGAGCATCGGACGCTGCCGCGCTCATCATCACGATACGGTTCATCACATCTTCGCCAACCAGCCCAGCTTGTATGTTTTGCTGCATAGTGCGGCCAATTTCTAGACCATAAGGGCGATCCATCCCCTCAGCAGACAGCTTGCCGTTAAGTTCAGAGGCTTGAAGGATAAAGGCAATCTGCTCAAACCCAATCTGGGTCGCAAACTCATAAATCGCAGCAATGCTGATCTCCACCCCCTCACAAATGGCGCCAGTGGTTCCCCCTTGGTGTGGATCTGCCAAAAAGATCACCTCGCCATCACGGCGCTGCTCGATGATGCGGGTATGGCCACCACACAGGGTCACTTCGCTACTGTGCTCATCACCCTTGTCATCCGAGCCATAAACGGTCACCCGGCAAAAAATAAACTCAGGGGCGGCGGTGCGGCTCACCTGCACCAAACCGGCATCAATAAGCATCTGGGCACGGGCCACTTGCTTGGGCTCAATGGTAGCCAGCACCTCTAATCCGGCATCCGCATTACCGCCGATGGCGCCCGCGGCAGCTGCAATGGCCAGCCCCATCTTACCGGTCCCGGGAACATACACGCCCATCGAGTTTTTATAGAGATTATCGGATACCGCAACGTCCAGGCGGCCAGGCTCACACCCTAGCAGCCGCGTCGCAACCGCGGCGGCATAGGCAGCGGCAATGGGTTCAGTACAGCCCAGTGCGGGTTTCACTACCTGTTGAATAATCTGTAAATATCGCTGCCATGAGTGTTTCATCTGGTGAACCTTTTATCCGCATTGACGGGCGCGCTTAACGATGACAAACCGGCCATCGGTGATCAACGCCATCTATTGCATGCCGCAAACGCTAAATGCCGATGGTGCCATTTACCGTGCCCATTTTTTGAGTGAATGCACTAAGCGCCTAATTGAGTAGAAGATTATTTGCTTTTCATGTATGCCATTCAATACAAACATCCGTCGGTAAAACAAAACGAGGGGTAGATCAACAAAAACGGCGCCCGAAGGCGCCGCTTTTGTTGTGATGGGGAGGCCAAACACGGCCCTCCCTCACTGCTTATCATCTGCTTATTCATCTTCCAAATAAGCGTAGCCTTGCAGACCCTGCTCCAACTCATCGAGCAGCGCCTTGCGGGTTGCTTCATCTAAGGCGGGGTGAGAGGCAATGCGCTGATAGCTGGCACGGATCACGGATGGATCGATGTTCACGTATCGCAGCAATTGATCGACGGTATCCCCACGCATCACATTGCGAATGTCCATCTTACCTTCATCATCGAGCCACACTTCTGCGCAGTGGGTGTCACCGAACAGGTTGTGTAGATCGCCCAAGATCTCTTGATAGGCGCCAACCAAGAAGAACCCAACGTGGCACACTTCGTCTTTGGCATACTGCGGCATCGCCAGGGTGCTTTCGACGCCAAGACCATCCACATAGTGCTCCACCTGACCATCCGAGTCACAGGTGATATCCATCAAAATACCGCGCCGACTGAGCGGACGCTCAAGACCGGTGAGTGGCATCACGGGGAATACTTGACCGATCCCCCACGCATCTGGCAGCGACTGGAACAGTGAGAAGTTAGTAAAACACTTATCGGCTAGCTTTTCAGCGAGCTCATCTGCCAGCGCACGGTGATTGCGATTGACCGGATTGAGCCGACCTTTAAGCGCCAAGCAGGTGTTTTGGTGCAGCATCTCAGCCCATGCCCGTTGCTCAAGGTTGAGCAGCCCCATGGTGTATTGGGTATTCACATCCCCCAGAGCGGCCACTGAGTCATGGAAGATCTCCAGTAACGCGGGGTCTTCTGCATCAAGATTTAGCCACCCTTGCCACATGTTTTGCAAAATAGTGGGCGCATCGGGCGTTGGCGCCTGAATGTCATTCATCACCACCTCTTCGGCACCAATAATATTGGTTACCAACACGGCGTGATGGGCGGTCAGAGCGCGGCCAGACTCACTGATGATGGTCGGATGTGGCAGATCAAATTCGCGGCAGACATCGCCAATGCCCCACACCACGTTATTGGCATATTCAGACAAGCTGTAGTTAGCCGAGCAGTGACTTTGCGAGCGAGTCCCCTCGTAATCCACCCCTAAGCCGCCGCCCACATCCACCACCTCGATGTTGGCGCCAAGTCGGCGCAGCTCGGCGTAGAAACGACCGCACTCGCGAATGCCACCTTGAATGTCACGGATGTTGGCAATCTGAGAGCCAAGGTGAAAGTGCAGCAGTTGCAGGCAATCTAACTTGCCAACACTTTGCAAACGGGCGATCAGAGCCAGGATCTGGGAGGCAGAAAGACCAAATTTTGACATGGAGCCACCGCTTGACTCCCACATGCCAGAACCGGTCGACGCGAGCTTAGCGCGCACCCCGATGTTAGGTTTAATATTGAGGCGGGCTGACTCATCTAGCACCATTTCAAGCTCAGACGGCTTTTCAATGACGATGTAAACCTTGTGGCCCATCAGGTTGCCAAGCAACGCATGACGAATATATTCACGATCTTTGTAACCGTTACAGACAATCACCGAGCCTTTATCGTGGTGATGGGACAACACGGCTAGCAGCTCAGGCTTTGAGCCCGCTTCAAGCCCAAGCCTTGGCTTGTCACTGTAAGATTGGCTGATGGTTTCAATGACTCGGCCCTGCTGGTTTACCTTGATGGGGTAAACGCACAGGTAATCCCCTTGATAACCAGATTTTTCAATAGCCTGACCAAAGGCGTTAAATAACGCATCGACCCGACTTTTAAGAATATTGGGAAAGCGCAGCAATATTGGGGTTGAGAGCCCTGATTGACGCAACTGCGCAATGGCATCAGAGATGACGATGTGGGCATCTGGGCGAGATTTATCAGGGGCGACGGTAACATGACCGGCATCATTGATATTGAAAAAACCAGCTCCCCAGTAGGGAACGTTGTAGACCTTCAAAGAGTCTTTGCTGGACCAATTAGTCATGGGCTATGCCTCGCAAATGAGCGACGATCCTGTCGCCTTCGTTACCCGCTATCACAGCCAAACGCGCGTATTAACCGGTGGCAAGCCCGCGTTGGTGGATGTTGGGAAGTAACGAGTCTTGATGTGGGGCGGGTGGCTTTACATCAAGCTCAACGGTATACGGCGCCACCTAACATGGCTTACCGCAGCACTTTGATGACCGAGGGCATCAGCCACGCCATCGGTTCATCACTTAGCCGCTGCCACGACAGCAGGAGAAGGTTGCAAGCAAAAAAGACGCAACGGCGCCAACATGTTTCATGTTAAAACGACAACCGCCACGCTCATCGAATGTGATCGCCCATGACACGGGAAGATAATGAGCCATTCGTCCACTCGATCACATCCATGATGAGTGTCTGCCGCGCTTTTTGTTGCAACTGGTTGTTGCAACTGGCGTGGCTAGTGACGTCTCTACCGATATTGTGATCGGTGTTGTGATCGGCATTACTACCAGTCCTTAACCAGTATTAAAAATCGGCCCCACCCGTTGTCTGTCGTTTTTGCAAGCCTTGCCTTAACGGCCAATTATCGGTTGGGTTTTCTCGCAGACTCCTGCATGAGAAATGCCCTTAGAACGGCGCGAAGTGTACACACTTACCGCCGGCAGTGACAATAAAAAGCGAGCCGCTATCTCCCTTTAAAGCCTTGCGCGGCGCGGCGTCGATAAGCACGCCGCCTCAAGGGGCCTTAGGCGTTGACTACCACCTTAAAAAAGCACAAAAACCTGCGCTGACGCAATGAGTGAGTCATGTTAACGCGCCACAATAACGCCTCACAACTGGAGGCTATCAATGGATACTTTGCTCGAGCGTTTTTTGCGTTACGTGACTTTTCATACCCGCTCTGATGAAACCAATCCCGCCTGCCCCAGCAGCGAAGGCCAGCGCGTATTTGCCCGCGCCTTACACGCAGAGATGGTGGCACTGGGCATGACGCAGGTTACGTTAGATAACAACGGTTATCTCACCGCGTGTCTGCCAGGCAACCAGCCTGATGCCCCTGCCATTGGCTTAATTGCCCATATGGACACCGCCGACTATGAGGCGCGGCAAGTCAAACCGCAGATCATCAAGCACTATCAGGGCGGGAATATTGCCCTTGGCCAGGGCGGCGAGATGCTCACGGTGCAGGATTACCCGTTCTTAACTCACTATGTGGGCCAAGATCTGATCACCACCGATGGCACCACCTTACTTGGCGCCGATGATAAAGCCGGTATCGCTGAGATCCTCACCACCATCGATCATCTACGCACCCACCCCGAGATCCCACGGGGCGATATCTGGGTAGGCTTCACCCCTGATGAAGAGATTGGCCGCGGCGCCGATCTGTTCCCGCTAGATCGTTTCCCTGCAAAGTGGGCCTATACGGTCGATGGCGGCGAATTAGGGGAGCTCGAATATGAAAACTTCAATGCCGCCAGCGCGACGGTGCGCTTTATTGGCAATAACGTGCACCCAGGCACCGCTAAGGGCAGCATGATTAACAGCCAAACCCTTGCGGCTTGCTTTCATGCCGCTATGCCGGCAGCTGATACCCCTGAGTGCACTGACGGCTACCAAGGCTTTTTCCATTTAGCGCAGATGACGGGCACCGTAGAAGAGAGCACCTTGCACTACATCATTCGTGACTTTGATGATGCCCAGTTCGCCGCCCGCAAAGCCCAGATGCACAATCGGGTTGCCGCGATGCAAGCGGACAATCCCAAGGCCCGCATTGAGCTGACCCTAAATGACAACTATCGCAATATGCGCAGCCAAATTGAGCCGCACCTGCATATCGTCCAGTTGGCACATGCCGCCATGGCCGCCGCGGATGTGGTCGCTAAGATCAAACCTATCCGTGGCGGAACCGACGGCGCTCGCCTCTCCTTTATGGGGCTGCCCTGCCCGAACCTGTTTACCGGTGGCCATAACTTCCACGGTAAGCACGAGTTCATCGTGCTGCAATCTATGGAAAAATCGGTGGCAACCTTAGTTGAATTGGTACGCCTAACCGCGGCTTGGCGCCCATCATAGGGCGGCTAAGGCACCTGCAGAAAATCGGCACCCGCAGAAAAATCCTGCGCAATAACCGGCATAAACAGACAAGGGAAGCGCGCGCTTCCCTTATTTGTTGATGCCGATGTGAACATGAATGTGGCTGTGAATATAGATAGGCCAAGCGGGCCCTATCTTCCATATTCAGTGGCCTTTAAGCCTGATGGGACGACGTCACCTTGCGATCGCTGTGGCCAAGATCTCGCTCAGGGGCAATCACGTCTCGCACCCGCTGCTTGATCTCTTTTGCCTCTGGAAAGCCATCATCAATGGTGCGATCCCACACCTGCACCCCATCGACCAAAATACGAAACTCCCCTTTGCTCGCAGGCACTAACGCCACCTCACCAAGCTCACCGTCAAAGGTTGACAGCAGCTCTTGGGCCAGCCATGCGGCCCGCAACATCCAGCGGCACAAGGTGCAGTAGCGAATTTCAATTCGGGGTTTAAGGGGCATGTTGAGGGGCATAGTGTCAGATATGCACATAGGGGACTCCATAATATCGGTTCATGATCGGGGAAAGGGTCAGTGTTGGACGGGTTAGCCGTCGCTCATTGCTAATTGCTAATTGCTAATTGCTAATTGCTAATATGATGGGTCTTGGCTGTGCAAGGCGCATCCTTAGCTAATCGACGTGCCTGCAGCTGCAGCGGTGCCAAGCTCACCTGCCAGCGGGGTAACCGAGCACAGATCATCGATAATTGCGAAGTACTGAGATCATAAGGCAGCGTCACATCAACCTCGTGGCAATCGAACATGGCCGCCAATTGCAGGATCAAAATAAGATTGGCTTCGTCAGTTCTGCGCTTATTAACCCGTTTTCCTATCTCGTAGCGCAGCTGGGTTTGCGGATCTTGAGTCATCGCTTGCCAACCAAAACCAAACAGTGGCACCAGCGAGCTGACGATCCCAAGGGCGGTGATCGGTTGCTTAATCGGATGATAAAGCCCATTAAGATCCAGCTGCAGTGAAAGGGGCATCCCCTCACCACCTTCAAATAAAATCGTTTTCGTCATTGGATTACCCACTCAATTCCACTAAACTGCGCCGCATATTTTATGCCAACCTATTACTCAAAAATTGATTACACCCTTAACAGCAATGCTAACAAGCTGTTAACAATGAGCCTTGACGACCCCATAGCCACGAGGTGCTGATGCTAAGCGATATCGAGATCTCCCGCCAGTCCCCCCGCCTCTCCATTCATACCCTCGCCGAACGTCTCGCGATCCCTGCGCACCTGCTTAGTCCTTACGGTCACTACAAAGGCAAACTGAGCCTTGCGCTACTTAATGCCCCCCAAAAACCGGCAGGCAAACTGGTGCTGGTGAGTGCCATCACCCCGACCCCATTAGGGGAAGGCAAAACCGTGACCACCCTTGGCCTCTCCATGGGGCTTAATCATATTGGCCATGCCAGCATTGCCACTATCCGCCAACCTAGCCTTGGCCCGGTATTTGGGGTTAAAGGGGGCGCTGCGGGGGGGGGGCTCGCTCAAGTGGTACCGATGGAGGAGATGAACCTACACCTAACCGGTGATTTTCATGCCCTTACTGCGGCCCATAATCTGGCTGCGGCAGCCCTCGATGCGCGCTTATTCCACGAACAAAAATTGGGCGCCGAGTTCACCACGCAAACGGGGCTGCCGCGCCTTGATATTGATCCGGCGCAGATCCTCTGGCCGCGCACCCTTGATATGAACGATCGCGCTCTGCGCCACGTCACCATCGGTCAAGGGGGCCCCGCCGATGGGGTTGAGCGCCACGATTGTTTCGTCATTACTGCAGCCTCTGAACTGATGGCGATTTTGGCGCTCGCCAACGATCTTGGCGATCTGCGGGCCCGCATCGGTCGCATTGAGCTTGCGCGCAATCTTCGTGGCCAACCTATCACCGCCGAACAGCTCGAAGTTGCGGGGGCGATGACGGTGCTGCTCAAAGATGCCCTGCAGCCCACCTTGATGCAAACCACTGAGCAGACACCGGTGCTGGTGCATGCGGGTCCCTTTGCCAATATTGCCCACGGTAACTCCTCGGTGATTGCCGATCGCATCGCCCTTGGGCTAACGGATTATGTGGTGACCGAGGCCGGCTTTGGCTCCGACATGGGGCTTGAGAAGTTTTTCAATATCAAGAGCCGTCAATCGGGCCTCACCCCTGCGTGCGTAGTATTGGTGGCAACCGTGCGGGGCCTCAAGGCCAATAGCGGCTTGCTCGATATTCGCCCCGGTCAACCGCTGCCTGCCAGTTTGCAAGGGGAAGATTTGCCCACCCTTAAAGAGGGGTGCGCTAACCTCGCTTGGCATATCCACAATGCCCGTCGCTACGGCGTACCGGTTGTGGTGGCCCTCAACCGGTTCCCCACCGACAGCGAGGCCGAGCTGGCACTGCTCGCCCATGAGGCTACCCAAGCCGGCGCCTGCGCGGTGGCGATCTCCAATGCCTTCACCCAAGGGGGAAAAGGCGCCAGCCTGCTTGCCCATAAGGTCGTTGCCGCTTGTCAGCGCCCAAGTACGGTAAGTTTGCTCTACTCAGATAACATGACCCTTGAAGCTAAACTCGCCACCTTAGTTGAGAGCGGTTATGGCGGACGCGGCGTGCTGTTATCTGATCAAGCACGCCACCAGCTAGCACAACTGACTGCCGAGGGCTGGGGCCACTTGCCCATCTGCATGGCCAAAACCCCCCTCTCTATTAGCCATGACCCAACCCAAAAAGGGGTGCCACGGGATTTTGAGGTGCCGATCACGGCGCTAAAACTCTGTGCAGGGGCGGGGTTTGTCTATGCGCTAGCGGGCCCTGTCATGACAATGCCAGGCTTGAGCAGTTTGCCTGCCTATCGGCATATCGATATTGATGAAAATGGCGAAATCGTCGGTTTAAGCTGATCGATTTAAGCCCATGGGTTGACGTGAGTCGGTTTAAGTCGATCGCTGGCAACCTCAAGATACGACAACGCCAGCAATGATTGCTGGCGTTGTCGTTTCAAGGGTACTCAGTTAACCGCAATGAAGTTAACCACAATTATGCATGCAAGCCGCCTAAAAATTCGGCGCGCGTACCGGCTTGGGTTTTAAATACCCCCCCAAGCGAGGTGGTGGTGGTGTAAGAGGTTGAATCCATCACCCCGCGAGCTTTAACGCAGTAGTGGGTCGCCTTAATGCTGATGGCCACATCTAAGGTGCCAAGCAAGGTCTGCAGGGCCAGCAAAATTTGCTGAGTTAACCGCTCTTGCACCTGAGGGCGGCGGGCGAAAAACTGCACAATTCGGTTGATTTTAGAGAGCCCAATCACCTTGCCACGGGGAATATAGGCCACATGGGCCATCCCATCGATGGTGACGAAATGATGCTCACAGGTACTAGTGAGGCTGATGTCGCGCACCATGATCATCTCATCGACCTGCATTTTGTTCTCAATGACGGTGATTTTAGGAAAGGTGGCGTAATCAAGCCCTGAAAACACCTCGTTCACATACATCTTGGCAATGCGATGGGGCGTCTGGGCTAAGCTATCGTCCGCCAGATCGAGCCCTAAGGTCACCATGATGGCGCGCATGTGCGCTTCAATGCTCTCTCGCTTTTGCTCATTGGTGAGCCCATTGGTAAGCCCATCGGCCACCACTGGGGTTTCTAACCCTTTCGCTTCAAGGGCTGCTTTGACGAGCAAAGCTTGCTGACTAAATTGGGTCATGTTCTCTCTCCCACGCTCAGGGTGATATCGGGACGGTGCCACGGCGATGAAGGGGCGCATGCGCGCCATTTCACATGTAATGGTGAGCCATATGACGATGGTGCATATGGGCTCTGGGCCCCTAGTAAACGGCCATTACGCGCAAGATTCAAGTTAAGGTGTCTACGGGGGCTATGTTTGCCCCCATTTTGGCGCCGCCCCACCCACGATGAGTGCCAGATAACCTGCCCATCTTGGAAAAATTTTGTGATAATTGCGCCACTAATCATACAAAGAGGTCATGACGATGGGATGTGATACCCGCGGACTACTCCCGCTAAATGAAGCCCTGCAAGGAATGCTGGCGCAACTTGCCTGCTGCTGCGACAGTGAGTCCTTGGCGCTACCCCATGCGCTAGGCCGGATCCTGGCAGAAGATATCGTCTCCCCCCTCGCCGTGCCCCCTTTTGACAATTCTGCGATGGACGGCTACGCCGTGCGATTGGCAGATCTTGCCAGCGGCGCCCCCCTTGTCATGGCAGGTAAAGCCTTTGCCGGTCAACCCTATCAAGGGGCGTGGCCAGCGGGGCATTGCGTGCGGATCATGACCGGCGCCCCCATCCCCCTTGGCACCGATGCGGTGGTGATACAAGAGGAGACCTGCGCCCAGAGCAATCTCATCACCTTTTTATCGACCCCCACTGTTGGCCAGCATATTCGCCGTGCCGGCAGTGACATCCATAAAGGGGCCTGCGTACTTAGTGCTGGCACCCGCTTAACCCCACGAGAGATGCCACTGCTGGCCTCGTTAGGGGTGGCCACCGTACAGGTGCGCCGGCCACTTCTCGTCGCCATCTTTAGCACCGGCGATGAGCTAAAACCGGTGGGCACTCCCCTTGCCCACGGCGATATTTATGATTCAAACCGCTATGGGGTGCGGGCCATGTTGGCGCGCCTTGGCTGCGAATGCTTAGACCTTGGTATCATCCCAGATGATCCCGACCAGCTGCGGGCCGCGTTTATCCGCGCTGACGAGCAGGCAGATGTGCTGATCACCACCGGCGGCGTATCGGTTGGCGAGGCCGATTTTACCAAGCAGTTACTCGATGAGCTGGGGGAGATTGGCTTTTGGAAGCTTGCCATCAAACCGGGTAAGCCATTTGCGTTTGGCCGCTTGCCCCACGCCTGGTTTTTCGGCCTGCCTGGCAATCCGGTTTCGGCCATGGTCACCTTCGATCAATTAGTGCAACCTGCGCTGGCTACCCTTGCAGGCCAGCAATATGTGCGGCCACTTCAGCTTAAGGCCATCACGACCGAGCCCCTTAAAAAAGCCCCCGGTCGCCTTGATTTTCAACGGGGCATCTTAAGTCAGGGCCCCCATGGCCTTGAGGTGCGCAGCACCGGCTCCCAAGACTCAGCGGTGTTTAGCTCGTTGTCACACGCTAACTGTTACATCGTGCTAGAGCGCGAGCGCGGCAAGGTGGCTGCAGGTGAAACCGTCACCATCGAGCCATTTGGGGGATTATTGCTGTGAGTGAGATCCTCTGTGACGCTGAGCTGCTGCGCTACAACCGCCAGATCATCCTCAAATCTTTTGACTTTGAAGGACAAGAAGCCCTTAAACAGGCCAAGGTGCTGATCATTGGCGCCGGTGGCCTTGGCTGCGCCGCTAGCCAATATCTGGCAGTCGCAGGAGTCGGCCAGCTGACCTTGGTCGATTTTGACAAGGTGGAGCTCTCTAATCTGCAGCGCCAAGTGCTGCACACCGATGAGCGGATCGGCCAATTCAAGGTTGACTCCGCAGCCCAGTCACTACGCGCCCTCAATCCTTGGCTTAATGTCGAAACCCACGCAGCGGTGGCTGACGAGGCACTGCTCGGCGCACTGCTGCCCAGCCATCAGCTGGTATTAGATTGCACGGATAACATCGCTATTCGAAACCTCATCAACCAACAGGCTCGCCAACACCGCGTGCCGCTGATCAGTGGTGCGGCGATCCGGCTAGAGGGGCAGCTGTGTAGCTTCACCTGGCAACCAGATGAGCCTTGCTATGCCTGCCTAAGCGCCCTATTTGGTGAAGACGCGCTCACCTGTGTTGAGGCTGGGGTGCTGGCCCCCATCGTCGGGCTAGTGGGGAGTCTGCAGGCGCTAGAAGCGATCAAGTTGCTCGCTAATATGGGCAAAAACTACAGCGGGCGCTTGGTGATGATCGATGGATTAAGCGGCACCTGGCGGGAGATGACACTCCCCAAGCGCCCCGCCTGTCCGGTCTGCTCTCACGCCTAATCCCTGCAACGTGCCTGCCGCCTATCACAGCGGCACTGTTGCCAAAAAATAGTTGCCAAAAACGGTTACCAAAAAAATAGTACCCACCACATAAAACCCGCCGACCCAAAGGGTCGGCGGGTTCGTTCGCCATGTTGCTATGTTGCCATGTCGTGCAATGCAGACCTCTATTGCCCCCTCCCGCTACCCGTCGCTCACCAGACTCACCGCTTTGATGTACGCAAAAATTTGCTGAGCAGGGGCCAGCGCTAAGCGCTGCGCCGAGCGCGTGGTGATCCGCGCCAGTAAGATTTGCTCGCCAAGGGCTAACTGCAACAGGGTCTGGCCGGGACGCACTTCTTGCACCGCCAATAATGAGGTCACCAAGCAGTTCGAAAGGCTAGAGTGCTCAATGGGGGCTGTTGCGATCACCACATCTCGTCCTGCCACCTTGATCTGTAACCGGCTGCGCTCATCGGGTAAATGGTTCATGGTCACGCGCAAAGATTGATCCCCTAACTGCAAGGTGGCCATCTGCTCGTGTTGATCGTAATGAACCAAGCTGGCATCAAGCATGACCCCTGCATCATCGCGATGAGCCAAAGAGAGATCGGTACGAGCGAAGATCTCAGCGGGGTGGCCTTGCGCCTCAACCCTGCCACCTTCAAGCAGCACCAGCTGATCGCACAATAAACTCACCTCTTCCATGGCATGGCTAACAAACACCATCGGCATGCCGCTCTCTTGCTGTAACCCTTTGAGCACATGGGCCTGATGGATGCGGCTGCGCCTATCGAGGGCCGAAAAGGGCTCATCGAGCAGCAGCAGATCGGGCTCTGCAAGCAGCGCTCGCCCCAAGGCGACCCGTTGCCGTTGGCCCCCAGACAGGGCGTGGGCAGGTTGCTCTAATAGTTCAGCAAAGCCAAGGCGCGCGGCAAGCTCCGCGGGCTGCCAGCGCCCTCGCCCTTTGCGCGCAGCCAGTTGCAAATTGCCAAGCACAGTAAGATGGGAAAATAGCCGTGCGTCTTGAAACACTAACCCGATGCGCCGCGCCTCCGGTAATAACTGCGCAAACGGCTGCTCGCCCCACTGCATGCAATCTCCCTTTTGGCGATCGAGCCCCGCCATGATCCGCAGCAAGGTGCTCTTGCCACACCCCGAGGGGCCAAAAAGCCCCACAATCCCCCCAAGGGTAAGGCGCAGATCGCAATCAAGGGTAAAAGAGCCAAACGCACGCTTAGCTTTTAGGTGCAGCGCCCGGTGCTGGGATGGCAAAGTCGGTGGCCTCATCGAAACAACCTGCGCTGCCGGCGCTGTAATACCCCATAGACCAACACCAACATCACCAACGAAAAAGCCATTAATCCTCCCGCCAGCAGATGGGCACTGTGATACTCCATCGCCTCCACATGATCAAACAAAGCAATAGAGAGCACTTGGGTTTCTCCTGGAATATTGCCGCCAATCATCAGTACGACCCCAAATTCCCCCAAGGTATGGGCAAAACCAAGCGCCGCCGCCATCACAAAACTAGGTAGCGTCATGGGCAAAATGATCTGAAAAAAACGCGCCAGTGGCCCAAGCCCCAAGGTCGCAGCCGCTTCTAGCTCTTTGTTACCCATATTGACAAACGCCGAGGTGAGCGGTTGCACCACAAAGGGCAAGGAATAGAGCAAAGAGGCGAACAGCAACCCCACAAAACTAAAGGCAAAGGGGGTTCCAAAGGTGCTACGCCACCACGCGCCAACGCCATATTCAGGGGAGAACGCCAGCAGCAGATAAAAGCCCAGTACGGTGGGGGGCAGCACCAACGGCAGCGCGACCAGCGCCTCGACCAGGGGTCGCAACCGATGTTGGCTGCGAGATAACCACCATGCCAGCGGTGGCGCCAATAACATTAAGATAACGGTGGTGCAGGTAGCCAACTTCAGGGTGAGCCACACCGCCTGCAGATCCCCTTCACTCATTGCGGACCTCTTGGTTCATTGTGTTAACGCCATTCTTTTACACCACCGTTGTAACGCCATCGGTCGATGCCATCGCGTCCATCCTCATAACAAAAGTGGCCAACCCAGAGGCCGACCACTCGCTGCCATCTATCTTTGCGTCTTGTTAGCCTACGCCGTCACGGATGCCATCACTGACCTCTTCACTGAAGCCTTCACTGAGGCAAGGCATATCCGGCCGCCTTGATGTCAACTTGACCCGGCCCTTTGAGCCAAGCGACCAGCGCCTCCACGGCCGCCCCTTTTTTCAATATCAGCCCTTGCTGCTCAATCGGCGGGTAAAGGTTTGCAGGCACGACCCACGCCTCGCCCGTTTTGCCCGCTTCAACCAAATTTGCCCACGCCACAAAGCCCAGCTCGGCATTGCCGGTGTCAACAAATTGCCAAGTTTGGCTAATGCTCGCCCCCGTCAGTAACCGAAACTGCTTAGGGTCAATCTTAAGATGGGCAAGGGTGGCCATCGCAGCGGCGCCATAAGGCGCGGTGCGAGGGTTGGCGATAGCAAGGTTACCTTTCCAGTGGCGCAAGGTAGCTTCATCAGGGGCTGGGCCACCTTTTTTCCACAATCCTAACTGACCGATAGCGTAGATAAACGGATCGCTCCCCCGGCCCGCTTTTTCAAGCTTTTGCGCAGTGCTCACATCGGCTGAAAGAAAGAGATCAAATGGCGCGCCGTGGCTTATCTGGGTATAAAGCACCCCCGTAGCGGCAGATGAGATAGCAAGGGTATGGCCTGTTTTGGCGGTAAAGGCCTTCCCGATCCGCTCGATAGTGCCCTTAAAATTGGCCGCCACCGCCACTTTCACCTCATCGGCGTGGACGACACCGGCATAAAAAGTGGCGGCAAAAAGGCCACTGATGACAACAGATAACCGCGCTTTCATTGTTACGCTCCTGATGAAAATCTGGCCGCGCCAGCCCACACGTCAGGGGAGCTACCCACATCCGGCTCCCCTTTGAAATAGAACGCTCACGCTTACCAGCGGGCGGCCGCCTCATTGTCGTGATCAAGCGCCTCGACCCAGCGCAGCCCCCCCTCAGCGGTGAGCTCTTTTTTCCAAAACGGCGCCTTGGTTTTCAAAAAATCCATGATGAAGTGGCAGGCATCAAAAGCGGCATCGCGATGAGCACTGCTCACTACCACCAGCACGATTTGATCTCCAAGCCACAGCTCACCGATGCGGTGAATAAGGGTGCATACCTGCAATGGCCAACGGCGCCGTGCCTCTTGCACAATATCGGCCAAGGCTTTTTCGGTCATGCCGGGGTAGTGCTCAATGGCGAGCCCTTTAACGTGCTGGCCTTGATTAAAGTCCCGCACCTTGCCAACAAAGGTAACAATGGCGCCACTGTCCACACCGCCGGCAAGCCGGGCATATTCATCGGCCAGCGAAAAATCACCGTGCTGCACCACGATGCGATCAACGAGATTGTGCTGCAGCATGGCGTTTTGTGGCATGACGTTTTTGGGGAGAGCCTGCTCACTCATGGCTTAGCCTCCGGTCACTGGGGGGAAAAACGCCACTTCATCCCCGTCATTGATAGCCGTATCAAGGGGCACCAGCGTTTGATTAATGGCAACCAGTAATTTACCCGCCTCAAGGGCCAGCGCCCATTTGTCGCCCCGTTCGCACAGCGCCGCCCGTAAGTGCTCGGCAGTGGCGTAATCCCATGGCAGGCTAAGCTCGTCACAGGCCACCAGCTCACGCACCTGCGCAAAAAACAGTACCTTGATCATGGCGTGACTCCTGCCTCTGTACTCAGTTGAAAATGACCAGACTTGCCGCCTTTTTTCTCCACCAGCCGCACCTGTTCAATCACCATATCTTTTTGCACGGCTTTGCACATGTCATAGATAGTCAGGGCCGCGACCGACGCTGCGGTTAACGCTTCCATCTCCACCCCGGTTTTGCCAGAGAGTTTGCACAAGGTGCGAATATGGACCCGATGTTGCAAAGGTAACGCCTCAATCTCCACTTCGACCTTAGTCAGGGCAAGAGGATGACACAGGGGGATCAGATCTGAGGTCTTCTTTGCCGCCATGATCCCCGCAATGCGGGCCGTTGCGAACACGTCACCTTTGTGATGTTGACCACTTAAGATCAGCGTCAAGGTCTCTGGGGCCATGGCCACAAAGGCCTCGGCGCGCGCTTCGCGTTGGGTGACCTGTTTATCGGTCACATCCACCATGTGGGCTTCGCCGCTTTGATTTAGGTGAGTGAGGTTAAGCGCAGATCCCGCCGAGTGACTCACACCGGTAGATATCTTAGGGGGAACAGTTTGATTCATCGTGGGTACTCAAAGATGGGAAACAAAGTTGCACGGCTTGGTGCGGGCATCGAGTTGATCTCGCAGTAGCTGCTCCCACCCAAGCTGACAAGCGCTAGGTGAGCCTGGTAAACAACAGATCAAGGTGCGATTGGCAAGACCGGCTAAGGCGCGGCTCTGCATGGCTGAGCCCTTGATCTGGGCCGCACTGAGCTGGCGAAACATTTCGCCAAAACCTTGCACGGTGCGTTCCAATAATACCCCTACCGCTTCAGGGACCCAATTTTGCTCATTAAAGCCAGTGCCGCCATTTACTAAGATCACTTGCACATCGGCATCGGCAATCCAGGTACTGACTTGGGCTCGGATCCGAAACAAGTTATCGGCGCACAATGCCCGCCCCGCTAACTGGTGCCCGGTCTCTTTTAGCGCCGACACCAAATAGTCGCCAGCGCTGTCTTGTGCTGGGGTGCGACTATTAGAGACCGTTAATACGGCAATCTTGAGGGGAATAAATTCGTTATTGCTCTGTCCCATCGGGCAGCTCCTTGTTGCTATGAACCATCAACGAGGCACAAGAGTGAGGACACAAAAAGGCTGTGGGATCTTCATCCGTTGGCTCACGTATCAAGACCGACCAAGAGGTTTGATGGCGGCTGATTCTATCAAAGGTTTCACCCGAGATGGGATTTAAAAGATCGGTACGACGGGGAATTGGCCTGTGATGTTATAAAAAAATAGGCCGGGCGAACCCGGCCTATCACGACAGTTAAAATCCTTTCACCCCTGACATATCGGGTAATTGGTGCGCAATTCCCTTATGGCAGTCGATACAGGTTCCATTTTTACCTTCGCCAAGGTTCTCTGAGTGCATCTTTGCTGCGCGTTTCCCTTGCAATGAGAAGTCCATAAACTCGAAGTTATGGCAATTACGGCACTCACGAGAATCGGTCTCTTTCATTCGTTGCCACTCACGATTTGCCATATCACGGCGATGAGCTTCAAATTTTTCTGGCGTGTCAACCTTACCCGTCACCTGTGCCCACACCTCTTTAGAAGCCTGAACTTTACGGATAATTTTGTCAGTCCATTGATGGGGCACGTGACAATCTGGGCAGCTTGCCCGCACACCCGAGCCGTTGGTTGAGTGAATGGTGGTGCGATACTCTTCAAACGTTTGGGCGTGGCAACCGACACAAAATTTCTCGGTGTTGGTCACTTCTAAGGTGGCATTAAAGCCGGTCCAAAAGATGATCCCGCCAAAAAAACCCATCATCAGCAGCACCCACAGGGCCGCCTTAGAGGGAGATTTGAAGGTGGTCCAAAGTCGCGTGATAAAGCCGGGTAATTTCATCTATTCACTCCTCAATTCAGTGCTTCAACCGGCTTAAACGTATTTTCTACCAGCGGCTTCACTTCTGTTTGGGGCACATGGCACTGCAAGCAGAAGTAACGACGGGGAGAGACGGCCCCGAGGGTTTTGCCATCGCGAGACTCAAAGTGAGTTGGACTGATCTTAGGGGCTTTCATGGCGCCAGCATTTTTAAAACTGTGGCAAGCCAAGCAGCGGTTGACCTTGTAATCCACCTCATTGTGACGCACTTCATGGGGCACTAAGGGCGGCTGATGCATGTAGTCGCGATCATACACATCACCGTCTTTGCGATAATTTTTCAGTGACGGCGCTTCGCCTGCCACGGCCAAATTGGTTGATCCGCGCAGGGACTTAACGCCACCATCGTTATTGCTGGTGACCTCGGGTACGGCGGCCATCAAGGATCCTGCCATCAAACAGGCCAGTATGGCTCCGATCAGCTTTTTCATTCTTTATTCTCCAACGTTTTTTTTGCTTTAACGGCAAAATCTACAGTAATTTCATGATCTTGCTGCGCGCTAACGCCCCTACAAAGAGGCCCACTAGGCGGGCCTCTCATAGGAGAAGGGGAGGATCACGTTGCGCGAGCCTTACGCCTTCATGACCTTAACGGCGCACTTCTTATAATCGGTCTCTTTTGAGAGCGGATCAGTGGCGTCCAAGGTCAACTTGTTCACCAACTGGCTAGCGTCAAAGAACGGCATGAAGACCAACCCTTTTGGCGGACGGTTACGGCCACGAGTCTCCACGCGGGTTTTTACCTCCCCACGGCGCGAAGAGACAATCACCTCTTCACCGCGGCGTACCCCACGGGCCTTGGCATCATCTGGGTGCATAAACAGCACCGCATCAGGGAACGCACGATAGAGCTCTGGCACTCGCTGGGTCATGGTGCCGGTATGCCAGTGCTCTAAGATCCGGCCGGTAGAAAGCCACAGATCAAACTCTTGATCAGGAGATTCAGCAGCGGGTTCAAACGGCAGCGCGAAGATCACCGCCTTACCATCTGGATGGCCATAAAACCGGATCCCTTCCCCTGCTTTTACATAAGGATCGGACCCTTCACGGTAGCGCCACAGGGTTTCTTTACCATCGACGACGGGCCAGCGCAGACCGCGTACTTCATGGTAACGATCAAAGGGAGCCAGATCGTGGCCATGGCCGCGACCAAAGGTGGCGTACTCTTCAAATAGCCCTTTTTGAACGTAAAAATCAAAATGCTCGGCTTCATCGTTCAATAAGCCTTTGCACTGCTCTTTAGGGAACTGGTTAACCTGACCATTGAGATAGAGCACCTCATAGAGGGTTTTACCTTTGAGCTCTGGCATCTTGGCGATGAGCTCTGCTGGCCACACCTCATCAACGGTGAAGCGCTTGGCAAATTCCATCAACTGCCACAAGTCAGACTTAGCCCCTTCTGGCGCCTTGACCTGCTGGTGCCAGAACTGGGTACGACGCTCAGCGTTACCATACGCGCCCTCTTTTTCTACCCACATGGCGGTGGGCAAAATCAGGTCAGCCGCTTGAGCGGTCACGGTTGGATATGGATCTGAGACCACGATGAAGTTACGAGGATCCCGATAACCTGGCAGGCGCTCGGTATTCATGTTCGGACCGGCCTGCATGTTGTTGTTACACATCACCCAGTAGGCATTGAGCTTGCCATCTTTGAGCATCCGATCTTGCAATACCGCGTGGTAGCCAAGTTTTTCAGGCACTGTGCCTGCTGGCAGCTTCCAGATTTGTTCGGCTCTGGCGCGATGGGCCGGATTGGTCACCACCATGTCAGCTGGCAAGCGGTGCGGGAACGTACCCACTTCCCGCGCAGTTCCACAGGCAGAAGGCTGACCGGTCAAGGAGAAAGGACCTGAACCTGGCACAGAAATTTTGCCCGTCAGCAGGTGAATGTTGTAGCAAAGGTTATTCGCCCACACCCCACGGGTATGCTGGTTAAAGCCCATGGTCCAATAAGAGACCACTTTTTTGGCCGGATCGGCATACAGCTTGGCCAGCTTTTCGAGCTGATCTTTAGGCACGCCAGATTGCTTAGAGACGGAGTCCAGATCGTAATCGGCCACAAACTTGGCAAACTCATCAAACGTGATCGGCGACGCGTCACCGTTGTCTGGATTCTTGGCTTTTTCTTGCAGCGGGTTAGTTGGGCGCAGGCCATAGCCGATGTCGGTGACCCCCTTCTTAAACACGGTGTGCTTGTTAACGAAGTCCCAGTTCACCTTGTCATTTTGAATGATGTAGTTAGCGATATAGTTGAGGATCGCCAAATCTGTCTGAGGGGTAAACACCAAACCGTTATCTGCAAGCTCAAAACTGCGGTGCTCAAAGGTTGAGAGCACATGCACCTGCACATCGGGATGAGATAACCGGCGATCGGAGATCCGAGTCCACAAAATGGGGTGCATTTCGGCCATGTTAGAGCCCCACAGCACGAAGGCGTCGGCATGCTCGATGTCATCGTAACAGCCCATCGGCTCATCCATACCGAAGGTGCGCATGAAACCAACTACCGCCGTTGCCATGCAGTGGCGAGCGTTAGGGTCGATGTTATTGCTACGAAAACCAGCTTTCATCAACTTAGACGCGGCATACCCTTCCCATACGGTCCACTGACCAGAGCCAAACATACCAATCGCGTTCGGGCCCTTTTCTTTGAGGGCTGCTTTGAATTTTTCGGCCATGATATCAAAGGCTTGATCCCAGCTGATGGGGGTAAACTCGCCATCTTTCGCATATTGACCGTTCTTCATCCGCAGCATGGGTTGGGTCAAGCGATCCTTGCCATACATGATCTTGGATAAGAAATAGCCCTTGATGCAATTCAAGCCCCGGTTAACCGGGGCTTCAGGATCGCCCTGGGTCGCCACGACGCGCCCATTTTGTGAGCCCACCAGCACAGAACAACCGGTGCCACAAAAGCGGCATGGGGCTTTATCCCAATGGATGTCAGTTTCAGCGGTACTGGTAATCAAATTGGATGCCAGCGCAGGGGCACTGACACCGGCTACCGCTGCGGCTGCGGCCACTGCGTTGGCCTTCATAAAGTCGCGTCGACTCAGCTTCATGGCATATCCTCGTATTGCTTATCGCGTAAATAGGTATCGGTCATCGTTATTGAATATTTTTAGCAGCGTGCCTACCACAGCAAAGGCGCAGGCAAGGCATCATTGGTATGACATCATTGGTATGGCATTACTCGTGTTCGTTATCACCCAGCTCATCGAACTGGTGATAAATCAAGGCCGCCGAGAGCACGCTTGGCATGGCATGAATAGCATCAATTGCGGCCATAATCGCCCGCTGCCCTACCCCCTCTAACGTCACAACCAACCTCCCCTCATCACTGATGGCATGGACCTCGGCCCCTTCTAGGGCGCCAATGTGCTCAGCTAGCTGATGACGCGCAGCGGGCGTGGTCAACACCACCAAACTTGAGATATGAAACTCTTGCTGTTTGTGAGCGGCGGCTCGACATAATTCTTGGCTCATGATGACTCCGGTTTTAAAGATGAGGGTTGCTCGGTATCTATTTCACGCAACCGCCCATCAACCTCAATGCAGCTAACGGGGCAATCGGGTACGCAGGCACCGCAGCCGTTGCAGCGCTCGACATCCACGATGGGGGTCGGCACCCGCCCCAACACCGGCTTAAAACCAATGGCATGGGGTTCGCAACTGTCTTGGCAACGCTGGCAAAAGACCTGACCACTGGCTAAGCAGTGGCTGCCAATATGGGCTTTGTAATGCCAAGGGGTGTGCGTTTGCGGGCGAAACAGCGGCGCCTTACACACTAATGCGCACTCGCGGCAAAACGTGCACTCCCCGCGCTGAAAATCCACAACCGGAAATCCCCCCTCTGCGAGCACCACAATCTGCTCAGGGCAGGCCGTGACACAATCGCCGCAGCGGGTGCAGTCAGCAACAAAGGCCGGCCATTCAATCGACCAAGGCAGCTGTACCGGTGGCGCACTGGCCCGTAATCGGCCCCGAAATAGGCCACGACGACCACGATCGATCTGATCCGACATGGTGAGTTACCGTACTGTAAAAAATGGGGTCCGCATGAATGCGAAATTGGCGTATTTTATACCAATTTAAACTGTGGGTGTATATTGCGGTCCAGAAAGGGTCTGGGATATACCACTAGGGGGGTAAACCATGGCAATTATTGCGCTAGATCAAAGCCTTGGCGCACAATAAAAAAGAGGTACCGATTAAGATACCTCTATATGAGGATTGCTATTTCATCGTTAATGTTTAATTGCTAGCCGCCAATGGAAGCAAGATGAGGCGTCATTCCAACATAACCCTCATGAAGTCGATGGGTCGCACTTTTGCCTGCGAGTGCCCCGCGGATCCGCTGCTGCAGCGCCGCTACATGCCCTCCGTCGGTCAGTAAATCCCGTAGCTCAACGCCGTTATCGCCAAACAAACACAGGTGCAGTTTCCCCAGTGACGAAACCCGTAAGCGGTTGCAATCTGCACAAAAATCGTTGCTGTAAGGCATGATAAGGCCGACCCCACCTTGCGAATCTGGATGCATAAAGACCTGTGCGGGGCCATCATCCGTGCCCCGTAACTGCTGTACCCAGCCACTTTCAAGCAGGCGCTGTTTAATCTGCTCTGCGCTCACATGATGGTGACGAAACACGCTATCCATCTCGCCGGTTTGCATCAGTTCGATAAAACGCAGTTCAATAGGTTGATGTTTAATCCAGCCTAAAAACGTATCTAGTTGATAGTCATTGAGCCCTTTGAGTAGCACCGCATTAATTTTCACCGATTTAAAACCGGCGGCTAATGCCGCATCGATCCCCGCCATCACGTCAGCTAGCTTGTTTTCGCCGGTGATCTGATGAAACTGGCGCGGATCAAGGCTATCAACACTGACGTTAAGGGCCGTGAGGCCGGCATTAAACCACTCTTGAGCGCGCTCTTTAAGGCGATAGCCATTCGTTGTCATGGCAACCTTCTCAATACCTGGGGTGCTGGCAATCACCTTCACAATCTCGGTCAAGTCGCGGCGCAAAGAGGGTTCGCCTCCGGTAATGCGTACCTTACGGGTACCCATAGCGGCAAACCCACTCACTACGTGGCGGATCTCATCGACTGAGAGAAAAGATGGGCGGGCCTCTTTACACCCTTCCGGTGGCTGATAGCCATTTGGTAAACAGTAGGTACAACGAAAATTGCACACATCGGTCACCGACAGGCGCAAATACTGAAAACGACGGGAAAACCCATCTTCAAGTGGCAATATAAGTGGCAACATAAACACCTTTCCAAATACGGGAGGCCAGGGCATTTCTTTCCTGACCCTTACAGCTCGACTATGAGGTTAAACAGTCGGCTGACGGCGCGTTTCCCCTTATCTAAAGACGTAGGTTAAACCGCTCGGAGTTCATCTATTTTTTCGATATTAACACAAGTTAAAGTACACTCCCACGCATCTTACGGGGTCAAGATGGCGATCTAGAGGTGTGTTTTAGCATGAAAAAACCGTTCAAGGCCCACTCGGTCAGCGGCGCAATTGGCCGCGCTATGGTATTGATCCTCTGCATGGCGAGCCTTATCGCGCTCGTGGCTATGGTGACGCTGTTTTATTCAGTCCCAGATGCTAAAGCGATTAATCTATCTGGGTCCTTGCGTATGCAAGCGTACCGCATGGCCTACGAAATAGAGCAAGGAAACAGTGGGTTAGCGCGGCTCAATCAATTTGAGCAGACCCTTCATGCCAGCGAGTTGCAAGACACCCAGCACTGGATCACGCCTGCGTCACTGCGCCACACCTATGGCGAGGTGCTGCGCCAATGGCTCCAGATGCGCCAACATATCGAAAATCGAACCCCAAGCCGCTATACCGATAACACCGAACAGTTTGTGGTGGCCATCGACAATTTCGTCAATCAGATGCAATACCACGTGGAATTTAAAGTAAAAATGCTGGCGTTAGCTGAAGGGCTTGGGCTATTAGCCATCATTAGCATTGCTTGGTTTACGGTGCGCTTTACCCGCCAGCAAGTGGTCGCCCCGCTCAATCAACTGGTCTATTGCGCCCGCCAAATTCAGCGCCAAGATTTCAATCTTACGTTACCCCCGCAGCAAGATAATGAGCTCGGTGAATTGTCTTATGCCTTCCTCACCATGGCCGATGAGCTCAGCAAGCTCTATCGAGAGCTCGAAAATAAGGTCGAAGAGAAAACCGCCAAGCTCCAATTGGCCAATGATACCCTCTCATTTCTCTACACCACGGCCCAAAAATTATACGCCGCCCCGCTCAGCACCCGCACCTTGGTCACCTTGCTAGATCGCGTCGCCGCCCACCAGCGCATCGCCCATATTCGGCTAACACGCTTTGAGCACAATGCCATGCCGGTTTATCTCGCTGGACGCAGTGGGTGGCCGGGGGATCTTGATGCCGTTGCCCGCTTCCCGGTGCAGATGGATGAACAAGAGTTTGGCCGGCTCGACATTATCAGCCAGCACCCGATCGATGAGCGCTTGATCAAAAACTTCATCATGCTCTTAGCGCAAGTGCTGCACAAAGATCAGACCGTGCTACAGCAGCAGCGATTGTTACTGATGGAAGAGCGTGCCGTGATCGCGCGCGAATTGCATGACTCGCTGGCACAAGCGCTCTCTTATCTTAAGATCCAATCCACTCTCCTCAAGCGCTCGTACGCTAAGGGGCAGCAAGATAAAGCCCAGCAAGCGATGCTGCAGATCGACGAAGGACTCAGTAATGCGTATACCCAGCTGCGAGAGCTCCTTGGCACGTTTCGCCTAACCATTGGGGATGCCAATCTAGGGGATGCCATTGGCGTGATGCTCGATCAACTGCAGCCTCAAACCACCGCGAAGATCCAGCTCCATTATCGGCTCGCCGACACGGATCTGGAGGCCGGCCAGCATATTCATATTTTGCAATTGATCCGTGAGGCCGTACTCAATGCCATCAAACATGCCCACGCCAAGGTGATTGATGTTAGCTGTGAGACCCTTGCCAGTGGTAACATCGAGGTTCAGATTTCAGATGACGGGGTCGGGATCGGACTCGCTAGCTCAGCTATCAATCATTACGGTTTGAGCATTATGAACGAGCGCGCGAGCAAATTGCACGGCCTGCTGACCATCAATGGGCAGCAGCCCCAAGGCACCCGCGTACATCTGACCTTTCCCACCAGTCTAACGAGAGACGCCTGATGGACGAGATGAAATACACAGTGTTGGTGGTTGATGACCACCCCCTCATGCGCAAAGGGATTGTGCAATTATTGGCTCTGGAAGAGAACATCGAGGTAACCGGTGAGGCCTCTAACGGCGCGGATGCCGTGGCCTTGGCCAAAGCATCTGAGCCTGATTTGATCCTGCTCGACCTTAATATGAAAGGGCTCTCTGGCCTTGATACCCTCAAGGCCCTGCGTGCCGAAGAGATCACCTCTCGGGTGGTGATCCTCACCGTGTCAGATGCCCGCCAAGATGTGGTCGCCCTGCTCAAAGCGGGCGCTGATGGGTATCTCCTTAAAGATACGGAGCCTGATCTGCTGCTAGCCCAATTAGCGGATGTGATGACCGGTAAACAGATCTTAAGTGAGCCGCTGCGCCCTTATCTTGACAACATCTACGAGTTAGATGATTTGCAGCAAAAGCTAGAAAGTTTAACCCGTCGTGAAATGCAAATTTTGCGTGAAATTGCGAAGGGGCTCTCTAACAAGCAGGTGGCCTCGGTGCTGCATATCTCTGAGGGGACCGTCAAGGTACACGTAAAAAGTCTGCTAAAAAAACTCGTGGCGCAAAGCCGCGTAGAAGCCGCTGTGATGTATTTAGAGCAGCGCAACTAAGCCGCTGCGTCATGTAAAAAGCCGCTTTATGTAACAGGGCACTACATGTAAAAGCCACTACGGTGGCTTTTTTTATCCCTTTTCTTAGTCGGCGCGTAGGCGCTATCCCCTCATGCCCCCGTGCTCAGCCTTGGCTGGCTTGGCTTGATGGGCACAGCGATGGGGACGGTGGTCGAGAACTGGCGTGTCAATGAGGTGTGCACTATCCCCTTGGGCGGAGCTTGGGTAACATAGCGCGCCTGCACACCGCCGTTTTTCAATCCACATTGATCAGCTCACGGCAGTGACCCATCAATAGCTCAAGTGAGCTCAATAGCAGGATGGCCACATGTGGCAAAAAAACATTAATGATTTTGAGCACGTGGTCGCACTCGGCGGTGGTCATGGTATGGGGCGGGTGCTCTCTGCCCTCTCTTTTTTAGGCCAGCGACTCACCGGCATCGTGACCACCACCGATGATGGTGGCTCCACCGGGCGGCTACGTCAGAGTCAGCAATGCATCGCATGGGGAGATTTGCGTAACTGCCTAAATCAGTTGGTGACCGATCCAAGCATCGGTAGCCTGTTGTTTGAATATCGCTTCGCGGGTAAAGGGGAGTTAGCCGGCCACAACCTTGGCAACCTGATGCTGCTCGCGCTTGATAATCTGTGTGTCCGTCCTCTTGAGGCCATCAAACTTATCAGTGACATGCTCAACATTGAGCCGCAGCTGCTGCCCATGTCAGAATCACCCACCGATCTGTGCGCCCATTTGCCATGCGGCAGCCAGATCTTAGGTGAAGTGTCCATTGATAAGCTGACCACCCCGCCGATCTCCCTTGGGCTAAAACCCCTTGTCCCCGCCACTTACGAGGCCGTCATCGCACTACAACAAGCAGACATCATCATCTTAGGCCCCGGCAGTTTTTTGACTTCCATCATGCCCCCACTGCTGCTACCTGAGATCGCCACGGCCATTAATCAAAGCCAAGCCATGCTGATTTTTATTGGCAATTTAGTGGCAGAACAAGGCCCCGCCAGTCAACTCAATCTGATAGATCAGTGTCGCTGGTTAGAGTCGCAAGTGGGTACAGGGCGGCTCGATGCTATCTTAGCGCCTGCGTCTTTAGATCATCATCTAGGAGGTCATGTTGCCAATAGTGCCCCGTGGCAAGGGCGCCTTATCCATGCCGATCTTGGCGAGGCCGCACTCCCCCATCGCCACGATCGACAAAAGCTCAAGTTGGCGCTCGATCAGACCATTTTACAATTACTTCGCACCCGTTAACCGCCATGAGCAAAACCGCGCGAGATCTTGGCGATCACCCGCGGTTTGATTTTTTAAGTGCTCCCACCCGCTGTCAGTGGCTCAGGCCTTAGCCACGCTCTGGGGTGACAGAGCGCCGATCATCAAGGACTAACGATTAGGGGCTAACCATCAAGGACTGCAGCGCTTGAGGGATGTCGAGCCGGTGATCGGGGTTAAGTCCCACAATGGGTTGCAATCCGCTCCCCCATTCGAAACAGATTGAACTCGCCGGGCGCCATTTTTACCCAGTGCTCATTCCCCGTTAGCGGGCGAGTGGTGATGAGCGTCACCACATCGTTGGGGGTCGTTTCTCGTTGAAAATCGATCACCACCGCCTCATCGAGCAAACTCGCCTCCCCAAATGGCGCACAACGCGTCAGCCAATGGAGGTTATTGGTGCAATAGCTCATCACATACTCCCCATCTGAGAGCAGCATGTTAAATACCCCAAGGGATCGCAGCTCATCGCACAAGGTCGCCAAATAGCGAAACATGGCCACAAAATGGGTGGGGCGTTCTGGGTATTGCTGCTCCAAGCGATGAAGGAGCCAGCAAAAAGCGTGCTCGCTGTCAGTATCTCCCACCGGATGGTGGCGGCCGGTCGCCAGCTGTTGGTAGCCACTCAGTTGACCGTTATGGGCAAAGGTCCAGTAGCGGCCCCACAACTCTCGGGTAAAGGGGTGGGTATTTTCCAGTGACACGCAGCCACGATTGGCTTGCCGAATATGGCTAATGACTGCGCAACTTTTAATTGGCAATGCTTGCACGACTTTGGCAATCGGCGATTGTGCGCTCGGTTCTGGATCTTTAAAGGTCCGAAACCCTTTACCTTCGTAAAAGGTGATCCCCCACCCATCCTTATGGGGGCCCGTCTTACCACCGCGCAGCATCAAGCCAGTAAAGCTAAAGCAAATATCAGTCGGTACATTGGCACTCATGCCGAGCAGCTCACACATAGTCGGCCGACTCCTTTAATAAGGTCACGACGGTTAACCTCGGCCCACCGCCGGTTTAAACACAGCAGGAGAAGGCGTAGCGCCCTCCCCTGTTTGCACGCCAATACTCACCCCACCGCAAATCAGCGTTTGAACCGATGAGGTTTACAGCAAGACGCAAGCCTCGTTACTTGACCATCTCTTTTTCAACAAGCTGGATCAAGATGTGGATCACCTTGATATGCACCTCTTGAATGCGGTCGGCATAACCAAAATGTGGGACCCGGATCTCGATATCCGCCAAACCAGCCATCTTGCCACCATCTTTACCCGTCAGCGCAATCACCTTCATGCCCTTGGCGTGTGCCGCTTCAATGGCGTTGAGAATATTGCCAGAGTTACCACTGGTGGAGATGCCAAGTAGCACATCACCACGACGTCCCACTGCTTCGACATAGCGAGAAAATACATAGTCATAGCCAAAATCGTTAGACACGCAGGAGAGATGGCTCGGGTCGGAGATCGCAATACCTGCATAACCTGGACGATTTTCACGGTAACGGCCGGTCAGCTCTTCAGCAAAATGCATGGCGTCGCAGTGAGATCCGCCATTACCGCAAGAGAGCACCTTACCCTCTTGCTTAAAGGATTCAGCCAGTAGTTTTGCTGCTGCCTCGATATTTTTCAGATTTTGCTCATCTGCCAGGAAGGCCTGCAGCACGCTGGCAGCTTCGGTCAGTTCATTGCGGATCAATTCTTGGTACATGATTGCCTCTTTCACTCTTTGTGTTAATGGACGGGAAGCGCGCATCTATTCTCGCACAAGCGAATCGCACAGTCGCCCCCCTGCCTGCCCACCTTGTTGCCGCGCTATCTTCTCTCAATCACCTTGCCGCCATCTACTTTATTGCTGAGGTCTGCTGCGGATGACCTGCTGTGGGCAGTCAGCATTGGCCCTCCTTTTGTGAGTCTTGCTGTTAGCTCGCAGCAACACTCAACACAAGGCAACAACATGCAAACATCTTGATAACATTCGGCAAATCCATTACAACTGAGGCTATGGCCAACAGGTCAGACCTGTGCGGCGATGAGTACACATCTGTAATCCATTCCTGCAAGGAGCACGCAATGACAACGACCCTGACTCTGCTTTGGGTGATCTTGGTGGTGGCAGCCTTAGCCTATCGCCGGCAAACTTTGCTAAGCGCGACCCTGATAACCGGGGTGGCCTTACTACTTGGTGCCATTGTCGGTCATGTCCCGCTGTTGTTATGGGGGCTATTCATCGCGATCGCCATCTTGCTCAATGGAGTAGAATTTCGCCGCAACCTGCTTAGCAAAGCGCTGCTAAAGCGCTACCAAGCCATCATGCCGCAGATGTCGCACACCGAAAAAGAGGCCATTGAAGCAGGCACCACGTGGTGGGAGGCCGATCTCTTTGCCGGCAATCCTGATTGGAAAAAACTGCACGCCATTGCGGCCCCGACCCTCTCAGAGGAAGAGCAAGCCTTTATGGATGGCCCCGTTGAGCAGGTGTGCCGCATGGTGAGCGACTGGGAGGTCACCCACCAGCGCGCCGATCTTTCGCCAGAGGTGTGGCAATACCTCAAAGACCATCAATTTTTTGCCATGATCATCAAAAAAAAGTACGGCGGATTGGCGTTCTCGGCTTATGCCCAATCTTGCGTGCTGCAAAAGCTAAGCGGTGCTAGCGCCGTGCTGGCCTCCACCGTTGGGGTGCCCAACTCACTGGGCCCTGGGGAATTGCTACAGCATTACGGCACTGATGCGCAAAAGGAGTACTACCTGCCCCGCTTGGCCGCCGGTCAAGAGATCCCCTGTTTTGCCCTCACCAGTCCAGAAGCCGGTTCTGATGCCGGCGCCATTCCAGATATCGGTATCATTGCAAAAGGGGAGTGGCAAGGCAAAGAGGTGCTTGGCATGCGCCTGACGTGGAACAAGCGCTATATCACCCTCGCTCCCATTGCCACTGTGCTTGGGCTGGCGTTTAAATTGCGGGATCCTGAGCACCTGCTAGGTGAGGAGGTAGAGCTTGGCATTACCTGCGCGCTGATCCCGACCCATACCAAAGGGGTGATCATCGGTCGGCGCCACTTTCCCCTTAACGTGCCATTTCAAAATGGCCCAACCCAAGGTAAAGACGTCTTCGTGCCCCTTGATTTCATCATTGGTGGCCCCGCGATGGCCGGACAAGGCTGGCGTATGCTGATGGAGTGTCTGTCAGTTGGCCGCGGAATCACCCTGCCCTCTAACAGCACCGGTGGCGTTAAGATGTTGGCCTTAGCCAGCGGCGCCTACAGCCGGATCCGCCGCCAGTTCAAACTGCCGATCGGCAAAATGGAGGGGATCGAAGAGCCGCTCGCTCGCCTAGGGGGCAATGCCTACCTCATGGGGGCGGCGGTCAATCTTACCGTGACCGGTATCGACCTTGGCCAAAAGCCATCGGTGATCTCTGCCATCGTCAAGTACCACCTCACCGATCGCGCCCAAAAATGCATCATCGATGCCATGGACATTCACGGCGGCAAAGCCATTTGTATGGGCCCCAATAACTATGTTGCCCGTAGCTATCAAGGGGCACCCATTGCCGTAACGGTAGAGGGCGCCAACATTTTAACCCGCAGCATGATCATCTACGGTCAAGGGGCGCTGCGCTGCCACCCCTATGTGTTACCAGAGATGCATGCGGCGAGCCATCCTGACCATGAGCTGGGGCTTAAAGAGTTTGACCGCGCCATCTTCAGCCACGTCGGTTTTGCCATCAGTAACCTAGTGCGAAGCGGTTGGCTAGGCATCACGGGCGCCCGCTTCGCCCCAGCGCCTTATCGGGATCAGACCAAAGGTTACTATCAACAGCTCTCTCGCCTAAGTGCCAACCTCGCCTTCTTGTCTGACATCGCCATGGCAACCTTAGGGGGCGAGCTCAAACGTAAAGAGCGGATCTCCGCTCGCCTTGGCGATGTGCTAAGCCAGCTCTATTTGGCCTCCAGCGTCCTAAAACGTTATCAAGATGAGGGGCGCCAGCAGGCCGATTTACCCCTTCTACACTGGGCCGTCACCGATGCGATGTTCAAAGCGCAGCAGGCTATCGATGATCTGTTGCGCAATTTTCCCCATCGCTGGCTAAGGCTTGCCCTGCGTCTAGTGGTGCTGCCACTTGGCCAAGATTTGCACCGTCCAAGCGACAAGCTAGATCAACAGGTCGCTCGCTTGCTGCAAACGCCAAGTCAAACCCGTAGCCGTTTAGCTAAGGGGCAATATTTGACCCGTGAAGAGGGTAATCCCTTTGGGCTACTCGAGCAGGCCCTTGATGATGTGCTGGCCGCAGAGCCGCTATTTGACAAGGTTTGCAAGTTTGACGGCATCATGCGCCCCTTCCTGGCACTGGATAACGTGGCCGAGCTTGGCTTAGCTTCAGGCGTATTAAGCTTGCAAGACGCTGAACTGCTGCGCCGCGCCCACATCAGTCGGCTGCGCACCATCAACGTGGACGATTTTGATCCCATCGAGCTGATGGCCAACACGCAGCTATTTGACCCCTCAGGCTACCATCACGCAGCCTAACCATCCCCCTCGCAACGCCTTCGACATGGAGGCGTTATTTTTTGCACGTTGTTTTTGCACGTTGCTTTTTGCACACTGTTTTTTGCACACTGTTTGCTGCGCGTTAGGCATCTGCTCGTGATCCCGTGTGGTACCCCCGTGGCTTATGGTACCCCCGCGATCTGCTCACCCTCCGTCACCCTTCGTTAATCCCCTCTCTCACCACTGCCCCGACCCGCTAAGGGGGGCAAGTGTAGTGATGTAGTCAAGCCCGAAAAAAGGCACAATAGCCCACTACCTCACCCATATTGGATTTCCAAGGAGCCCAAGATGACCCTTGAGCAGCTGATCTTATGGCGCCGCGACTTACACCGCCTGCCAGAAACCGCCTGGAAAGAGTTTCGAACCACTAGCCTCATTGCCCACCACCTCAGTGAACTTGGGTATCGCATCGTGCTAGGTGACAAGTTGCTCGCCAGCAATCTGATGATGGGGCGGGACCTTGATGTGGCAGCGGAGAAGATCCGCGCCCGCCGCCAGGGCGCCCATCCTGACTGGTTAGCGCGCATCGGTGATGTCACCGGCCTAATGGGGGAGCTCGACACGGGTCGTCCCGGCCCCACCTTGGCCTTTCGCTTTGATATCGATGCCGTAGATGTTGAAGAGTCAGCGGCAGAGCAACACCTGCCCCAGCAAGCCGGTTTTGCCTCTCATAACGCGGGGTGGATGCACGCCTGCGCCCACGACGGTCACACCGCCATCGGCATGGGGTTAGCGAGCCAGTTAATGGCCATCAAAGAGCAACTGAGTGGGCGCATCAAACTGTTTTTTCAACCTGCCGAAGAGGGTTGCCGCTGCGGCAAAGCGTTGGCGGCAGGAGGGGCATTAGATGATGTCGATGCACTGCTTTCGCTGCATATTGGCATTCATGCCGGGAGCGGTGAGCTGGTGATCAATCCCACCGAGTTTCTCTGCTCCACCAAATTTGATGTGCACTTTATGGGCACCGCGGCCCATGCCGGCCTTGAGCCCAATGCTGGTAGCAATGCGTTGGCAGCAGCCTGCATGGCCACCAGCGCCATGTTGGGTATCCCTCGCCATCGCGATGGCATGACCCGCATCAATATTGGCCAACTCCATGGGGGCAGTGGCCGTAACGTGATTCCCGATCATGCCGAGATCCACGCCGAAACCCGTGGGGCAGATACCCTTCTTAACGACTACATGTTCACCCAGGTGCAACGTATTGTGGAAGGGTGCGCCCTCGCCCACGGCGTGACCTATCGCATCATCAAACAAGGTGAAGCCATCGCCCTTGATAACAGCCCCGCATTACAAGCCGAGCTCGCCGCCTTGGCTCGCCAGCAAGGGCTCGTAACCATTCAGACCCGCCGTTTTGGGGCCAGCGAAGATGCCGGATTTTTAATGGAGCGCGTGCAAAAGCTGGGGGGGGAAGCGGCCTATTTGATCCTCGGGGCCGATCTTAGTGCACCTCATCACCACAACACCTTTGATTTTGATGAGCGGGTTATGCAAAGCGGCGTTGAGCTACTTACCGCTTGGGCCCGTAGCCGGTTAGCGATAACCGAGCGCGTTCACGGCTGATCTATCAACCTAGTAAGCGTGACCTGTAAAAAGGGGCGATCTCCCTACATATCCAGCGACAAGATCACAAAAGGCGCCTTGGCGCCTTTTTCATTACATTTTTTACATTTTTCATTACACCGCTCGCAATGCCCATATGACTGCGATGGCAGATAACTGATAACTATTGCGCCTTATGGGCAGCGCGCTTGCGATGCGCATCAGGGCGACCCCCCGTGACGCTATCGGCTCGCCCTTCCTCTTTGGCCTTTTCAGCTCGCTGTTTGCGTAACTCGCGGGGGTCAGCAATCAATGGCCGATAAATTTCAATCCGATCGCCATCCCGTAGCCCATCACTCCCCTTTACTGGGCGGCTATAAATTCCCAGTTTATTAACCACAAGATCGATTTCTGGGTGCTTTTGCACGATGCCAGATAGCTCGATAGCCGCCAACACACAGGTATCTGGAGCGACGCGCAGCGCAATCACGGTTTGCTGCTGCGCCAAAGCATAAACGACCTCAATATGAAGCTGGTCAGACACCGTACACCTCCTTGGCGCGAGTAGAAAATGCTGCCACCATCGCCCCCACTAAATCACGAAATATCTGACCAAACGCCAGCTCAATCAACTTGGAAGTAAATTCGAAATTAAGATCAAACTCCACCTTACACGCATCGACATCGAGTGGGGTAAAAGTCCACCAACCGATTAATGTGCGAAACGGCCCATCCACCAGTTCCATCTTAATCTGCCGGTTTTCATCTAACTGATTGCGGGTCGTAAAGGTTTTGGCAATACCGGCTTTAGCCACATCCACCGAGGCGGTCATATAGTTATCACCCATTTCGTGAATACGACTGCCGACACAACCGGGTAAAAATTGCGGATAGGCATCCACATCGTTCACCAACTTAAACATTTGTTCTGCACTAAACATCACCAAGGCACTGCGCGTAATCCGGGGCATGGCTTTTCCTCATCCAATCGGCGCGATTTTATCACCATGTTTCGGGTTATGGCGCTAAAACCTCGGCCAAACTGTGCACAAAGCCAGCATTTAACCTGTTGCGCATTTTACAGCCGCGCATGCCTACGTATAATACCTGCCTCCTAGTCATTGCCGGAAATCGCCCGTCATGAGCAAAAAAAACAGTAAAAACAAAGCCGGGTCTAGCACCATTGCACTGAACCGAGCCGCCCGCCACGAATACTTCATCGAAGAGAGAGTGGAAGCCGGTTTGTCCCTGCAAGGGTGGGAAGTCAAATCCCTGCGGGCGGGCAAGGCCAACATCAGCGAAGCCTACGTCATCTTTTTACAAGGTGAAGCCTTTCTGTTTGGCTCCAGCTTTTTGCCGTTAAACGCAGCATCGAGCCATGTGGTCTGTGATCCAACCCGAACCCGTAAACTGCTGCTAAGCCGCCGTGAAATCGACAAGCTAGAAAGCCTGACGGCTCGCCAAGGCTACACCATTGTTCCGCTGGCACTGTATTGGAAAGAGTGCTGGGTCAAGGTTGAAATTGGTCTAGTAAAAGGTAAAAAAGAGCACGACAAGCGCGAAGACACCAAGGCCCGTGAATGGGACAGAGAAAAATCGCGCATCATGAAAAACAAAAACCGCGGCTAACCCATATTGTCCGAACCTCCCTTCGGACAATATCTTTTGCTCGCCCCATCATGCCTATCGTCTTGATACGCACAATAAATAGACAAATAGGCGCGCAAGCCCAGAGAATGGTTATCAACACCTTGCTATACCCGCATTTATGCGTACAATCGTCTTTGACAACTTGGGGCTGATTCTGGATTCGACAAGATTCACGAAACCCAAGGTGCATGCCGAGGTGCGGTAGGCCTCGTTAACAAACCGCAAAAAAATAGTCGCAAACGACGAAAACTACGCACTAGCAGCTTAATACCCTGCTTAGAGCCCTTCTACCCTAGCTTGCCTGTGTCCTAGGGGTTTGGAAGGTCATCCTTCACAGGATCGTGTGGAAGTCCTGCTCGGGGCGGAAGCATTAAAACCAATCGAGCTAGTCAATTCGTGGCGTGTCTCTCCGCAGCGGGTTGGCGAATGTAAAGAGTGACTAAGCATGTAGTACCGAGGATGTAGTAATTTTGGACGGGGGTTCAAATCCCCCCAGCTCCACCAAATTATGTTCCGAGAGGAACGAAGAAATACAGAAACCCGCATAGCGTAAGGCTTTGCGGGTTTTTTGTTGTCCGAAGAAGTCCGAGGGAATCGACGAGAGCCAGATCTAAAAGTGACATCCATGGTAACACCACTCTAGTAACACCGTTTTTGGTGTTACGTTTGTGTAGCCCGCCGCGAAAAATGAAAAATGCTTTCGCTAAAAACGAAAGCCCGCCACAACGGTCGTTTTATCAAATTTGGTGAACCGGTTTCGCAGACTTTGATAAGAGGTATCGAAGCTTTATACGAAGGTATGTAAATGGCCACATTGCGTGGCCATGGTCTTTATCAGCGGATAAGGTCTTCTATCTTGACGACCTTGCCGTTGATGATTGTCACCGCTTGGGGGATTGCATGTTCACTTTGCTGATAGATCCAGCGCTCGCCAATTTTGGGGGCATCGAACAAGCGGGGGTCGATAATATCTTCCTTCATGAGTGGCTGGCCGCAGCGCTTGAGCACATTGAACGCTGAGTCACCATCCGTTATCAGGGTATTTTTGCAGCGCATCGCACCGGCATTGGCGGTAAGGGGTAGTAAAAGTATCCAGCCGATTAACATCCCGTGTTTCATTACATCTCCTTAATCAATACTCACTTACACCATTGAAGCTAGATGCTCTGCCAACAGCAATAAACATGAGCAATATTTAGCCAATTTGGCTGCGTGCTCGATCCCAATCAACATCAGATCCACACCATAGTTGCTGCTGTCGTTAGCAATAAGATCTTATACTGGGATATCTTAAATAGGTCATGCCATGCCATCTCCAGCTCTGCCCTTCATTACATCTGCCACATTGATCTCGTTTTTGAATTCATGACCAAAATGGCCATCTTCATCACCCCAAAAACGTGCCCCATATAACGGTTATCCACATGGTGGTAAGGTGTATCCTGCAAACTGATTTGACGTGAGCGGACCATGGTCGTAGCAGAGCCCTTAACTGTGATTTATCAACGCAAGAACCGTACAATTTCATCGTTAAAAAGCTCACAGTCAACACGGTGTTTGCTCCAGCTGTTCTGATGCTCAAGATTCTCGCTCCGATGTCGCCGCGTGACACCTTGCGCAAAACGGAGAGTCTTCTCGATTTTTCATCACCCTTTTTATATCGCACTCTTTTTACAGGGAACACTTAAATGAATATCAAGCATATGTTACTTCCACTCGTAATAGGCACATTGTCTGGCTGTGCGAATTCAGTGACTGACTCTGTGATTGATCCAGTCACTAATTGGAGCAAAGAGCCAATAGCCGTGGTGCACAAAGCGGCGACAGCGGGTTATGCCGATGCTCAAAGCGCCCTGGGTGGGATGTATCGGTTTGGCAAAGGCGTGAAACAAGATTACAACCAAGCATTTACTTGGCTGCAAAAATCCGCAGTGCAGGGTTATGCCGACGCTCAATATAAACTCGGGAACATGTATGCCACTGGCACCGGCGTAACGAAAGATTACAGCCAAGCATTAGCCTGGTATCAAAAAGCGGCGGCACAGAGTTATGCCAAAGCCGAGAGTGCCCTAGGCGATATGTATCTGCTTGGAAACGGCGTGACGCAAGATTACAGCCAAGCATTAGCCTGGTATCAAAAAGCCGCAGCACAGGGTGATGTCAAAGCCGAGCGTGCCCTAGGCGATATGTATCTGCTTGGAAAAGGTGTAACAAAAGATTACAGCCAAGCGGTAGCCTGGTATCAAAAAGCGGCGGCACAGGGTGATACTGATGCCCAATCCACGCTAGGTCACATGTATGCGGATGGTAAATGGGTTAAACAGGATGACAGTAAAGCCTATATTTGGTTCTCGGTCGCAGCCGCTCATGGTGATACGCAGGCAGCTCACCTTCGAGATAAGATCGCCAAAAAATTAACTGCGACCCAATTGAACGAGGCGCAGCAGTTAGCAAACAAATATTTTGCTAGCCATCAAACGCGCTAGCCATAAAAATGTAACACCCACTATTTACACCGATCTGTTGGCATTGTTTTCTAAATAATGCCAGCAGATCCAAAAGCCCCACATGAGGATTACATGCGGGGCTTTTTTACACATCAACTAAGAGTAGTTAGCTTATTTATCGTGTTCATATCTGCCATCACGCCCCCGACTTGATCGTTATATTTTCGCGAGGTGAAGGCCTTTCGTTCATTATTTGAACAGATATATCGCTACTGGATCCTGCCAATGCTAAAGATGGCTACCAATTTCCCATTCGCACTCTGATTTTTTTGATGCCGGTCAAAAAACGAGACATTTCTGATGGTTGTATCACTTTATGGCTCACCTAAGCAGTTTCGTTTGGCTTACCATAGCCATCCAGAACCTGTTGAACTGCGATAGGTTGCAGCCAGCGCGGGTTAAGGAAGCATATTGGAAGCTGTAATTTACGGGCGATAGCATGAGATTTGGTGACATTACGCCTCACACAGAAAGGTGGGTGTCCCAGATTACCCTTAAAAAATGCACCCAATAAATAGACCTAGGACACTATATGGCTCTTAAAATAACAGATGTAGCAATCACAAATTATAAATCTTGCATTGATACAAAATTACTCTTATCAGACTTCACACCTTTAGTCGGATATAATAATGCAGGAAAATCAAATTGCTTATCAGCATTACAATGGCTTCTGAGAAAATCTAGCTTATCCGACAGCGACTTTTATGATAAATCCAAGCCGGTTGAAGTGGACGCCACCATTAAAGGCATAACACAATTACTCTTGGATAGCATGCAAGATAAGCATAAACGCTCTATTGAAAAATATATTTACAATGAAACCTTAAATATAAAACGAGTACAACTCTTACCATTTGACAAAGCGGCAGATATTAAATTATCAGTCTTAGACCCTACATCTAAGCAATGGGTTTTAAATCCGACTGGGATCGATAATGCCATTAGCGCTCTTTTGCCAGAGCCTATCAGAATTGGAGCAATGGAAAATGCGGCGGAGGACGCATCCAAGTCAAAAACTACTACAACAATAGGAAAGTTACTTGCTCAATTTCTGGAGCCTGTAAGACAAGCTCATGAGCAAGACTTAAATACTCATCTTATGGAAGTGAGTCGGCGAATTGCAAGTGATGGTGACATGCGATTCGGAGAACTAAGTAATATTGATGCGAATGTAAATGCAAAAGTTTCAGATCTTTTTCCTGGCATGAGTATCAAACTACATTTCGATACACCAACAATAGATGACTTAATAAAAGCTGGAACACTAAAAGTATTCGAGGGACAAGGTGATGGTCGTGACTTTACTTCTTATGGACATGGAGCACAGCGCTCAATACAGATGGCACTTGTTCAATACCTAGCTGAAGTTAAAAGTAATGTTACAGGCTCAACGACGTTACTTCTCATTGATGAACCAGAGTTATATTTACATCCTTTTGCAATTGAACAGGTTCGTGAAGCTTTAACAAAGTTATCAAATTCTGGATATCAGGTGGTCATTACTACTCATTCTGCGCAGATGGTCACTCCCGAATTAGCCGAAACAACACTTCTAATAAGAAAAGAAAATCAGCGGGGCACTTATTCCCGAATGAGATTAACTGATGCAATCCAACACATTGTTCCAAACTCTGTACACCAAATGGAACAATTATTCAGCCTTTCTCATTCAACACAAGTTCTTTTTGCTGAAAATGTAGTGTTGACTGAGGGAAAAACTGAATTAAGACTTTTACCATTTTTATTTAAGAAAGCAACCTCAAAAACTATGGGGCAAGGGAAACATGCATTGGTTGCCCAAAGCGGGGTCAATGACACCAAAAAATCCCTTGAGATACTTTCGGCAATGGATCTTCCTGCAAAAGCAATCTGCGATTTGGACTATGGATTAACTGGGGCCATCCGTGATGGTTTTATTCTGGGACAATCACCTGATGTTATTGCAATAAAAAGTCGTTTAAATCAGATAGCTGCGGTGAATAACATTACATTAAATAACATTGGACTACCTAAGAACCATAATAACTGTACTGCTGCTCAAGCATTTGAAATACTAGCAAGAGATGTAATTGCACAGGCTCATATTTTATCACTACATAACACCCTTAAAGCTAAAGGTATTTGGCTATGGACTCTTGGTGCAATAGAAGCACATCTAGGTCTTCAATCTAAAGATGAAAGTGCATGGGCTAAATTCAAATCTGATGTAAATGTAAATGGTTTAGCTACGACATGCCATGATCACCAATCAATCCTTGACCTAATAGAATGGATACAGAATTAACATTTCAATATTAATTGAAAAACTGAGTAAAATAAAAAGGCGACCATCTGGTCGCCTTTTTTATTTCTATCGCTTTCCAATCAGGAAAACTCACCGCGCCGGTCGCTTGGCACCATTCCCTTTGGCCGCAGGCTTGCTGCCTTGGGTGGCGGGTTTGGTGCCCGGCTTGACAGAGCCAGCGCGGGTCGGCGCCTTGCCCTTGTGAACGGGTTTCCCCTGCCCTGTCGGTTTAGCATCTGGAGCGGCGGGCTTGCCGTTGCCAGCCCCTTTCTGCAACTGGGAACCCACCGGCTTGCCGCCAGTCCCCTTGTTACCCGTGCCATTACCACCATTGCCACGCTGATGGCTGATGTTGCTATGGCGCGTCAGGGCCGGTTTTAGCCCCTTGTTGGTGCTGCGCGACGCCACCGCCTCACCACGCCCTTCCGCTGGCACCAGACAGCCGGGGCCGTTGCCAATCAGGTGGCCCTTGCCCATGGCGAGCAGGGCTTCGCGGATCATCGGCCAACCGGCAGGATCGTGGTAGCGCAGCAGCGCCTTGTGCAGGCGGCGACGGCGTTCACCCTTGACCACGAACACATCGCCACCGGTGCGACTCACCTTGTTGAGCGGGTTTTTCTCGGTGTAATACATGGTGGTGGCGTTGGCCAGCGGCGACGGGTAGAAGTTCTGCACCTGATCGAGCTTGAAGCGGTTCTCTTTGACCCACAGCGCCATATTCACCATGTCTTCATCGGTAGTGCCCGGGTGGGCGGAGATGAAGTAGGGGATCAGGTACTGCTGCTTGCCCGCCTCTTTCGAGTATTTGTCGAACAGCTCCTTGAACTGGTAGTAGCTGCCCATGCCCGGCTTCATCATCTTGGAGAGCGGCCCCTCCTCGGTGTGTTCCGGCGCGATCTTGAGGTAGCCGCCGACGTGGTACTTGGCCAGCTCCTTGATATAACGGGGATCTTCTACCGCGATGTCGTAACGCACCCCGGAGGCAATCAGGATTTTCTTGATCCCCTTGAGGTCGCGCGCCTTGCGGTAGAGGTTGATGGTCGGGGTGTGGTCGGTGTCCATGTGGGCGCAGATGGTGGGCCAGACACAAGAGGCGCGACGGCAGGTCTGCTCGGCCTTGGGGCTCTGGCAGCGCAGCTTGTACATGTTGGCGGTGGGGCCGCCGAGATCCGAGATAACGCCGGTAAAGCCCGGCACCTTGTCGCGGATATCTTCGATTTCCTTGAGGATCGACTCTTCCGAGCGGCTCTGGATGATGCGCCCTTCGTGCTCGGTGATGGAGCAGAAAGAGCAGCCGCCAAAGCAGCCGCGCATGATGTTGACCGAGGTCTTGATCATCTCGAAGGCGGGGATCTTCTCGTTGCCATAGGCCGGGTGCGGCACTCGCTGGTAGGGCAGGCCGAATACGCCGTCCATCTCCTCGGTTTCCAGCGGGAAGGCGGGCGGGTTGACCCAGACGATGCGATCGCCGTGAGCCTGCGACAGGGCGCGGGCACAACCGGGGTTGGTCTCGTGGTGCAGAATGCGCGAGGCGTGGGCGTAGAGCACCTTGTCCTCTTTCACTCGCTCGAACGCCGGCAGCTTCACATAGGTTTTTCCCACGGCTTGGGCTTGGGCGGCTGCACCAGCACGGGTTGGGCTTCCTGCTCTATGTGGGCCGCAGGCGCTGCGGCAGGGGCCGCTTCAGTGGCGTCATCCGAGCATGGGGCCCCTTCCATATAAGGGTTCATGATGGGATCGATGCGGCCAATCTGGTCGAGCTTGCTCGAATCCACCCCTTTCCAACCCGGCAGCGGCTCCTTGCGGATCACGGCGGTGCCGCGAATATCCTGCATGGTCTCGATGGTCTCCCCCGCCGCGATGCGGTGAGCAACCTCGATGAGAATGATGCGGGTCAGATCTTTCATTTTGACTTTGGCAAAAAATCCTTACCACCCACTTTACTGACCGCCCCCCCCTCTATCTGGTTCGAGCTAAACGGTGGTGGTTGTTATTTGACCCGCAGGAGATAACCGCCATCATCCTGCTCAACGAGGTTGGCGGCTACCCGCTTGTCACTCGCCGATTTTCTTCAAACAAGCAACGCCCCCTGAGTGACAGATCCCCTATCTGCTGCTGTTAACCTGCGAGATAGCAATCCGTGCTGCCATGGTATTATCCCCAAAGAGGGATGGTCATTTGGCTATGTTAACTGCGGGGTTGGCGCGTTGAAAAGTGTGTCTTGGCCGAAATCTGTTCTGGATCAACAAATTAATCAAGAATGGCGGTGCTGGCCGCCACCCTGGCCAACCTGATGAGCGCCACCCTGGCCGGGATTTTTGTCTCACTGGCCTGATGGTTGACCCGAAAGCCGGTTTGTCAGCGGCTCAAACAAAAGACCCCCTCTTGCCATTGGGCAGAGGGGATCTTTTTCGTTGGATTGATTACAGATCCAGATCGGGCAATAGCGCCGCTTGTTCTTGAAAATGGCGGCAGCGGCGCTCAACATCGTCTCGGTAGCGTGCCAGATAAGCCAGCTCGGCGGGATGGTCTGTCTCAACCATGGCGATGGCGCTATCCAGATGATGGAGGATGTCGTTGGCCATCTTGTGCAAGGTCTGCTGCAACAGGCGTTTGGGCAGGTCACATGCCTCGGCCATCTCCAGCAACTGCCATGCGTTGACCGCCTCGGGGGCAAATTCGTCGCCGATGGCCATAGCCAAATGCTGGTTGAACTCGGGATAAAGCCCCACATTGACCAGATCGTACCAGGGGGTGGGCGTCAGCCCTGCCCGCGAGACAAAGAAGCTGTAGTTCTTGCCGTGGGCATCGTGATTGTTGACGCAGAGGTTGAAGAGCAGCCATTGCAGCATGTTCAATCTGACCTGCGCCGGATTGACACCAAGGGCGCTGAGGCTGAACAGTCGTGGCAGGCTCACCCCTTCCCGAATATGGGCCACATCCCGTCCGTCACCGAAGTTGCGTTCATATTTTCGGGTGACGGAAAACCCCAGCCCCTGACAGGCATCGATCATATGACGACGGCGAACCCTCAAGCCATCTTCATCAAGACGCCGATCAAACCGTTCCACCAGCAAGCCTCGGTGGGACTTCTCATCTTGACCCAATGTGTGCAGTTCGACCTGCGCCACCGGCATGCCCAGCAACGCGGCCAGCCGCATGGTCACAAATTCATTGATCACCAGATGAGGGTGATGCTCGAACTTGAGGAGGTGGGTTGAACAGAGTTCGCCCTCGCCAAATCCCAGCGCCCCCTCGAGTCGCAGCAGGTTGAGTTTGGCCTGTACGCCCGCAACCGAGAGACGGGGGCGACCATCCCAGACTTCCAGCGGCCAGATCTCGGGCTGCTCGAGCCGCAGCATCAACTCCTCTGGCATGATGGGGCGAAAGTGGGTGGGAATGTCGGGCTCTGCGGCCAGAGTAAAGGTGACCGCCCCGGATACATCGCGACCGATGCCATGGATCAGGGCAAAGATATTGCTGCGCGAAACGGATAGCGCCTCAATCAGATGATCTAGCCCGCGATTTTCTGGCAGCAAGTTGCCGAGATATGCCCGGATCTGGGCGCAGCTGGCCGAGCCATCCAGCGCTAGCGGTGGTGAGAGCGGGAAGCCGCAAGCTTGCCACTCAGGCAGATAGCCGAGCTGAAAAGTATCCTGTTGGGAGTCATATTCAAGATGGCCGATCAGCTGGTTACCCAGCCGAAGTTCAAGCCGATGGCACTCAGAACCACTCATCATCACCGACCTCTACTTGGCTGCTGTCGCTTGTTACCTGTGACCCTGCTTCTTGCACCAGTTGCAAGCGCAGTCCCAGCGCGTGCATCACCTGCAGCAGGGTCGAGAGGTAGACATCCCCCCCCTTCTCAATCTTGATCAGGGTCTTTTTGGAGATGCCGCACAGTGAGGCTGTCACCTCTTGCGTCATCTTGGCGGCCTTGCGTCTCTCGCGGATCGCCAGCCCCAGCGAGGCGGGATCCAGTGCTTTCGGGGCGGTTTGCAACGATGCGTCTGCCATCATGACCACGAAAAAAGTGTAGGAAGTTACACCTTAACTCATGGCAAGAGCAAACAGCAATCAAAAGTGTACGATGGTGCACTTTTTATGGTCTCGGTGCTGTTTGCGATATAAAAGTGTAGATATGTTCACTTTTTGAAGCATGATATGTCTTGCTGTCAGTGTTACCATCAACCACAGAATATTCAATCAATCCTTTTGTGGTTTTAACTCTCAACCATGTTTTAGATGATGTGGTGATTTTTCTAATTACATCTAAAGGTACATAAAAACCTTTGTGTGATTCTTTTACAGAAATATTTTTAACTATATTTGCATCGAATTTTGTAAATATTTCAGAACCATTTAAGTCATAGACCGTACCATTAATATTCAATTTCGCATCTAGGATCGCAGTTATATCATTAAAGACATATATAACCAAAACCGCATCATCAGGCCTTTTAGTTTAGCTTTTTAAAAACATTGTAAATAAAAAGGCGACCATCCGGTCGCCTTTTTATTTCTATCGCTTTCCCGTCAGGAATATTACCGCGCCGGTCGTTTGGCGCCATTTCCTTTGGCCGCAGGCTTGTTGCCTTGAGTAGCAGGTTTGGCGTCCGGCTTAGCAGAGCCTGCGCGGATCGGGGCCTTGCCCTTATGGGCAGGTTTGCTAGCCGGTTTGCTTTGGCCTGCACTCTTACCTACATTCTGACCTTCGCTCTGTCCAGAACGCGGCGGGACAGGTTTGCCATTGCCCGACTTGCCGCCATTTCTACTGGCTGCTGGCGCATTCGCTGCGCCAGCTTCGCTGTGGGCGGCACTGTTGCCACGTCCGTTGCTCTTGCCGCCCGTCGGCTTGTTGCCTGTGCCATTGCCACGCTGGTGACTGCCTCTTTGTTGAGACATTGGGCTATGGCGAGTCAAGGCCGGTTTTAATCCCTTGCCACTGGCGGCGCGCTCGTTGCTTCGCTCATTTCTGCCCTCGGGCGGCACCAAGCAACCCGGGCCGTTGCCAATCAGGTGGCCTTTACCCATTTTGATCAGGGCTTCGCGGATCATCGGCCAGCCAGCGGGGTCGTGATAGCGCAGCAGCGCCTTGTGCAGGCGGCGACGGCGCTCGCCCTTGGCGACAAATACATCGCCCCCCTCTCGCGTCACCTTGTTAAGCGGATTTTTCTCGGTGTAATACATGGTGGTGGCGTTGGCGAGCGGCGATGGGTAGAAGTTTTGCACCTGATCGAGCTTAAAGCGGTGCTCTTTGACCCACAGGGCTAGGTTGACCATGTCTTCATCGGTGGTGCCCGGGTGGGCAGAGATGAAATAAGGGATCAGGTACTGCTGCTTGCCCGCCTCTTTGGAGTATTTATCAAATAGCTCTTTGAACTGGTAGTAGCTGCCCATGCCGGGCTTCATCATCTTAGAGAGCGGGCCCTCTTCGGTGTGCTCTGGCGCAATCTTGAGGTAGCCGCCGACGTGGTACTTAGCGAGCTCCTTGATATAGCGGGGATCTTCCACCGCGATGTCGTAACGCACGCCGGAGGCGATCAGGATCTTCTTGATCCCCTTGAGGTCGCGCGCCTTGCGATAGAGATTGATGGTTGGAGTGTGATCGGTGTCCATATGGGCGCAAATGGCAGGCCAGACGCAGGAGGCGCGGCGACAGGTTTGCTCGGCTTTAGGACTTTGGCAACGTAATTTATACATGTTGGCGGTGGGGCCACCCAGATCTGAGATCACCCCGGTAAAACCCGGCACCTTGTCACGAATATCTTCGATCTCTTTTAAAATCGACTCTTCTGAGCGGCTCTGGATCACGCGCCCTTCATGCTCGGTAATGGAGCAAAACGAGCAGCCGCCAAAGCAGCCGCGCATGATATTGACCGAGGTTTTGATCATCTCAAAGGCGGGGATCTTCTCGTTACCATAGCTCGGATGTGGCACCCGCTGATAGGGCAGCCCAAATACGCCGTCCATCTCGTCGGTTTCAAGGGGAAAGGCGGGCGGGTTGACCCAGACAATGCGATCGCCATGGGCCTGCGACAAGGCGCGGGCGCAGCCGGGGTTGGTTTCGTGATGCAAAATGCGCGAGGCGTGGGCATAGAGCACTTTGTCCTCTTTGACTCGCTCAAACGCCGGCAGCTTGATGTAGGTTTTCTCCCACGGCTTGGGTTTGGCCGGTTGCACCAGCACCGGTTGAGCCAGTTGCTCCGCTGGGGCGGTTCCCTCGTCATCCGAACAGGGTGCCCCTTCCATATAGGGGTTCATGATGGGATCGATGCGGCCAACTTGGTCGAGCTTACTCGAGTCCACCCCGCTCCAGCCCGGTAATGGGGCCTTGCGCAGCACGGCGGTGCCACGAATATCTTGCATGGTGTCGATGCTCTCCCCCGCTGCGATGCGGTGAGCCACTTCGATCAGCGGTCGCTCGGCGTTGCCGTAGATCAGAATATCGGCCTTGGCATCGATCAAAATGGAGCGGCGAATGGTCTCTGACCAGTAGTCGTAGTGGGCAATGCGGCGAAGGGACGCCTCGATGCCACCGATCAATACCGGTACCTCTTTGAACGCCTCTTTGCAGCGCTGGGTATAGACCAAGGTGGCGCGATCTGGCCGCTTGCCCCCGATATCCCCCGGGGTGTAAGCGTCGTCGTGGCGCAGCTTTTTGTCGGAGGTGTAGCGGTTGATCATTGAATCCATGTTGCCCGCGGTGACCCCAAAGAAGAGGTTCGGTTTACCAAGGCGCATAAAGTCATCTTTTGATGACCAATCTGGCTGGGCGATGATGCCGACCCGAAAACCTTGGGATTCAAGCATCCGGCCAATCACCGCCATGCCAAAGCTTGGGTGATCAACATAGGCATCCCCTGTCACCAAAATAACGTCGCAGCTGTCCCAGCCAAGGGTGTTCATCTCCTTGCGGGACATCGGTAAAAAGGGCGCAACGCCGTAGCATTCAGCCCAATAACGGGGATAGGAGAAAAGGTGGGGTACCGGCTGCATGTTGAACACCTGGAAAAATTCGGGTCGCGCATTATACCGATTGCGCTGAAGTGGGGCGATGGCTTTTTATCCCCTTTGCCGCCCCCATCACCCTAACCTGCGGGTTGCAGCCAGCCAATGGCTTACTGGTTGAACAAATAGCACTAGGGCGCCTGTTGGCGCCCTAGTGCTGCTTATTGTCATAACAGACTGTTATGGTACGGAAGGATGTGACGCCTCTTTTGCCTTATCTGTTAAGGCGGGATCGGCTAATGCCTCATCCACTTGTTGATCTCGCGCGCCAGTCATACCCGCATGGCGCGCCAGTAGATGATAGATAGCCGGCACCACCAACAAGGTGACTAAGGTCGCCAAGGTGAGGCCAAAAAAGACCACTGTGCCTACCGCCATCCGGCTCTCGTAGCCCGCCCCCATCGAGAGCATCAACGGCACCGCGCCGATAATCGCAGTCAGTGAGGTCATCAAGATCGGGCGCAAACGGCGCACTGACCCGTTGATGATCGCTTCCTCAAACCCTTCCCCGCGCTGGCGTAGCTGGTTGATGAACTCAACAATGAGGATGCCGTTTTTCGTCACCATGCCGATCAGCATGATCATCCCGATCTGGCTGTAGATACTCATCTCTTGACCGGTTAGCCACAAACCCAGTAAGCCACCAAAGATGCCAAGTGGCACTGTCACCATGACGACGGCAGGGGTGAGCACACTTTCAAACTCGGCCACCAGCACCAGATACACCACCAGCAGCGCAAGGCCAAATACCAGCACCATCTCCCCTTGGTTATCCCGATAATCTTTAGAGTCACCGGCATAATCGACCGTCATGCCTGCAGGCAGATGGGTGTTGGCCCAGCTATCGAGAAAATCGAGAGCCTCACCAAGGGTGTGATCGGGGTGCACGTCCGCGGTCAGGGTGATCGCCTTTTGGCGCTGATAGTGGTTAAGCCGATTTGCCGTTGCCACTTGTTTGACGGTGGCCAAGGTCGAAAGACTCACCATCTCGCCGTTGGCCGCCTTCAAATAGATACGCGCCAGATCTGAAATGCTGTTGAACTCGTTCTGATTGCCTCGCAGATAAACGTCATACTCCTCGCCTTTGTCCACATAGGTGGTCTTGCTGGTGCCACCTAACAAGGTTTGTAAGGTGCTGGCGATAGTCGAAACCGGAATGCCAAGTTGGCTAGCACTGTCGCGGTTAATGGTGACCTGCAGCTCGGGCGTCTTCTCGGCATAATCCAGGTCTGGGCTGAGCATCAGGCCACTGGCTAGCGCAGCTTGTTGTAGCGCAATACCTTGCTGATAGAGCTGGGCATAGTCATTGCCTTGCAACACAAACTGCACCGGCGCATTGGAGCCGCCCCGAAAACCGGGCTGAAACGCGCGGATCATCACATCGGGGATCCCCGAGAGCTTAGCGCCAAGGGATCGGGTAAATTGGGTCGCGGTCACATCGCGCACGGCCCAATCGGTGAGCTGAATAATCACCATACCAGTTTGATCGCCGCCACGGCCAAAGGCTGGGGTACTAAAGCTCAGCGCCTGCACCACTCCTTTGCCAAGCATCGGCATAATGGCCGACTCCACCTGCTCCATATTGCGCTTCATCCGCTCGATGCTGGTGCCCTCGGCCCCTTTCACAAAGATATAGATAACGCCGCGATCTTCGGTCGGTGTGAGGCTGGTCGGTAGCAGGGTAAACAACGCGCCGATACCGCCAAGGCACAATAGCAACACCAATGGCACCCAGCGCGCATGCCGCAGCACCCACGCCAGCAGATGACGATAATGACCCTCTAGCCAACCCAGTCCCCGATCAAGCCCTGCGGTAAGCCGATTAGGTTTATCAAGGGGGCGCATTAGCCACGATGCCATGGCTGGGGTCAGGGTCAATGCCACCAGTGAGGAGCACAGCACCGCCAGCGAGAGCAATATCGCAAACTCGGTAAAGAGCCGCCCCACCATGCCATCCATAAAGGCAATAGGCACAAACACCATCACCAGCACAGCGGTGGTGGCGATGACCGCAAAGCCCACCTCACGGGTGCCGTGCCAAGCAGCCAGCAGCGGCGATTGCCCTCGCTGCAAATGGTGGTGAATGTTCTCCACCACCACGATGGCGTCATCCACCACCAAGCCGATGGCGAGAATGAGCGCCAGCAAGGTGATGAGGTTGATGGAAAAGCCAAAGTACCAGGCGCCAATAAAGGCCGAGATAAGCGACACCGGCACAGTAATGGCGGGGATCAGGGTAGTGCGCCCTTGGCCAAGAAACAGATACAGCACGATCACCACCAGCACGGCGCAGATGGCGAGGGTCTCATAGACCTCATCGATGGCTTGCTTGATAAAAATGGTGGAGTCGTAATCCACCTCGAGGGTGGCCCCTTCAGGTAAAAATCGCTGCATCTCCTTAATTTTTCGCTCAATTCCTGCGGCAACCATCAAGGGGTTAGCCGTAGATTGAGCGACAATGCCGATCCCTAAACTCTCTTTACCGTTGCGCTGATAGGCGCTGTCTTCGTTTTTAGCCCCGATGTCCACATCGGCAATATCGGCCAAATAGACGCTTTGGCCGTTATCCGCGGTGCGGATCTGTAGCTGCTGAAAATCTTGTGCGCTGTGGTAAAGACGGGCGATTTGCACCGACATGGTCATGCTGTTGTTGCGGATCTCGCCACCTGGCAACTCAATATTTTCGCGCTTAAGAGCCTCCTCCACATCGCTCATGGTAATGCCACGGGCCGCCATGTCTGCGGGGCGTAATCGCACATACATCACTTGGGTCAGATCGCCAGAGAGAGCCACTTCACTCACCCCATCAACCAGGCTCAACGGATCGACCAATACCCGGTTGGCGTAATCGGTCATGGCAGTTCGGTTCATCTGGCTACTACTGAAGTTGAGCCAAATCGCTACATCGCCACTGCCGCTATCTTTGGTGACCAGCGGATCATCGGCATCTTCGGGCAATTTTCGCTTAGCGCGGGTCAGGGCATCTCGCACATCCGAGACCCCTTCTAACATGTTCCAGCCGAGCTTGAACTCGACGGTGATCATCGAGCGCCCCTTGCGCGTGACCGAGTTGATACTCTTGATGCCACTGATGCCAGAGAGCTGATCCTCAATGGGTTTGGTGACTTGGGTCTCCATCACCGAGGGCGCGGCCCCTTCATAGGTGGTGGTAATCGACACCGATGGGGTCTGCACATCAGGCATCTCCCGCACCGTCAATTTACTAAAAGCAACCAAACCAAACACGGTGAGCAAGGCGCAGAGCACCACCGCGACCAGTGGGCGACGCACTGAAATATCAGAAAGCCACATTAGCCATTCACCTTAGTCAGATCGTGCACCTTGGCACCGTCTCGCACATTGACCAGCCCCTCAACCACGATGCGATCGCCAACCTTTAACCCTTCGGTAACCCAAACGGTTTCACCTTCGGTGTCACCGAGCACCACCGGCACTCGTTTGACTCGGCCATCTGCTTCAAGGCGATATACAAAGCGCAGTTCCCCGGCGTACTCAACCGACTGGGCGGGGATCAAGGTGAGCTGCTGGGCGGGCAGTGCCAATTTAACATTGAGCAACATGCCTGGGCGCAGTTGGCCACGGCTATTGGGGATCATCACCCGCGCCGTAATGTTTTGGGTATCGTTGGAGACACGGCTATCGAGGGTGACTAAGCGGCCCGTAAAGTGCTGATCTGGCCATGCTGCACTGGTGGCGCTCACCGCCATGCCTGCGCGCAATAGCGAGAGATAACGCTCAGGTACGGCAAGATCGAGGCGCAGTTGATCAAGCTCGTCTAGATGCAGCAGGGTATCGCCACTGTTTACCTGCGCCCCTTCGCTCAGATCAATGAGGCTCACGGTGCCTGCAAAGGGTGCTTGTAAGGTGCGCAAAGAGCGCTCATAACGGGCCGCATCAAGGCGCGCCTGCACCTGAGCCGTAATGGCTTGCTGCCCTTCTAGTTCCGATTGGGTGACGGCCCCACGGGCAACCAGTTTGCGCATGTCCCCCAGTTTTCGGGTCTCATCACGCAGACTTGCGGCCTGCTCAGCAAGGGCGGCTTGCTGTTTGCCTGCATCTAGCGCAATGAGCGTGGCCCCCTTCGCCACCCGTTGCCCCGATTGCACCGCAATGTTCACAATGCGGCCGGTGACTTCGGGGCTGATGATAACGGAGCGATTAGCCGCTAACTTGCCCACCAGCTTGAGGGTGGGCTCGGCCACGCTGGTCTTGACGATTTCGCTGCGGATATTGACCTGTCTGGCCGGTGCTTTAGGGGTAGGTTCCCGTTGACGGAGCGCCCAAACGCTCGCTACCACGATAAAGAGCAGGCCCACGCCGAGCCAAATACGCATTTTCATCAAATGTTCCATCAAGTGAGTGAGTCAAATGTAAGAGCGAAGATCTAAATTCGGGCTATTTTAGCCACAGACTATGCCGTGACTATGTATAAATGTGACAAAAGGTAACAATTCCCGGCAATCCTCCCGCCGTCATGGGCCTAAGCAGCCCTGCCCGCCACCGATAAGCGCCGTTCACATCGGCGCAGGCTCAAGGTAAGCTGATGCTCCCTCACCTGCGTTGGAGAACAACAGTGCCACGTAAACCCCGTGTAGGGCTTGCTCTAGGTAGCGGAGCGGCCAGAGGATGGGCTCACATCGGCGTTATTCGCGCCCTTGAGCGACTTGGGATCACTCCCGATTTCATTGCCGGTTGCTCGGTTGGCAGCTTTGTGGGCGCAGCCTACGCCGCCGGCGAACTCGACCAGCTGGAATCGTGGGTGCGCGGGTTTACCCGTTTGCAAGTGGTGAGCTTGCTCGACCCTGCGCTTACCGGTGGCCTCTTTCATGGCGATAAGGTGTTTGGGCTCGCGGCCAAACACCTTAAAAATCCCGCCTTAGAAACCTTGCCGATCCCCTTTGCGTGCGTTGCAACCGACCTAGATAGCGGCCGCGAGATCTGGTTGCAACAGGGGCCACTGCGCCAAGCGGTGCGTGCATCCTGTGCCATGCCGGGGATCTTGACCCCCACCCGCATCAATGGCCGCTGGCTCGTGGATGGCGCCGTCGTCAATCCAGTACCGGTGTCACTCGCTCGCGCCATGGGCGCAGAGATCGTGATTGCGGTCAACCTCAACACGGACCTGCATCACCCTTGGAGCGACGATCCCATCGCCGCGCCGAGCAGTCACAGTCGATTGCATCAATGGCTTGGCCGCAGCGATGCACCACCCGCCCCGCCAGGATTGTGGAATGTATTTAGTGGCGCTATCAACATCATGCAAGAGCGGATCACCCGTGCGCGGATGGCAGGCGATCCTCCGGATATCCAGCTCAGTCCTCGCCTTGGGGCGTTTTCGATCATGGACTTTCATCGCGCCAGCGATGCCATTAATGAAGGGGAAGCCTGTGTCGAGCGCAACCTTGATCAACTTAAAGAAGAGCTAAGCCGCTATGGGTTGCTATAACGCGGCCAATGGTTATAAAGCTGCGTGCACAACAAAAAGAGCGCCTTGCGGCGCTCTTTTCTCATCTATCCACCACCGTTTAAAACAGCCCTAATCCTTTGAGCATCACGATCAAAATAAGCAAAGGCGAGATATAACGAATGATGAAAAACAGCGGCTTGATGATAGGCAATGCCAGCTCACCACCATTGGTCAACGCATCACGCATTTTCTCCTCACCCCAGACCCAGCCCACAAATAGGCAAAGGAAGATCCCCCCTAGCGGCATCAGGATATTTGACGAAAGATAATCAAAGAGATCAAAAAAGGTTTTACCCGCCAACTGCACATCTGCCAGCACATTATTCGATAACGCACAGGTAGACCCCACCGCGCCAAGCACCAGCAAATTGATCAAAATCGCTTTAGGGCGGCTTATCTTAAACCGCTCTGAGAACACCGAAATGGGCACCTCAAGGATTGAGAGCATGGCTCCCGTGGCGGCGATGGCTGAGAGCACAAAGAAAATCACCATAAAAACGTGGCCAAAGGCAATGCTGGCAAACACCGCAGGAATGGTGATGAACAATAGTGATGGGCCCGCCGTTGGCTCAAAACCAAACGCAAATACCGCCGGAAAGATCGCGATACCGGCAAGCATGGACACGAACAAATCGGCGCACATAACCCTAAAGGCCGTGACCGGCACATTTTGATCGTCTCGAAAATAGCTGCCATAGGTCATCATGGTTCCCATCCCGATAGATAGCTTAAAAAACGCTAATCCCATCGCGGTTAACACCACCCCTGCGGTAATTTTAGAAAAATCAGGGGAGAACAAGAATCGCAGCCCTTCACTGGCCCCAGGCAGGGTCAGGCTGCGCACACCAATCACCAACAGCAAAATAAACAACACGGGCATCAGTTTTTTGGTGACCGCCTCAATCCCCCGAGAGACCCCCATTAACAAAATACCGCCCATCAGCGCCAGCACCAGCCATTGCCACAGCAAACTCTGCACAGGATTACTTATCAGCGCACTGAATGCAGCCCCCGTGACCTTGGGGTCCGTTGAAAGAATAGAGCCATCGATCGCTTTGAAAATGTAGGCAAATACCCATGCCGCCACTTCAGAATAAAACGACATGATCAAAAACGCGGCCAATACGCCCATCGCAGCAATTAGCCACCAAGGTTGGCCTTTTGGTGCCAGCGTACAAAGGGTTGTCACTGCATCTGTTTTGCTTTTTCGCCCCAGCATGATTTCAGAAATCATCACTGGTAATCCCACGAGCAAGGTGGCAATCAGGTAGACCAGCAAAAAGCTAGCACCCCCATTTTCACCGGTCAGATAAGGAAATTTCCAGATATTGCCAAGTCCTACGGCAGAACCGAGGGTAGCGGCAAGCACGCCGAATTTGCTGGTAAAGCCGTCACGGGCCTTGGGTTTGGTTTGAGTCATACTTGTCTCACTCTTCGCATCATGCGGTAATAACCAATGTTTAAGAGTCTGAATACTCTGGGTTTTCATCTCTTTTGCCAATAATTTTTTATCCGATAGCTCGCGCTGAGCACTCATTTTGACAAAAGGATGAGAAACACCGGTGTTTTAGGTAAAAAATTTAGGTAAAAAAAATGCCGCTAAGGCGGCATTTTCAATCATGTAGACGATTACATGTGAGTGAGATCGTCTGGACCAATCTGGCCAATTTCGGCAACTTTTTTGTCAGCCAGCAGCCAGAGGGTAAATTTGTGTAGCTCTGGGTGATGAGCCAAGGCCACTAAAAAAGCGCCCCCCACTTCACGGTAACCCAGTTCATAGTTTTTTAATGTAGTGGGGGGAACCCCTAGCAAATCAGCAAACTTCGGACGGCTAAGGCCAACCGCTTCACGGATCTGACGGATCTTCTTGCCAACAGTGACGATATTTGAATTCATAAAGCTCCATACTCCGTCTAATTTTCGCGACGACTCGTAGTCAAGTGTATCAGTGTTGTACGGACTCGTTATGGTCAAGTCTCTATGTATAATGAGTGCCTTAACGGCAAAAGGGCCTTTCCTTGGCAATGATGGTAATCGTTGAGCCCGCTCAGGTAAACAGTCCGGAAAAGAAACCTATATTGTTGCAACAAGAATAAGCAACTTAGCCACAAAACTACCCATAAAGAGGAATAAATATGGCGTTCCCCGGCATTATCTCTCGCCTACATCCGGTTTCTAACTCGCAAACATTGCAGCAACAACTACAGCAAGGTGAACAGTATCGTGCCGAGGCATTTTGGCTACCCGCCCCGCTGCATCAACATGCTGGTGAAATTTTAGCCACCTTATCAGCGCGATGTAGCTTGTTACTCGAATGTGACCATGCAGATGTGCCGCTACGTCGCCATGATGGAAAATTGCATAACGAGAGCCGCGTCGTCATCCTCAATAATGGTGACCAAATGACCCTTGCCACCACGCTAGGCGATGGCGGCTTAGTGCCCGAATCGGCGATGCCTGAGATGGCTGTTTGGCTCGAAGCGGGGCATCGCCATTTTATTTGTTCAGCTGCAATTCAGCCGGTGGCGCGCGCAATTCTCAACATTTGGCCATTAGATCCCTATTTAGCTCGCCATTTTTTAACGGCCTTTACCCCATTGTTAGTGGGGGCAAGTGAAGAGGATTACCTCGCCATTTTTGATGCAAGGGAACATCCTGCGAGCCCTTGTTCTCATTGGGTTCAGGCCTATCTAAAACTTGAAAAAAAACTACATAGAGCTTATCTCGATCACTAATTAATTTGGCTAAACAGCCAGTTACCACCACGACACAATTTGCCATCAGGCTCGTTTGTGAGCTTGATCATGTTTTCAAATCGGCTTAAAGTGCGCATCGTCATCGGAATGACTTGCGTTGCCTAATGGTGGTTTTTTACGCTTTGCGTACCCCATTAGTGCACGACACACTAGGATTGTGTGGACACCCGGAATCCCGGGTCACCTGCCAGACTCGACGCCAGCCGTACGGCGGAGCTGCAGTTTACATAAATTAAAAAGTGCGAAGCTCGCAAAAAAGCGCGCAAACACAACGAGGATTTTTTTATGATGAAAATGGCTCCTTCCCTGATCGCCATCGCTATGGCTACTATGGGTGCTACCGCCGCTCACGCTGCTGACGACATCTACTTCGGTGCTGGTGTGGGTGCTGCTCACTTCAACGGTCTGAATGATATCGCTGGCGTTCGTAGCGGTACTGAAGACGCAGCTGCAGCTAGCGCTTTTGTAGGTTACAACTACAACGAAAACTTCGGTACCGAACTGGGCTACCTGTATGCTGGTCGTGGTAACACCAACGGTGACCGTTACGAGAACCAAGGCGCTACCCTGTCTGGTATCGCTCGTCTGCCAATCGCTGGTGACTTCTCTGCTTTCGTTGAAGGCGGCGCTTACTGGGCTCACACTGATGGCCTGCGTGCATCAGACACCAAATTGTCTCCACTGGCTGGTGTTGGCGTGACCTACAAAGTAAACGACGCGCTGGATCTGCAAGCTCGTTACCGTTACATGTGGAACGTTGCTGACCTGTACGGTAAGCATACTGACCACGGTGTTCACGCTGGTGCTGACCAATACGTTGGTACCCTGGAAGCGGTATACCACCCATTCCGTACCTCTTACGTTGAGCCAGTTGCTGCACCAGTAGTTGCTGCTGCTCCAGTAATGGTTGAGAAAGATTTCGCACTGAACTCTGACGTGCTGTTTGCCTTTGGCAAAGCCACTCTGAAGCCAGCTGGCGTTCAAGCGCTGGATGCTATGTATCAGCAAATCGCTGAGTTCCAGCCAAAAGATGGTAACGCTGTTGTTGTTGGTTACACCGACCGTATCGGTAGCGAAGCTCAGAACCAGAAGCTGTCTGAAGCACGTGCTCGCACCGTTGCTAACTTCTTGGTAGCTAAAGGTATGGCTGCTGATAAAGTAGCTATCGAAGGTCGTGGCGAAAGCGATCCAGTAACTGGCACCCAGTGCAACGGCGTAGCGCCTAAAGCTAAGCTGATTGCTTGCTTGGCTCCTGATCGTCGCGTAGAAATCAAAGTTTCTGGCGTTCAAGAAGTTCAAGAAGGTCAGCAATAATCTGACCCTGTTCAGATAATGCGAAAAAGGGATGCTACGGCATCCCTTTTTGTATTGTTAAGCCACTATTTTTCCCTACTTGCTAGCCAAAAGATGTCGCAGCCCTTAATTCACATAATGGGTACCATCTTGCGGTAAATCTAAACATAACAAGGCTATAATCACCGGCCATATGAGTGAGTACAGGGCTAATGTGTATGGTGTAAGATCTTTTAACCGCCACAATAGGTCCATCACAGACCTCATACTTCACATAAAAATCATCTCAAATCTGCGCACTAAAACAACTCAAGTCTCACGCCCTCACCACGAGATCATTACGCGCAACAGTAATAAGAATAAGGCTTTGCGCCACCTCCCCCCCCCTCTATTTACTCACTAAGTGGCATAGCGGTATCACCAGCGATCCAACCTTTTCACTATCCGCGATTTGATGAGTTAAAACATCACCTCTACGCTGGCCTGCTACTTGGCGAAATTTGGCATACTGCGCTCTTTTTACTCAACCCCGCAGCGGCACGAATGAAGATTCTCTATACCGTTCAAGGGTTAAAGCTATCAACTACCTATAAATAAAAGTGAACTTTGACTAAGATACCCACTTACAACACTAAACATCGACGAGGATCCACGATGAACCTAACCTTAAAGCCAGTATTAATTGCACTGGCATTAGCAAGCGCTGGCGTACACGCCGCTCCCCTTAACGACTGGTATGCAGGTGTTGGCGCAGGCGTAGCCTTTGCACCAGGTCTAGACGGCGACGATTCTGATGCAGCGACATATTCTGTATTTGGTGGCTACAACTTCACTGAAAATTTCGGTGCTGAGCTTGGTTATCTAGCGGCAGGTAACTGGGATACCAGAGGTGGCGATTTCAACAGCAAAGGCGCCACACTATCAGCCATTGGCCGCTTGCCACTTAACGACACCTTCTCCGTCTTTACTGAAGGTGGCGCTTACGTTTACCACGCTAAATCAAGCAACGGCAGCGAAAATGGTATCTCACCTATGGCCGGTTTAGGTCTGACCGCGCGCCTGAGTGACTGGTTTGATGTTCAAGCCCGTTACCGTTATATCGTACGTGTCGGTGATGATGTGGATGTTAAACCTGGTCGCCAAGTCGCTAATATCAGCCCTTTGACCTTAGAACTCGTTATCCACCCAGATCGTAGCGAGCCTAGCGAAGCCCCATTCCCAGCACCTGTGATCGTGCCACCTGCACCGGTTACTCCTGTTGCAGAGCAAACCTTCAACCTCAGCTCTGACGTGCTGTTTGCGTTTGGCAAAACCACCCTCAAGCCAGCGGGCGTGCAGGCTCTTGATGCACTCTATCAACAGATCGCAGATGTACAGCCAAAAGATGGCCGCGCTGTCGTGATGGGCTATAGCGATCGCATTGGTTCAGACGCGACCAACCAGGCTCTGTCTGAGGCCCGCGCAGCGACTGTTGCTAATTTCCTAGTTAGCAAAGGACTGCCAGCGGATGCAGTCAGCATCGAAGGCAAAGGTAATTCCAACCCGATCACTGGCAACAAATGTGATGCAATCACTGCTAAAGCTGCGCTGATCGACTGCCTAAGCCCTGATCGCCGAGTAGAAATCCGCATCAGCGGCGTACAAGCCAGCAAGTAATTATTCATCTGGGAATACTCCCATATGCGCACTAAAAAGGGATGCTATTGCATCCCTTTTTTTTGTCTTAATGATGGCCTCTTCTTAAATTCATGCTGCGATCACCAGCATGAGGCACATTGCCCAGCGGTGACTGACTCCCCCCCCCATAGCGCGGCCTCTTGCGCAGCTCCTGAGGGTCCATCTTGATCCAGACCACTCTTGATGCAGACTACTCTTGATGCAGACCATTCTTGATACATACTGCCATTGATACACATCACATGTCCCCGTGATGGGATAACGCACCACCAAACCCGCGCATATCAATGACAGCAAAACCCAGATTGCAGTATGCTAGCTACCTTTTCTATTTAACGGCTGGGCCATGATAACCATGTGGCCCCGACGCCCACGGCGTTTAAGGAGACGAGTATGCAACCCCAAAAAGAGTTGATCAGTGAAGCTGCACTGCTAGAGATTGCCAACAATATTATTAATAACCACGAGGATTTCATCCACGGCATGCGCGCCGACTCGGTGACCCAAAAAAGTGAGATCTTGGTGTTTAAGGGCGAATTTTTCTTAAGTGAAGAGGGCACCCCAACGGGTAAAACCATGGCGGTATTCAATATGTTTAAACTGCTCGCCCAGCAGCTCTCTGGCAAATACCAACTGCGCTAAGCAAACAAGAACACGCAATAGAGGCCGCTATTTACGTGGCATCTATTGCTTCATGTTTCTCGCTTTGTTCACGTTGCTGTCCCTCGGCTACCACACAGTTGCGCCCCGCAACCTTGGCCTGATAGAGACATTCATCGGCGCGGTTTATGAGCGTCTCGACACTCTCACCACGACGAGCCATCGCCAGCCCAATACTGACGGTGACCTCTAGCACCTCGTTAGATATCGGGTTTTTTACCGGCCGTGCTGCGACCGCTTTACGCAGCTGCTCAGCCATTTGCTGCACCAGCAAGAGATCGCCATCGCTTGGCATCATGATGGCGAACTCTTCTCCTCCATAACGCCCTAATACCATGCCTGGCTCAAGTTGCTCACTGAGCGCTGCCGCAGCAGTTTTGAGCACCCCATCCCCAGCTAGATGACCATAGACATCGTTGATCCGTTTAAATCGGTCTAGATCCAGCAGCATCACTGCAAATTGCTGTTTGTTAGTCTGTAACCGCGTTCTGGCTTGCTCTAACTCTTTCATCAACAACCGGCGATTCATCATGCCGGTCAGCTCATCGGTGGTCGATTCCCGATAGAGTTGTAACAGCATATTGAGCTGGCCACACTGCACCCAGCAGCTAGCCATGGTGAACATGCTAAGCATCCATACCTGGTTGAGGGTGGCTTGGCTCCACAGGGTCTGTCCGATGAACAACCAATGCCCCAGTAGCATGGTTGCGAGCACCACGCTCGCCAGTTGTAATCCGAGCAGTAGCGGAATGGGAAAGATGGCAAATAAGGTGATCAGTAAATATGGAAAGGCGACATAACCGGCCTGCAGCTCTTGATCTGGACCAAAGCTATGTAAGCAAAACAGCGAAAAGATCATCATCACGGCCATCAAATAGCCGATGGCTAACTTCATCCGATCTTGACGAAAACGAATAAAATACGAAAAACCTAGCAAGGGACAGAGGGCTAACGTGCACACCAGTCTAATCTGCAGCAGCTGCTCAAAATGTGGGGAGGGCAGACTGAGCCAATCAACCACTGCCCACGAGGGCAAGCCCAGCATCAACATACAGATGAGCAGACGCAACCGTACCGTCATAAAACCCATACGGGTACGCGTAAAGTCTTGTGAGTGAACCTTCGCACTCCAAAACTCGGTAAATTTCAGCATTGAGCCTCCACACCCTAACAAAGGGTATATTTTACCCTTTGTTAGGGGCGCACAAACAATTAAATATGTCGCACCCATCGTTGGGACAACTGTCAAAATCCCATAGCCAGATCCCATCGGCATCACGCAAGCAAGGCCATCTCATTGCCACGATCATTTAGCTAGGCCTTCCCTGCCCCTGTTTGCGGCCCTACTTGCACCCCTATTTGGTGCAATGTTGAGTACAAAAAAAACCACGACGGCGGGTCGTGGTTTTTTGTTTTACTGGCCGGTATTTGCTGTTAACGATCAGGCTTATTTCGTTATCAGGCCGTTTACCAATCAGGCTCGCTGAGGAGTAGGTTGCGCCTCGCTATTTTTATCTGGACTAAAATAGGCGCGGGTTTCGGCAATGACGACATGACGCAGACCAATAAGGCCTATCAGATTGGGTATCGCCATCAAGCCGTTTACGATGTCTGCCAATAACCAGATCATATCCAAATGGAGAAATGCACCACTTGCCACCAGCATCAGATAAATAACCCGATAGGGCTTAATCGCCTTCACCCCAAATAGATATTCGGTGCAACGCTCGCCGTAGTAGTTCCAGCCAAGGATGGTGGTAAAAGCAAAAAACAGCAGTCCGATACTCACCAAGTATTGGCCGATATGCGCCCCCAGCCCTTGGGCAAAGGCTGCGCTCGTCATAGCTGCGCCGCTCAACTCCCCACCCCATGCGCCAGTGACCACCAAGGTCAAGCCGGTCATGGTGCAGATGATAATGGTATCGATAAAGGTACCGGTCATAGAAACCAGCCCTTGTTCTACGCAGGAGTCCGTTTTAGCCGCGGCAGCAGCAATGGGCGCTGAGCCCAAGCCAGACTCATTAGAAAAGACCCCCCGCGCCACCCCAGATTGGATCGCCAGCATGATGCTCGCCCCCACAAACCCGCCAGTGGCCGCGTGGCCGTTAAAAGCACTCTCAATCACCAGCATTATCGCATCAGGCAAGGCACTGGCATTGTTTGCCAACACCCCTAAACAGGCAACAATGTAGATGATTGCCATAAAGGGCACCACTTTGCTCGACACACTGGAGATAGACTTGATCCCCCCTAGGGTGACCATGGCCACAATCAGGGTCAGCACTACGGCCGTCGCTTCTCGGGGCACCGAGAAAGAGAGGCTCATTGCATCAGAGATCGCATTGACCTGCGGAAAGGTGCCAATACCAAAGCAAGCGACCCCAATACCAAACAGCGCAAACAGCTTGGCGAGCGCTTTGGATCCTAACCCTTTCTCGAGATAATACATGGGGCCACCCGCCATCTGGCCGTTGGCATCTTGCTCGCGATATTTAACGGCCAGCAGGCATTCAGCATACTTAGTTGCCATGCCAAATAGCGCCGCCATCCACATCCAGAACAGCGCGCCAGGGCCGCCAAGCTTAATTGCTGTCGCCACTCCCACTATGTTTCCGGTGCCAATCGTAGCTGAAAGTGCCGTGCAGAGCGCGGCAAAACTAGAGACGTCCCCTTGTTTGCCTTGGCCCTGATCGCGACCAAATACCAAGCGCAAGGCGAGCGGCAAACGCACCACCTGAAGTAAACCCAGACGTAAGGTAAGGTAGATACCGGTCCCAACGAGCAGGATCAGCAGAGGCGGGCCCCAAATAAAGCTATCGATGGCGCTTAACGCCGATTGAATTGATGACATGCATCCTCCTTAAGAAACAGAAATTAAGGAGGAGAAGGATGATCTTCCCATAGGTGTCACGATCGGCTAAAGGCGATCGGATGCGGGCTAAGCCAAACTACAACCCAAAGTACAACCATCCCATCCCCTCTGTCCTTTTGCCTGAGAGTTTCCGACACCGCTTATCTTTGCTAGATATGAGTGCCTTGCTCCTTCGGCGCCCGATTTAACGGGTCTCTCCAGAGTATCGTCCAGTAGCAGTCCACACCGGTTGCCCGGTACCTGAAAGATTTACTTCTTCGGTGGATGGTCCCCCATCGCTCTCCTGCTACCTTCATCCGAACTAGTTTGGATTAGGAAGCGGGCATATTAATCGAAAAAATGTGAGCTGTCTCGCAATTGAAAAAACCGGCTGATATTTTTTTCACTGCTGCCCACGTCATAAAAAATGCAATACATTGGTTATCTATCAATAGGTTATGTCTAAATAGGTAAATTTTAGCTCAAATGGAGCCACGCAAGCGCCATACACAAACCATAAAAAAGGGGGAAGCCATCGCTTCCCCCTTTTTTTGCTCATCACTGAGGCTTAATTGGGACTTAGATAAACTCACTTGCCAATAACCAGCCGGTATAAGCGACAAAACAGGCAAGCAAGATGCCCCCTTCTAGCCGGCTAATCCGCCCCTGCCCTTTGCGCCCTAAACACATCAGCAATAGCAACAGGGTCAGCCCCATCATCACGGTCCAATCGCGAGAGAGCACGGCTGAGTCCACATCCAGTGGATGGATCCCAGCGGCAATCCCCACCACGGCCAAGGTGTTAAATAGGTTAGAGCCAATCACATTACCCAACGCCAAGTCGTGCTCATTTTTGCGAATAGCAATCAAAGACGAAGCCAACTCAGGCAGCGACGTACCAATGGCAACAATCGTCAAGCCAATCACCAGATCGCTGATCCCAAAGGCCTGCGCGATAGTCACGGCTCCCCATACCAACAGACGAGAAGCACCGATTAACAACACTAACCCAAGGATCAGCCAAAAAATGGCATGTTTAAGTGGCATCCCTTCACTGGCAATGTCCTCTGCTGTCTCGCTATCAAGGGCATCCCCCTTAGCGTGCATCCCGGCCCAAATCGACCAGCCCATCAAAGCAATAAAGGCCATGCCTAAGATCAGCGCATCCATTGAGCCCAAATGACCATCAACCAACAAGGCACCAGATAACAAGGTGATCCCCAGCAAAATAGGGATCTCTTTGCGCACCACCTGTGAGGCGACTGCAATTGGGCTTATCACCGCTGTCAGACCTAAAATCAGCGCAATATTGGTGATGTTAGAGCCATAAGCGTTACCCAGCGCCAAGCCAGGATTCCCCTGAGAAGCCGCCAGCGCAGAGACCACCATCTCAGGGGCAGACGTACCAAAACCGATGATCACCATACCAATTAATAGCGGTGGCATACCTGCGTAACGGGCGGTGGCGGCAGCACCATCGACAAACTTATCAGCACTCCAAACCAGCAACGCTAGTCCAGCAATCAGGGCAATAAAAGCCAAGGTCATAGGATTTTTATCTCTTCATCAGCACATAAAAGTGCCAGCATAATCTGCTGGCATCGTCGTAAAGTGGTGCTCAGTGTAGCGATGCCACCCCTCAATTCAAGGACAAATCAACCTGCGATTAACATTTTATCCGGTCTATCGCCCATTGCGGGCAACCGCCCCCCACTGGCTGGGGCACTTATCTAGTTAATGATGCTGGCAAACCGTTATCAAGCCACGGGTTATCAAGCTACGGGTTATCAGGTCATGGGTTATCAGGCAACCCGTCACCAGTAGCAGATAGATGAACGTCTTGCCTGCCAGGTCGCGATAGCCTGTAAGGAGTCTGGGGTAAATTCATCGGCCCGTGAATGGATCGTTGCAAGGCTCATCCACTGCACCTCACTCACCTCTTCAGCTTGCAACTGCAGTGGCCCTTGATAGTGGCAACTAAATAAACCACCCCACACCCGAAAATTATCGCCTTGGGCATAAAAATGGCCCCACGGTTGCAAAGGAACATCGTCAATACCGAGCTCTTCTGCCAGCTCACGTCGGGCAGAGGGCTCCATCTCTTCCCCCGTCGTCACCACACCACCGGCGCACGCATCGAGCATGCCCGGGCAAAAATCTTTACCGAGCGTTCGCCGCTGCACCAAAATGCGATCGGCCTCATCTAGCACCAAAATATAACTGGCACGGTGACAGAGGTTATCGCGCCGTACAGTGGCCCGTTCGGCGACCCCTATCACCTTATTATGTGCATCCACCACATCAACCCATTCCACCTGCCGCTCCTTTGCCCATTCCTTTACCGATCCCTTTTACCCATTTTATTTAATTGCCCGCCGTTTATCAGCACAGATCCTGACGGTGATACCTCTTAGCCTACGCTCCGCCGTGCGGCCCTTTGCCCAAGGTAAGTGATATCTGCGTGAGGGGACTGTTTGCTATGCCGGCTAGTGATTAAAATTGCCGACGTGGCAATTAAAAACAAACGGCGACCAGAGGGTCGCCGTTTGCTTCAAACTAACAAGATCACAGAATATCCAGCAGTTCGACTTCAAATACCAATGCAGAATAAGGCGGGATAGAGCCTGCGCCGCGTGCACCGTAAGCCAGATCTTGGGGAATAGTCAGCTTCCACTTAGAACCCACTGGCATCAGTTGCAGGGCTTCAACCCAACCGGCGATCACGCCAGTAACGGGGAATTCCGCTGGCTCACCACGAGCCACTGAGCTATCAAATACGCTGCCATCGGTAAAGGTACCGTGATAATGCACCCGTACAGATTGACCGGCTACTGGCACTACGCCGTTGCCTTCAACCATCACTTCGTACTGCAGACCTGAATCGGTCACCTTAACGCCAGCACGCTTGGCATTTTCTGCCAAAAACGCTTCGCCATCAGCGGCAGCAGCCTTAGCCGCGATCTCTTGCTCTTCCTGCATCCGCGCAGTGAGCACCCCAAAAGCATCATTGATATCGTCACGGTTAACCGCGAACTCCAGACCATTGAGCGCGTCTGCCAGACCTTGTTGCAGGGCTGGGATATCTAAGCCAGCAAATGCTTGCTGCGCCAGTTGATCACCCATGTTGCGGCCGATGCCATAGCTGGCTTTCTGTTCGATAGAGTCGTATTGGGACATTGCGAGGTTGCTCCAGATCCAAATAATTAAAGGCAAGATAATATCAGATTTTTATGCCAGGTGCTGCCCGTTGCTCCCCAGATTTCCCTGCTTATAGCAGGAGTACTGGCTAAAAATCGGCACGAAATCGTTCATAACAGGCATACGTTACATGCGATCTAACTGCGTTCTGACTGCGGCCACCGCGGCTGCATCAGTAATATTGACGCGGCCATCATCAGATGTACCTATGTTAACGCCATGGGGCACCATGCCGCCGCGCCAGCCCATACCAGACATATGTACCTCTTGGGCTCCGGTAAACTCGATGATGGTGCGTACATTTTCAGCGTTAATCCCCGCCCCCGGCATCAGGCTCACTCGTCCTGCTAACGCCTGTTGCATTCCTTGCAAGGTTTCAAGCCCTGCCAGTGCGCTAGGGGCATGACCAGAGGTGAGGATCCGCTCACAACCGGCTGCGATGATCACTTCAATATCAGCCCGCCAATCAGAACACAGGTCGATGGCACGGTGAAACGTCACCCCAAGGGGGGCCGCGGCGGCAACCAATTGTTTAAGCTTCTCCCCCGGTACCCGTCCCTCTTGATCGAGTAAGCCGACCACCACCCCTTGCAAGCCCGCTGCGCGAGCCTGGGCAATGTCTTGCAGCATGATCTCAAACTCATCGTCACTAAAGCAAAAATCCCCCGCTCGGGGACGGATCATGGCATACACCGGCACTTGGGCATGGCGGGTCGCAAGGCGCATAAAACCATAAGAGGGGGTGAGGCCACCTAGACCTAACGCAGAGCACAGCTCAATGCGATCAGCTCCCGCTTGCTGAGCAATAAAAAGGGATTCTAGATTGTCGATACACACTTCAAGACAGGTCACGATGACTCCTTTTTTCGGCAAATCAGACCCTATATCTGATCTCGTACATTAAGTAGCGCCGCACCACGCACCCCACCTGCGCCACCAAAGCGGGCTTGAGTGAGGGTGGGTAAGGCAACCCCTGGTAACAAATGGCGGGGGAGCCGCTGTGGCAACTGCTCATAAAGTGCAGGCAAGCCACTTAAGCCCCCGCCTAGCACCACCACCTCAGGATCAATCACTGAAATTGCGCAAGCCAGCCCTGCCGCCAAGATCTCAAACCAACAATCAAGGGTTGCTAGCGCACCAGGATCCTGATCGTGATATAACGCCACGATCTGTTGACCCGTAGCGTGTAGGCCATGGGCATGATGATAAAGACGCGCAAGACCCGTGCCAGAGGCATAGGTTTCAAAACAGGCCAAACGGCCACAGCCGCAACGAAAATAGGGTAAGTTGGGATAGGTAATGAGCATGGTGGCGGGTAAGGGGTAGTGACCAATTTCACCGGCGAGCCAATTGCGCCCTTGGATCAGTTGGCCAGCTAGATAGACAGCGCCACCTATCCCGGTGCCAATGGTTACGCCTAACGCACTGCTCGCCCCATTCGCCGACCCTTGATGCACTTCTGACCAGAGAAAACAGTTCGCATCGTTATCGACGGCCACCGGACGATCCAGTAACAGCGCTAAATCTGCGCCCAAATGACGACCATGAATAGCCGGTAAATTAGCCGCCACTATGCTGTGATCGCAGCTATTGAGTATCCCCGGAAAACCGATGCCAACGGAGCCTTGCCCACCAAAGCGAGCATCGGCTTGCCACACCCGGCTGCAAATAAGCTGCTGCAACGCGGGGTAATCGTTAACCGGAGTGGTGATGCGCTCTTCATGGCAGAGCGTCAACCTATCGTCATACACTGCAAAGGCAATTTTGGTGCCACCAATATCAAAGCCGTAATACATAGTGTAATCCCCTTGTGGCACCGCGTTATCCCGCACCGTTTTGCGGGGTCATTGTATGAATTTTCCAAAAAAATAACGTGACCTAGCGCGAAAAACGAGACGGGGCACACGGTATGCACATCATCCCATTGCGTGGCCTATCGTATGCGTCAACACGGGCAGGATCCCTGCCATAGAATCGCAGCAAGGTCAGCTCCGCTTGCGACAACTCCTGCCAAATTATCCCCAGCCTCTTGCTTACCTATTCTCACCTATCACTTGCTGATTACTTACAGTGGGGCACCAAACCGCGGGCATGGGCCTGCTGATAGATGGGCAGCACCTGCGCTTGTTGCGCCTGCAACTCAGCAATCCGGCTGCTGTTACTTGGGTGAGTCGAGAGCAGCTGCGGCGGCGTATTACCACTGGCGGCAGCACTCATGTTTTGCCACAAGGGAATCGCTTGGGCTGGATTGAACCCCGCGCGAGCCATCAGCTCAAGCCCTAACCGGTCCGCCTCACTCTCTTGGGTGCGGCCATAAGGCAGCATAACGCCTACCTCGACCCCAAACCCCAGCGCCTGCATGGCTCCCCCTTGGTACTGACTGCCACTCATGGCAAGATTGGCCGCCGCCAAACCAAACTCCGCCAACTGACTGCGAGAGAGCCGTTCATTAGAGTGCTGGGCCAGCACGTGGGTCAGCTCGTGGCCAATCACGGTAGCCAGTTGATCTTGATTTTTGGCGACCTTAAGCAGACCGCTATACACCCCAATTTTGCCACCAGGTAAGGCAAAGGCGTTCACTTGCTTGGAGTCAAACACCACCACTTCCCAATGGGTTATGCCATAGCTTGCAGGCACTTGCGCCGCAACGGCCTTGGCTACGCAAGACACGTAACGATTGAGTTTGGCGTCTTTGCTCACCTTCTCTTGCCGCTTCATTTGCGCAAAAGAGTCGGCACCGAGCTGATTCATTTGCGCCGGGGAGTAAAGCAACATCTGACTGCGACCGGTTGGCGAGAGCGCACAACCCGCAAGTAGAGAACTGCACAAGGCAATCAAGCCATATTTAGTAAGAGACGCCATCATGGGGGCTCCTTGGTCGTAAGGTTGCCCTATTCTCGGAAATGCCGCCCTTAGGTGCAAGCTCACCGGCGCCCAGTCTCTTCATGAACATGCCCATCGCCGAACGCAAAGCGAGCCCACTTGGGGCTCGCTTGGTCAGTTACGGTGTTGGCAGCTATCAGTTGATGCCCAGCTTTTTCAAATCAGCTTGCACCACTTTGGCGGGCACCGGTACATAACCATCTTTGGCAACGATGGTCTGACCCGCTTTGGAGAGGATCATTTTGATAAACTCTTGCTCCATGGGTGCAAGCGGCTTGTTTGGGTGCTTGTTCACGTATACGTACAGAAAACGAGAGAGCGGATACTTGCCGGTGATGGCGTTATCAGCCGTGGCTTCTACATAGGTTTTACCATCTTTAGAGAGCGGCACCGCGCGCACGCCGGAAGTGACATAACCGATCCCTGAGTAGCCAATTCCATTTAAGGATGCTGACACTGACTGCACAACCGAAGCAGAACCTGGCTGCTCATTTACGCCGCTTTTAAAATCGCCGTTACACAAGGCGTGCTCTTTGAAGTAACCGTAGGTGCCAGATACCGAGTTACGGCCAAACAGCTGCAGATCTTTACTTGACCAGTTGCCATCTAACCCTAAATCCGACCACTTAGTGGCGGCCTTAGCTTCACCGCACTTAAGGGTGCTTGAAAACACCGAGTCAACCTGCTGCATGGTCAACCCTTTGATGGGGTTATCTTTATTAACAAAGACTGCCAGCGCATCGACCGCGACCCGGATTGCCGTCGGTTTGTAGCCATAACGCTTCTCAAAGGCTTCCTCTTCACCGGCCTTCATGGCGCGGCTCATGGGGCCAAATTGAGCCACCCCTTCTGTTAGCGCCGTTGGGGCAGTCGATGAGCCCGCCGCTTGGATCTGTACGTTCACATTAGGATAGGTACGCTTAAACTCTTCAGCCCAGAAGGTCATCATGTTGGCCAAGGTATCTGAACCAACAGAAGACAAATTTCCCGAAATGCCGCTGGTTGGGGTGTAATCTGGCAGATCTTTATCTACCCCTGCCGCCAAGGCACTAACAGAAAACAGGGTTGCTGCGGTAAATCCGATTACACCAGCCAGTTTGTTGAGTTTCATCCAGTCTCTCCAAGATTACACAAGGCGGTTGCCTTACATGTTATGCCGCCTCCTCACCCTAACGTGACAGAAGCGCGGTGCTTAATGCGCTGCCAGTATCTGAGCTGGCAATGACAAATTTATGGACTTAATGTGACACTTTAATGACATCACCAAAATTGTGATCCCATCGGTGGGGGCGAGTGGCGGGGGGGGAGTGGGGATTCGGGATTTGGGATTCGGGAATGAATATCTGCAGGCAGATGCAAAGAGGGCCATCATGATGGCCCTCTTGTTTGAGTTAATGAGGGTTTAGTGCATTCGGTTGGCTTGATCGGGTTAGGGTTAATCTGGCTATGGCTAACTGGGCATGTGAGTGCGTTATGCCATCGCCACCATCCGCGCGGGGATGAGAAAACTAAAGCGGCTACCTCGTCCCACTCGGCTCTCAATATCGAGCTGACAGTCATGTTGACTCAAGGCGTGCTTAACGATGGCCAAGCCTAATCCTGAGCCTCCGGTATGGCGTGAACGGGCTTTATCGACCCGATAAAAACGCTCAGTGAGGCGCGCAAGATGCTCAGGTGCAATCCCCTCTCCCTCATCACTGACCGCAAACAGCGCCATCGGCCCTTGGGCTCGCCACTCCACGGTGATCGTGCGTCCTGCGGAGGTGTAATGGATGGCGTTGTAGATCAAATTCGAAACCGCACTGCGCAGTTGCTCATGATCCCCTCGTACTAACAAATTGGGCTGCACATTAAATTCCAGTTGATGGGCTCGCTCACCCGATAGCACCCGCGCCTCCTGCTCGAGCAAGCCGAGCATAGCGGGCATATCCACCAGATGAGTAAGATCGACCGCCGGAGCGGCCTCAAGGCGCGACAAGGTCAGTAGCTGATTGACCAGATTATCCATCCGCGTCGTCTGCTCCATCATCACTTTGTGTGCTTTAGCCCATGTTGCTGGCGGCGGCAACGTTTCGGTCATCTCCAAATATCCTCTGAGCACCGTGAGCGGAGTGCGCAGCTCGTGAGAAACGTTAGAGACAAAGTGTTTGCGGGTTTTTTCTAAACTGCGTAGGCGAGTCACATCACGCACCACCAACATCGCCTGATCTTCGGTATATGGCATGATCCGAAACTCTAAAAATCGCTCCTCATTGACCGGTGAGCTCATTTCAAGCGGCTCGTCATAGACCCCTTTACCCAAGTACGCATTAAAAGCCGGGTTACGAATGAGGTTACCGATATGCTGGCCGGCATCTTCTGGCCAACGAAAACCAAGCAAAAGCTCAGCTAGCCGATTGCACCATAAAATACTGCCATCGGTTCGAAATACCACCGCCGCATCAGGTAGCGCCTCCGCCCCTTCTCGAAAGCGGCGAATGAGCCCTGCTAACTCACGGCGCCGCGCTCGGTGACGCTGCTGCAATTTGTAAATACCGTTGAAGATATACTCCCAACTGCCACTACCGGTTGGCGGAACTAAACGGCGAGTGTGCCATAGCCAATCTGACAGCCGCTTTTGAAAGCGATAGTGCCAACCGATATGTAGCACCGTCGCCATCAGCAAGCTCAAGGAGAGGTGATCAATCAACCAGCCCAATAACGCAAAGGGTAAGTAGAAAAATCCCATCCGCCACAATTGTCGGCACCACGTGTAGGGTTGCAACATAACGGCCTCTAAAGACGGGTTGAGAAGCGATATCCGGCGCCACGTACCGTTTGAATTAATCTATCGTGCCCAGTTAGCTCAATGGCCTTACGTAAGCGACGAATATGCACATCGACGGTGCGATCTTCAACGTATACATTGGTGCCCCACACATTATTGAGCAACTGCTCACGGCTGTAGACTCGCTCAGGATGGGTCATAAAAAAGTGTAATAGCTTAAATTCTGTGGGTCCCATCTCAAGGGCTGTCTCTTGGGCACTGACCCGATGAGAGACGGGATCAAGCTTTAATCCTTGTACTTCAATCTCTTGATCAACTGACGTTGGCGTCACCCGTCGCATCACTGCATGAAGGCGAGCCATCAGCTCTTTTGGCGAAAATGGCTTGGTCATGTAATCGTCTGCCCCCGCCTCTAATCCCCGCACTTTATCTTCCTCTTCCCCACGGGCGGTGAGCATCACCACGGGGATCTTGCGCGTCATCTCATCTTGCTTAAGTTGCTTGATAAATTGAATGCCACTGCCCCCTGGCATCATCCAATCGAGCACAATGAGTTCTGGGTAGGGTTCGCACACCTTAGCTAAGCCATCGGCATAATCTTGCGCCTCAATCGTCTCATATCCTTTTTGCTCTAGCACAAAGCAGAGCATTTCGCGGATCGGTGCTTCGTCCTCGACCACCAGAATTCGCTTAGCCATATCCCTTCTCGCTCCTGTGTGAAGATGGGTACCCCAATTATTAGAATTTTCTGTGACACTTTTATGACTGTTAAAGCCCGCCATAATAACGGGAGGCCGTTCCCGTTCACCACCCGTTACATCACAGCGCCACATATTGCCTCATCAATAAACCGCGCGGCGATAACCTTGAGTAGATAAAGGCACCATGATGGCCACGAATGATGGTTGCGAAACATGATCTCGCAAGCCTAATGTGCATCGCAAACCTAGCGCTACATTGTTTTACGCACCTTCGCCCTCCTCACGCAAAAACATGACCTGCGTCACACTATTTACTTAGCCTGCTAAATAAGTACAATACTTAGCAGGCTAACTAGATGGGGCATGACGGGATGAAGGATCTAGAACGATTACGGGAGTTATCACTCGCCGAACAAATCGCGAGAATGCATCGGCTATGGCGCACCGCCGCCGATCTGGAGCTTGCGCCCCTTGGCTTAACCTACCCCCGTTGGACTGCGCTGTGGAAGCTCTCACGCATGGGCAGCCATGTGAGTCAAAACACCCTTGCTGAAGCCCTCGAAATTGAGTTGCCCTCTTTAATGCGCACCCTTGGCCAGCTTGAAGAGCAAGGGCTAACTGAACGTCATTGCTGCAGCAAAGACAAGCGGGCTCGCATCGTCTGCGTGACGCCTGCCGGCCAAGCGTTACTTAATCAGATCGCCGATCGCATCATGAGTGTGCGCCGTGAGCTACTCGGGGGGATCGACGAGCAAACCCTGCACCAGTTTGAAGTCACCGTGCAACACATCTCAGCCAATGCAATCGATAAGATTGAGCGGCACTCACAGCAGGCCAAATGTAACGCATCCCTTTTTGATGCCCAGCAACCGATAGTGAACTTATAAGATGACCCCGGATCAACAATTTGCCCGCTGGATCAAATGGTCTATGGCAGGCTTTGCCATTTTATTTATCTACTTTTTAGTCGCCGATCTACTGATGCCCATGACCCCCCAGGCGATGGCGACTCGTATGGTCACTAAATTAGCCCCTCAGGTGAGTGGCAAAGTGATCAGCGTTGCGGTGCACAATAACCAAAGCGTCAAGAAGGGAGCATTGCTGTTTACGCTTGATCCTGCGCCCTTCACGTTGGCGGTAGAACAAGCCCAGTTAGCCCTGTCTCAAGCTCAGCAACAAAATCGTGAGCTTGATGCCTCACTAGCTGCAGCTGCCGCAGATATCAGTGCAAAACAGACCCAAGCTAGCCAAAAAGGGCGAGAAGCCCAGCGAATGGATACCTTGTATCAGCGCCGCCTTATCTCGCTGCAACAAAAAGATGAAGCGGACAGTGCCCTGCGCAGTGCACAAGCCAATGTACGAGCCAGTGAAGCCAAACTTGCTGAGCTGAAAGCCAGCCGTGGCATGCAAGGGGATGACAATCTGTTATTACGCCAAGCCCGCAATAAACTGGCGCAAGCACAGCTCGCGCTCGACTACAGCCAAGTTCACGCCGATCAAGATGGCACCATCACCAACTTGCAGCTTAAACCGGGCAGTATTGCCAACGAAGGCAGCCCGTTGTTGGCGCTGGTATCAAATCAAGTGGACGTCATCGCCGATTTTCGTGAAAAAAGTCTGCGCCATGTCACCGATCATACCCGCGCCCTGATTGCCTTTGATGGTGAACCGGGCCAGCTCTATGCGGCCCGCGTCAGTAGCGTGGATGCCGGGGTGAATGCCGGACAGTTTGACGCTAACGGACTATTAGCAGCGCCGGTTGAATCAGATCGTTGGGTGCGGGATGCCCAGCGGATGCGGCTGCATCTTACCCTTGAGCAGGCTCCTGCCCATTTACCCGTTGGTGCCAGAGCCACAGTGCAACTGCTACCAGGGAACCCGCTAACGGCGATGTTAGCTCGGGGTCAGATCCATCTGCTTAGCCTGCTGCATTATGTCTATTGATCCTGCCACTCATTTATCGGCGGCACACTTGGCCAATCTAACTCCCTCACCGACCCCAGCGGCGACGCCAACGCCTGCGACTGTGGTTACCCCCCCGCGCTGGCATCGGCCTCTTACCGGCAATGAGCTACGCCAATGCCTGCGTATCGCCTTTGGCTGCACCAGCGGTTTTTTGATCTGCAAGCTGTTTGGCTGGAGTTATGGAGTGTTTTACACCGTGACCCCGGTGCTTTTACTGGGGATGGTGCCGGTCATAAACGCCCATGCCGCCCGCCAATTAATCGCAGCGGCTGTTGTGTGCGGGATAGAAGTTGGGCTATTAGGGGGATTGTTTGGCGGCCATCCTGGGCTGATGACCCCTATTGTTTTTTTGCTATTTCTTTACCGCTTTGCCGCCATGTCGCGGGGTAATTTATATCTGTTTGGTGCCAATGCCACGCTGAGCTTGAGCATCATGCTGCACTTTGCCAGCTTCCCGCAGACCGATCTTAACGATCTTATCTTTAACAATTTGCGGGCCAATATCTTATCGGTGTTTATTGCCTATCTGATGACCATGCTGATCCCCGATGTGGAACCCAGAGCACGGCCCCAACCCATTACCAAATCGGCCCAGCGTATGCGTCACGAAACCTTACTGGGTGCCACGGTGGCCACGTTGTCATTTTTAGTGTTTCAGATATTGGATCTGCATGACTCAATGTCGGCCCAAGGCACCACGGTACTGCTGCTGTTTCCCATGCACTGGAGCGGTGCCCTCACTTATGCCCGTAAACGGGCCATGGGTACCTTGCTTGGGGTTGCGTGTGGCATATTGGTCCAGTTACTGCTGTACGATTGGTCAAGCCAACTGATCCTTATCACCCCTTTGCTATGGCTTGGGGCAATGATATTTGGCTATGCCCATGTCAAAGAAGCGGGAGGCTCTGGGGTCGGCTTTGCCGCCTTGACCACCCTTGGCATTTTATTTGGCCAATATCTAACCCCCGGCAACGATCTGGTATTTAGCGCCCTTTATCGGGTAAGTAGCATCTTATTTGCTATTGTGGCCACCCTACTGGCCTGCTATTTGATGGACAGGCTACTTAATTGCTTTGAGCCCACCCGCTTTAACAATTGATAGGCCCAATCAAGCTGGCCCTGATCCTATGGAGCTCGACTCATGAATACCCATTTTATAATGGCGACAGTGACCTTATCCCTTACTGTATTGGCAGGTTGCACCGAGCACCCCGCCCTTACCGTCACCGGAGGTGAGCCCATTCGTTATCTGTGCGAGCAGCACAAGATAGAAGTGCGCTATTTTGATCTCTCTGATCAAAGCCTTGGGTTTATTAAGCTGGCGTTGCCAAATGGCCAGCATTACACCTTACCACAAGCGATGGCAGCGTCTGGCGCTCGCTATACCGATGACAGAGCAGCCCGCTGGTGGAGCAAAGGGCGCGAGGGATTTGTCGAACTGCGTGATAGTGCCGGCCACTGGTACATGGCCTATTCCAACTGTAAACAGCAATAAAAAAGACCCCAGCTAAGCTGGGGTCTGCGTATCGGGGTTATCTGTCGCACTGATTACTTACTTGTTTGTTGCTTATTATTTATTGCTTATCGCTTGCCACCAGCCACAGTGCGTGCACCATGCCCGGCAAGCCCCCCATCAGGGTCAGCACAATATTGATTAAAAATTGCAGGCTAAATCCAACCTGAATAAACGCACACACTGGGGGTAAAAAAATAGCCAATAAGATTTTGATTAACGTGCTCATCGGTGCTCTCTTCGTTGCGAGGTAATTAGCATATCTGGCGACTAACCATAACTAAGCAGGGCTTCAATTGCAAACCAAACAAGGGATCTGCGCCCCCGCCTGTCGCCAGCCATTAAGATCGTGGATCTGTTGATTACTGCTCCCACGCCAAAGCAAACCAGGATCGGCTAACTCTTTTACAAACTTACCATCTATGAGCACATCGAGTAGCGCCACTAACTCTCGCTGCGCAGCAGAGAGCTCGCCAAGCAGATAGCCTGTCCAGCACCAAATATCTTTACCCGGGCACTCGGCGCGCACTCGCTTAACCAATGCCAGCACATGGGGCACGTTAGCAGGATGAAGCGGATCTCCCCCTGATAAAGAGAGCCCACGCCGCTTAATGCGGGGATCGTTAAGATCTGCAATGATCCGATCGCTCATTGCCTGATCGAACGTCTGGCCGCCATCGAGTCGCCACGTGCTCTGGTTATAGCAACCTGGGCACTGATGCTCGCAGCCTGAGACAAACAAGGTGGCGCGTGTACCTGGGCCATTGATCACATCAACAGGGTAGTATTGGTGGTAGTGCATCACAGATTTCCTGGCTCGTTCACAAAACAGCGGTATGGCACCCCTCTCTTATGAAAGCGGCCCCTCAGATCAGGGGCCTTTTTTCATCATCCGCTTACATATGTTTAACGCGGCGCTTCACTTCTTCTTGCTTGCCGGCATTAAACGGGCGCGCATCTGGGCTACCTAAGTAGCCGCACACACGGCGCGTCACGGACACCTTGGCAGGGTCGTGATTGCCGCAGCGCTGGCAGGTAAAGCCTTTAGAGGTGCACTCAAACTCCCCCGTAAAGCCGCAGTCGTAGCACTCATCAATGGGGGTGTTGGTGCCGTAATAAGGCACTTTGTCGTAGCTGTAATCCCAGACGTTTTCGAGCGCTTCTAAGTTGTGCTGAATATTGGGGTATTCGCCGTAGCAGATAAAGCCGCCGCTCGCGATAGGGGGATACGCCGCTTCAAAGTCCAACTTATCGTAGGGGTTCACCTGCTTTTCAACGTCAAGGTGAAAGCTGTTGGTGTAATAGCCCTTGTCTGTAACCCCCACGACCACGCCAAACTCTTTGGCATCTATACGGCAAAAACGGGTGCAAAGATTTTCGCTCGGCGTCGAATAGAGGCTAAAGCCGTAGCCCGTCTCTTGCTGCCATGCCTCGGTGGCAGCTTTAAGCCGCTCGATAATTGCAATGGCTTTTTGGCGCAAGATCTCGCTGTCAAACAGATGCACGTCAGTGCCAAACAGCGCGTTGATGGTCTCGTGGACACCGATGTAGCCCAAAGAGATTGACGCGCGGCCATGTTTAAAGATCTCGCTCACGTTATCGTCAGCCTTTAACCGCACCCCACAGGCCCCTTCCATATAAAGGATCGGTGCCACTCGCGCCTTCACCCCATTCAAGCGCTCAATGCGATACATTAGCGCCTTTTTAGCCATCAATAGCGCGGCGTCTAAACGATCCCAAAAGTCTGCTTCATCACGGGATTTTAAAGCAATGCGTGGCAAGTTAAGGCTCACTACCCCAATGTTGTTACGCCCTTCATGGATGAGCTCGCCATTCTCTTCATAGGCACCCAAGAAGGAGCGACAGCCCATAGGCGTCTTAAATGAGCCCGTCACCTTCACCACTTGGTCATAGTTCAAAATATCTGGGTACATCCGCTTAGAGGCACACTCCAGCGCCAACTGCTTGATGTCGTAGTTCGGATCCCCAAGCTTGTGGTTGAGGCCATCTTTGATGGCGAACACCAGTTTTGGGAACACCGCAGTTTTTCTATTTTTACCAAGACCGGCGATGCGATTGCTCAAGATCGCCCGTTGAATCAGGCGTGACTCCCAGCACTGACCCAAGCCAAAGCCAAAGGTAACAAATGGCGTTTGACCGTTGGCGGTGTGCAGGGTATTGACCTCGTACTCGAGGGACTGAAAAGCATCATTGCACTCTTTTTCGGTGCGCGCTAAAGCGTAGGCTTCGACGTCACTGATCCTCCACTCTATGGCCACTTCGCGGTGTTTTTTCCAGCTAATGGTCACATAAGGAGCCAATACTTCATCGATACGGTTAATGGTGGTGCCGCCATAGATGTGGCTGGCTACTTGGGCGATGATCTGGGCGGTCACCGCCGTCGCGGTGCTAATGGATTTTGGGGTATCAATCTCGGCATTACCCATCTTAAAGCCGTGGGTCAGCATCCCTTTAAGATCGATCAACATGCAGTTGAACATGGGGAAGAACGGTGAGTAGTCGAGATCATGAAAATGCAGATCACCGCTCTCGTGGGCCTGCACCACGTCCCGTGGCAGCATGTGACTGGTGGCATAGTGCTTGGCCACAATACCGGCCAGCAAGTCACGCTGAGTCGGGATCACCTTAGAATCTTTGTTGGCGTTTTCATTAAGCAAAGCCGCGTTGGTTTGCTCAACCAGACCACGGATCTCTTGTGCGAGCAGACCCCGAGCTTCACGGGCTTGATCCCGATCGTGACGATATTCGATATAGGCGCGGGCAATCGCCTTCTCATCCGAGGCCATCAGGTGATTTTCAACCCGGTTTTGGATCTCGTGGATATCAACTTCACTGCGCCCTTGGAGCTCATCACTCACCGCATCGGCGATAAAAGTCGCGAGGGTGGCATTCGTCTGATCGACGGCCTTGGCCGCTCGGCTCACAGCCTCGCTGATCAATTTGGCATCGAAGGGGGCGCGACATCCGTCACGTTTGATCACAACCGGTTTCATCAATGTTTCCCGTTAAAAGACCAGGCTAATTGCCTTTGGCTCACCCTAATTAGGCCCCCTTCTCGGCGTCTTACTTAAGACCCAAATAAATTCAGCCAAGGCTTGACAAACCGAGGCTGAAGAGAGAAGGAGAATCGCTTATGCACAGCTTAATAACACAACATATAGATATTAATATCGAATGCATGTCCATATGTGGTGTCTATTAGGCACCAAAGTCTACTCCCATTTGTTGATCCAGAACAGGTTTTTCAGCAAGTGAGCAGTTCCCAAGCAGCCACAAAATCGACCCAACAAATCAAAAATCAGGCGTGGTGCGGGCTGGCACGCAATTGGCGCACTAAAAAAAATAGGGGGTAATACGCGCTCTTATCTTGATCGTTACCGCGTGGCATTAGGTCAAAAAATCGGAGCGCAAAACACGCAAAAAAAACGCCCCCAGTCAAGCTGGGGGCATGGTAAATCAATGATCGCGCAATGAATGTTAACCCTGTACTTATCAATTAGTGCTTATCAATTAGCGCTTATCAATCAGTACTTATTAATCCGCACTTAACCCGCTAAGGCCTGCTGCAAATCCTGCTCGGTCCAAATAGTAATGCCAAGCTCTTGGGCTTTCACCAATTTAGAGCCGGCAGCATCGCCGGCAACCAGCACATCGGTCTTTGCTGAGACTGAGCCGGCCACCTTAGCGCCCAGCGCCTGTAGCGCCGCTTTTGCATCGCTACGAGCAAGCACGGTGAGCGTCCCTGTCAGCACAAAGGTTTTACCTGCAAGTGGCTGCTCACTCACGGCTTTTTGCGCCATCGCGGGCCAGTGAATACCGGCGGCTAATAAGGCTTCTAACACTTCCACATTATGGGGTTGGCGAAAAAAGTAATAGACATGTTTGGCTACCACGTCCCCGACCTCTGCCACCGCAAGGAGCTGCTCAACGCTTGCCGCCCGCAATGCATCGAGGGTGAGAAAATGATTTGCAAGATTAAGCGCTGTCGCCTCCCCCACTTCACGGATCCCCAACGCAAACAAGAAGCGTGGCAGGGTGGTACTGCGGGCAGCATCAATGGCGGCAACCAGATTAAGGGCCGATTTTTGCCCCATTCGCTCAAGACCGGCCAGCGCAATTGCGTTAAGGCTAAACAGATCCGCTGGCGTTTTTACCAATCCCTTATCCACCAACTGCTCGACGATTTTGTCGCCCAGACCATCCACATCCATGGCGCGACGTGCGGCAAAATGCTTAAGGGCTGCCGCGCGCTGCGCTTCACAAAAAAGCCCCCCCGAACAGCGTGCAACGGCTTCCCCTTCTAGGCGTTCCACCGCAGAGCCACACACCGGGCACTCGGTTGGAAAGAGGATGGCGCGCGCATTTTTTGGGCGCTGCGCGGCCACCACAGCAACAATTTGCGGGATCACGTCCCCTGCTCGGCGCACAATGACCGTATCACCGATCATCACCCCGAGTCGCTCAATCTCATCGGCATTGTGCAAGGTCGCGTTAGAGACCGTTACCCCCCCTACAAATACCGGTTTAAGTTTGGCCACAGGGGTCACCGCGCCAGTGCGGCCAACTTGAAACTCCACATTTTCAAGCTCAGTTAGCTCTTCTTGGGCGGGGAATTTATGGGCAGTTGCCCAGCGCGGGGCGCGGGCCACAAAACCCAACGCCTCTTGCTGCGCGATAGCATCCACCTTGTAGACCACCCCATCAATTTCATATGGGAGCTCGCTGCGACGGGCCAATATATCGTCATGGTAGGTCTGACAGCCGACAGCACCTTGCATCAATCGCACTTCAGGGCTCAGGGGTAATCCCCATGTTTTTAGCAAATTGAGGCGAGCAAAATGAGAGTCCCCCAACATCTCCCCCCCCACCCCAACGGCATAGGCATAAAAGCTCAATGGGCGACTTGCAGTAATCCGTGAATCTAGCTGACGCAAGCTGCCTGCCGCCGCATTGCGAGGGTTCACAAACACCTTTTCACCCGCGGCAAGCGCGGTTGCGTTCATGGCTTCAAAACCGGCCTTAGGCATCACCACTTCACCGCGCACCTCCAATCGAGCAGGCCAGCCACTGCCCCGTAGCGCCAGTGGGATCGCCTTGATAGTGCGCACATTGTCAGTGATCTGCTCACCTGTGGCGCCATCGCCTCGGGTAGCAGCCTGCACCAGCTGGCCATCGACATACAACAAGCTCACAGCGAGGCCATCTAGTTTTGGTTCACAACAAAATGTGAAAGGCACCGCTTGTTTGAGCCGATCGTGCATGCGTTGCTCAAACGCCTGCAGCTCTTCTTGGCTAAAGACATTATCCAAACTCAGCATGGGAATTTCATGGCGTACTTGACTAAACGCCATCAGCGGCGGGGCCCCAACCCGCACGCTGGGAGATGCGGCGGTTTTTAGTTGAGGGTGCGCCGCTTCAAGCGCCATCAATTCGCACAATAATCGATCGTATTGCGCATCCGGTACGGTGGGGTTATCCAGCACATAGTATTGATGGCCGTAGTCGGTCAGCAGTTCACACAATTGACGGTGGCGGGAGAGGGGATCGCTCATGAATAAGTCTCGCAAAATAATGAAAGATGAAAGCAAAGGCGCAATAAAAATGCGGTACCGAGGTACCGCACTTGTTACTCATTCAACCGATAAGAGGAATTAGCTGCGACTGGCTTCGTAGGCAGCGAGCTCATAACGGTAGCGAGTAATAGTCTCATCGCTTAGCGGGCTGCGATTTCGATCCATCAACGTGGCACCAAGATCGTAGGCAAGTTGATCTGCAGCCTCCAACATAGCTTCAAATGCAAAGGCTACGTTAGCGTGTAGCGGCAGCTGCATAAACAGCGACACCCCTGGTGTGGACAAATGCCCCATCTGCGCTGGGTTGAAGAAACCTGGCTTGACCATATTGATCATCGAGAAAAGTTCTTCACCGGTGTTTTGATCATGACGGTGGAACAGATCCCGCTCGCCAAATTCAAAGGCCAGATCCATCAAGGATGTTTGCAGCGCAGTGCCTTGTAATTCAGTGCCAGCGCGAGCCATCACGTTAATAACGTACACATCTTGCCAAATTTTCTCCACCGGACGGGTTGGTCTACGTGGCGGTACCGCCACCGGTGCGCTAACAGCTGCAGGAGCGGCATATTCAGGCTCAGGCGCAGCATAACGAGCCTTTGGCTGATATGTGGGCATAGCGGGTGTAGGAGCCGAGGCTTGACGAGGCGCTTCACGAAGCGCGCCCTCTTGATGGGGCGTGCTAGCTCGGCTACCAAATGTCGGCGCGCTCGCATAGGCAGGTTCAACAAGCCCCGCTTTATCGATGGCGGGTGCAGGCTCATGCTGCGGCCGACTACGGTAGACTGGCTTGCGGCGATTAACTTGAGCGGGCTTGCGAACAGGAGCGGGTTCACTCTCTTCAACAACCGCAACCTGCGGCTCATCAAATGCCTCCTCTTCCTGGTAGACCGGGGGCGCAACAGGACGCACAACGGGTCGTCTCACCGGGGGGAGCAAATCTTCTGGCTCATCATCAAATTCGGCTAGCGCAGCACGACGAGGACGCTCTGGTAAACGGCTCTCTTCGCGACGCAGCGTAGACTCGCTACGACGCCCATCGGCCATGCCACGTCGTTGATCAATGTCATCATCGAAACTATCGAAGCTGTCATCCTCACGTACCCGTGATTTAGTGTCCGTACGTCCGATCGGTTTCTCATTGATCGGCCCAAGACGATTCTTTCGGTTGCTCCATAACCCGTGAATGAGCAATGCAGCAATCGCTATTCCGCCCAGGGCAACCAAGATATAACGCAATTCCGTCATTCGCAGCTTCTCTTTCTAGTTTTGCTCAGCCAAAGCGACAGCGGCGCCAATATCGACCGATACAATGCGAGAAACCCCGGGCTCTTGCATTGTGACGCCAACTAGCTGCTCCGCCATCTCCATGGAGACCTTGTTATGACTGATGTAAACAAACTGTACTGTGCTCGACATCTCTTTGACAAGAGAACAAAAGCGACCAACGTTCACTTCATCGAGTGGTGCATCCACCTCATCCAGCAAACAGAAGGGTGCTGGATTGAGTCTAAAGATGGCAAAAACCAACGCAAGTGCGGTTAACGCCTTCTCCCCCCCGGAAAGCAGGGCAATGGTAGCATTCTTCTTACCCGGAGGTCTTGCCATGATACTGACCCCAGCCTCTAAAAGATTATCGGATGTCAGCTCAAGCCAAGCACTTCCCCCACCGAACACTTTCGGAAACAGGGATTTTAAATCTTCGTTGACCTTATCGAAAGTCTCTTGGAACCTTATTTGTGTTTCTTTATCAATTCTTTTAATGGCTTGGCTTAAAGTTTCTAACGCTTGCTCAAGATCTTGGCACTGACTCTCTAGGTAACTGGCGCGCACGTTTGCCTCATCATATTCGGCTAACGCGGCTAAGTTGATCGCGCCAAGGGCTGCGACTTGGGTCTCTAATGTTTGAATTTCTTGGCGCAGCTTACCTCGGTCAGCGGCGATCAGCACCGCCGGATCAAGCTCATCAAGACGGACCCCTAGCTCCTCAAACTGTTCATAGAGCCCCTGCCTGCGGGTGAGGTTGCGTTCACGCTCAAGGCGCAAGGTGGCCAGTTTCTCTTGCAATGCCACTAGCTGCAGATGATCGCGGCTTCGAGCCTGTTCTAACTCGCTTAGCTGGCGATCTAGCTCTGTTAAGCGCTGCTGACACGCCAGCTGCTGCGCTTCATAAGTGCGCTGGGCGGCCAATAATGGGCCCAGATCGGGCCCTGCATCGCTCACTGGCCCCTTTATGCTCGCAAGCTCTACCCCAAGCCTTGCGAGCTCTGCCTCTCCTAACGCAATGGCTTGACGCAAGGTCGCCCCTTCAAGCTGCAACTGCTGGCTCGCCCGCTGCTGCTGCTCACGACGAAGGTGCGCCTCTGCGACCCCTCGCTCGCACTCAGTCATCTGCTCTTGGGCTTGCTGTAATCCTTGCCTTAGCGGCGTCTCTTGCTCTTGTAGCTCGGCAAGTTGAGCCTCTTCTTGCGCTAATTGCGCTTGGGCTTTTTCTAGTCGCAGTCGCTCTTGGGTATGCTCTTGCTCAAGTCGATTGAGTTCACTGGTGAGCTGGCTAAGTCGCTGTTGTTGCGCTTGACGTTGGCCCTGCTGCTGACTCCACGATTCCCGTAACTGTTGCCATTTTTGCTGTTGCTCGCGCAACGTTTGCTGCGACAACTCTTGGGCAGAGATCTGTTGTTCTCGCACAATTTGCGCCGCCGACAGCTGCTCGGTCACCTGTGCAAGCGCGGTGCTTGCTGCCTGTTGTTCCCCTTGCAATCGCTCACGCTCTTCAAGTAGCGCCATGGTGCCAAGCGCGGCGCCCTGCCCTAAATCGGCCCAGTTTGCGCCAAACCAGTCACCGCCGGGGGTCAGTAGCGACTCACCCGGCGCAAGGGTAGGCTGACGAGAGCTGGCTGCGACCTGGTTTTCAACCAACCAGATGGCGTTAAGAAATGCCGGAATATGCTCACCGTTAAGCTCGCCCGCCAATGTCCCTGCGACGGCTGGCTGCGCGGGCCCGACCCACAATCCGGATTGGGAAAAATCGCACTGATCGGTGGGAGTGGCGGTTAACCAGCGTCCGAGCACTTTATCGAGCGCCGTGGCCCATTTGGGATTTACCTGTAGTCCGTCGGCTAAGCTCGCCCCCGCCATCTGCTCCCCTAGAATTTGATCTAAGGTTGCAAGCCGCGCGTCTAACTCCCGTAGCGATAGCAATTGTTGGCCGTAGGTGAGTTTTAGCGCCTCATGAGCCTCAATGGCGCGCGCTAACTGCTGCGCCGCCGCCTCAGCATGGGCCTGCCCTAACGCCAATTTTTGCTGCTCGGCATCAAGCAACCCTTGCAGATCCCGCTCTTGCTGGGCCTGCGGTCCCGCTTGCTCATCTTCTAAGGTAAGGCGAGCTAACCGCGTTTTAGCGTGTAGCTCTTGCAGCCCCCCAAGCTGGGTACGCGTCTGATTGAGTTGCCCTTGCCATTGGGTCAGTTGTTGCTGCCATTGCTGCTGGCGCAGGCGCGCCTGCTCGTGGGCGTCACTTGCTTGCTGACGTAGCGCTTGCTGCGCATTGAGCAACTGTTCACATTGCTCGAGGCGGGCATCGGCCAACTCCCCTTGCAATATGCCTTCGGTGAGCTCAGCTTGCTGACGCTGTAATTGGCCCTTGCTTAGCGCGATTCGCTCCCCAAGCGCTTGCGTACGACGCTGCCAATCACGTCCCAATTCATGCTGGTGCAGTTGCTGCTGCTCAAGCCTGGCAATCGCCTGACCACCAAGAAACATCTGTTGCTGGCGGTTAGCTTGCTCGGCTTGCGCCTCTTGTCTGGCAACGGACAAGCTAACATGACGCCCTTCATCATTGCTGCGCTTAGCATCTAATGCCCCAAGCCCCTGCTCGGCTTGCACCAACTCACCGCTGGCCTCATTGAGACGAATGTCTAATGCCCGCAGCTCTGATCCAATCAGCTCTGCCCGAGCGGCGCGGCTACGCAGCTTAAGCTGGGTATAGTGGGTCGCGGTTTCAGCTTGCGCGCGCAGGTGTTCAAGGCGCGCGCTAAGCTCGGCGCGAATATCCCCAAGCCGCTCTAGATTCTCGCGGGTATGGCGTATGCGCTGCTCGGTTTCGCGCCGCCGCTCTTTGTAGCGCGAGACCCCAGCGGCCTCTTCCATAAATAACTTAAGATCGGCCGGGCGCGATTCAACCAATCGGCTCACCGTGCCTTGCTCGATAATGGCGTAACTGCGAGGGCCAAGGCCGGTTCCTAAAAAGAGCTCGGTTACATCTTTGCGACGGCACTTTTGGCCATTGATGTGAAAATGGTTGGTGCCATCACGCAGTACTTCGCGACGCACTGAAATTTCACTAAAGCGGCCAAATTCACCGGGAACCCGATTATTGAGGTTATCAAACACCAGTTCGACCGAGGCGCGGCCATGGGCACTGCGGTGGATAGAGCCATTAAAAATGACATCGGTCATATTTTCGCCGCGCAAATGACGGGCTGAGCTCTCGCCAAGCACCCAACGGACCGCATCGATGACATTGGATTTACCACAGCCGTTAGGGCCCACCACGGCGGTCATATCTGCCGATATTTCAATGCGAGTCGGCTCGACGAATGACTTGAATCCGGCGAGTTTGATCAGTTTCAGACGCATGGCGACCTGTATATGTGGTGAAATAAATCGGTGGTGGGTTGGCGACTTTACCAAATCCATGGGATGTTTGTAATATGCTGGCAGTTATCCTACGCATAGATGGAGCTCATATGAGCCAGCCCCCACGCCCAGTCACAGAGTCATTCAGTGGCGCCGACTATTTTTTACGCGGGTTCTCCCTGATCCGCCAACCAGGGATCCGCACCTTTGTGCTGATCCCCCTCATCGTCAACTTCATGCTATTTGCGGGGGCCTTTTATGCTCTGCTGCTGCAACTTGATGGGTTATTTGTTTGGTTACACCTGCAAATCCCCGCTTGGCTCAGCTGGCTTGATTACCTGCTGTGGCCTATTGCGTTGCTCACCATATTGGTGATTTTCTCCTTTATTTTCAGTTCAGTGACCAACTGGATCGCCGCTCCTTTTAATGGTTTGCTGGCAGAAAAAGTGGAGCAGATCCTCACCGGTCAACCGGCCATTGACAGCGGTATGCTCGATATCGTCAAAGATGTGCCACGCACCTTTGGCCGCGAATGGATTAAATTGAAATATTACTTACCCAAGGCTATCGGCTGCATCCTCTTATTTTTCATCCCCGTGATCGGCCAAACCGTAGCACCCATCCTGTGGTTTTTGTTCAGTGCGTGGATGATGGCGATCCAGTACATCGACTACCCCTTTGATAACCACAAGATTGACTTCATCACCATGCGAGATGCCCTTAAACAGCGCCGCGGCAAGTGCTTGAGCTTTGGCGCCTTGGTCACCTTGTTCTCTGCTATTCCGGTAGTGAATCTGTTTGTCATGCCGGTTGCTATCTGCGGTGCCACCGCCATGTGGGTCGATCACTATCGCAGCGAGCAGTTAGGCCGCTAATCTCAGCCCGTTTCGCCCTTTGACAAAAGGGCTGTCATTGCTACCACCCAGCAATACAGAGGGAATAAAACGAAAATAAAAAGCAATAAAAAAGCGCCGCAGTGGCGCTAATGCCAGTCAGTTAAGCACTTTTATGACTAAATATTCGAGATATTGAATATCAAAAGTAGCTCCATGATTAAAGAGTCAATTTGGCTCCAACCCTTGCCCTGACTGGCATGCAATAAAAAGAGGGAGGCATCATG
>JBOFTS010000097.1:0-59172 GCA_051652185.1 Aeromonas sp.
TTGTATTGAGGCCAGTTGCTGATGGGATGAAGCGCTTTGCCCATGATGGATACTTGAAAAGGGATGATAGTGATCAGATCACCGGATCTTCAATTAGTTCCATGCACGTTGCATCGATTTGGGAAACAACGCCCATAACTGATAATCATGTGGCTTTTTGGCGCAATATAAGGCCACACATGTGGCGTTTGTGCTGAGTTTAGCCATAAATCCCGTGGTAACAGAACGTGTATCTAGATCAATTAAACACGAAAGAACGCTTGCCAACCTTGGGCGCTCTTTTTATGGTTGCCCCCCTTTACACCAAGAACGGCGTTCATGAAGCATATCGAAGAGTTCTACCTGTTCGTCAAGGTGGTGCAAGAGGGCGGATTTTCCCATGCTGCTGCTGCGCTTGGCATGCCAACGGGTACTATTAGCCGCCGGATCTCTCAGCTAGAAGAGCAGCTAGGCTATCCGCTATTACATCGTTCTACTCGCAAAATTAGCCTCACTGATGAGGGGCTGCGCTACTACGAGCGCCTTTGTACCCCCCTTGCCCATATCGAGCAAGCCACCAGCGAGATCCAAGGTAAAGAAGCGGACATCACGGGGCTTATCCGGGTGGCTGCACCTATCGCGATTTCTAATACCATCCTCGTCGATATGTTGGCCGAGTTTGGCTTGGCCTATCCCGAGGTGCAATTTGAGATCACCCAAACCAATGATCATCAGCACCTGTTCGACAATGATCGGGATTTGGTGTTCTTCAATGGGGAGCTGCCTCAATCGCTGCCCAATGCCATCTGTCTTGGGCAAATTGAGTACGGCCTATTTGCCTCACCGCTCTATTTAGCCAAAAAGGGTACCCCTTCTCATCCAAATCAGCTCGAAGATCACGACCTCATCTATTGCTGGCCACATCAGCATTGGCAGTTAACTGACAAAGATGGCCACAGCGTGTGCGTTAAACGCAGCGCTAAACTCACAGTTAATCAAAATCAAGCCGCCGTGCGCGCAGCACGGCGCCATTTAGGGGTCGTTAATGCCCCCTTGCACTACCTTGGCAGCTTTTTGCATGACGAAGAGTTAGTGCCTGTATTGACCGATTGGCAAACCGGCAATCGCCCGTTTTACATGTTGTGTTGTCAGCAACAGTTCGCCCCGCTGCGGGTAAAAATGTTCGTTGAATTTGTTGAAAAATATGCAGCGCGTTATTGTAACCGGCAATGGGATAACCAATTTTCTCCAAGCGATAGCCTTAGCCACTGCATTTAGTTGACCACTACAACTCGGCCGATGGGGAATGGGGAATAAAAAACAGGGCGCAGGGAGTTGGGAATAGGGAATAAAAAACAGGGAGCGGGGAGTTGATATAGTCAGTCGTCGCTAATGCCTATCCCTTACATATTTATTGACATACGCCGCTTACATTGATCGCTTACATAAGGAGTTTTTCATGTCTGTATCTCGCGTCGCACTGCACCCGCAAGGCCCTACCTTTTCTCGTCTCATCATGGGGTATTGGCGCCTAATGGAGTGGCAACTCGCCCCAGCGGCCCTGCTCGATCTGATGAAATATCATCTGGACTTAGGGGTCACGACCCTCGATCACGCCGATATTTATGGCGGTTATCAGTGCGAAGAGGCCTTTGGCCACGCCCTGCGGCTTGAGCCTTCGCTGCGTGAGCGGATGGAAATTATCAGCAAGTGTGGTATCGCCCTCACCGCTAAGCCTGAGCATGAGCTCAACCACTACAACACCAGCAAGCACCATATCATCGCTAGCGCAGAAGCTTCGCTGCGCAAACTGAGTACTGACCATCTAGATCTGCTGCTGATCCATCGCCCAGATCCGCTGATGAACGCCGATGAAGTGGCAGATGCGTTTATCACCCTCAAACAGGCAGGCAAGATCAAGCATGCTGGGGTCTCTAACTTCACCACTCGCCAGTTTGACCTGCTGCAATCACGGTTGCCGTTCCCGTTGGTGACTAACCAGCTTGAGATCTCCCCGCTCAATCAAGCCAGCACCCTCGATGGCACCCTCGATCAGTGCCAACAGCTTGACATCAAGCCAATGGCCTGGTCATGCCTTGGCGGTGGGCGGCTGTTTAGCGATCACACCTATGCCCCTTTGCGGGCTGAGCTTGAGCAGATCCGCGCTGAACTTGGTGCCCATACCATCGATCAGGTGGTGTATGCCTGGGTGATGATGCTGCCAAGCCAACCACTGCCATTAATTGGCTCAGGCAAGCGGGAGCGCATTGCGGCTGCGGTGGCAGCAGAGTCCATCAGCCTTAGCCGCCAGCAATGGTTTCGGATCCGTAAAGCGGCGCTTGGCTACGATGTCCCTTAATTAACGACCCTTAATTGATGCGCCCTCATTAACGTCGCTTACAACGAGCGTTAGGCACTAGACACACAACGGCATGGCAACCCCATGCCGTTTTTCTTATTTTGTGGCTCACGCTGCTTGTAATGAAGCCAGTCGTGCCGCCAGCATAGCGCGGCTGTGCCATGCCCGGTTAAAACCAAAGCGATAGACCGAGGGGCTGACCAGATGCAGCGCGGGTGCGTTAAGTCCGAGCAAGGTCATAGCGGCGGCGAGCTCCTCGTCACTTAATTGCAGATCAAGGCTGAACTCAAGCCATTTTCCGTCATGACCCACCCGGCGTTCACGCTCAATGGCCACCAGCTGACTGCGAGGCAGTGCCAGCGCCTCATTTTTATTGCCATTGAGTAAGTAAATATGCTGCAGATCCCAGCCAAGTTCTGCCAATCGCCAAGGCTGCCAGCTGCTAGGCAAGGTCACCATCACGCCAACCATGCCGCCAAACACCACCCCAACCCAATTGAGTAACCCCATCCCATCAAGGCCATGCCAAAGGCTCGCAATCACGGCGCTCCAGCTGCTAAGCAACAGCAGTAAAATGACCCCGCGATAGCGATACGCAGGCGGCATCAGCACCGTGATATCTGGGCTAGCCAGTAAGGATGTAATACGCATGAATAACTCCTGTCATCACCAAGTGACGCCATTGTGAACAGCCATCCACCCGCTGACAAGCGGGTTTTCTTTGTCATCCCCCTATAAAATCAATACCATGGGTGAAATTACTTTCAGTGGATCCTGCTTCTTGACCAGCTCGCAACCCTGTGTGCGCTTTCGTGGCGTTGATAAATTTTATGGCCAATATCAGGCGCTCAATCAGATAGATCTCACCATTGAACGGGGTGAGAAATGGGTCATCTGTGGCCCATCAGGTTCAGGTAAATCAACCTTGATCCGCACCATCAATGGGCTAGAAGCTATCGATGGGGGAGAGCTTTGCGTGTTTGGCCATCCCGTGACCCCTGCCTATCTGCGCCAGCTACAAGGTCGAGTGGGGATGGTATTTCAGCAATTTAATCTGTTTCCCCATATGACAGTGCTTGAAAACTTGATGGTGGCGCCAGTACACACCTTAGGTTTGCGCCCCCAAGAGGCCAAAACCCGGGCACTTGGGCTGCTTGAGCGGGTGCATATTCAAAGCCATGCCGACAAATATCCCCATCAGCTCTCCGGTGGCCAGCAGCAGCGCGTGGCCATTGCCCGCACTCTTTGCATGCAACCTGAATTGATGCTATTTGACGAGCCCACCTCGGCCCTTGACCCTGAGATGATCCGCGAGGTGCTCGATGTGATCCGCGAACTGGCCAACGAGGGCATGACCCTCATCTGCGTGACCCATGAGATGGGATTTGCCCGCCAAGTAGCCGATCGGGTGGTTTTTATGGATGAGGGCAAGATCATCGAATCTGCGCCGCCGGCCCAACTGTTTAGTGCCCCGCAGCACCCGCGCACCCAAGCCTTTCTCGAACGGGTGCTCAGTTACCATGGTTAACACAAAACGCCTTGGCCTCATAAGCTGGTTGGTCGGCACCTTACTGTTTTTACTACTCATCGGCGCAACCCTCTATAGCGGCGCCAAACAAATGGGTTATACGTGGCAATGGCCGCGCGTGCTGCCTTTTTTAGGGGAGTGGGATGAGGGGCAATTTTATGCAGGCCCGTTGTTAAATGGGCTACTTGTGACGCTGCAGGTCGCGCTGCTTAGCCTACTAGGTACCCTTGCTGTTGGCGTCACCGTGGTCAGTTTGCGGCTCTTACCCTCTCGCCTTGGACCCGGGCTTGCCATTGGCTATTTGGCGCTGGTGCGCACCACGCCTCAACTGGTGCAGCTCTATATTCTCTACTTTTTGCTGGGCCCCATGTTGGGATTAGCCCCTCTGGCCTGCGCGGTGCTGAGCCTCTCTTTGTATCAAGGGGCGTTTACTGCCGAGGTGCTGCGCGCAGGTATCAAAGCGATCCCGAAAGGGCAGTGGGAAGCGGCGCGCTCACTGGGCTTATCTTTGCCCGTTACCCTTCGCTACGTTATCTTGCCGCAACTTTTGCGCATCATGTTACCGCCACTGACCAATGAGCTGGTGTCACTGATCAAATGCTCGGCACTGGTCAGCGTGATTGCCATCTTCGATTTAACCAACGAAGGCCGCACCCTGGTCGCCGATACGTTTCTTACCTTCGAGGTGTGGTTTACTGTCGCCGCCCTCTATTTGCTGTTAACCCTGACCCTGTCAGCCTGTTCGCGGGCGCTGGCCTGTCACTTAAATCCAGACCAACGAGGACATTAGTTATGAATATGTCATTTAAAACCGCACGCTTTGGTGCGGCCCTGTTGTTTAATACGGCGCTGCTTAGCTCAGCCCTGCTCACTCCCGCCATGGCTGCCGATGCGCCTACCTCTAGCACCTTGGCGCAGCTTGAGCAAAGCCACCAGCTACGGGTTGGCATGTCAACGTTCGCCCCGTGGGCCATGCGAGATAAACAAGGGGCGCTGATTGGTTTTGAAATTGACGTAGCCCGCCGTCTTGCCAGTGATAACGGCTGGCAGGTGGAATTTGTGCCGACGGCCTGGGATGGGATCATCCCCTCTTTGCTGGCAAAAAAGTATGACGTGATCATTGGTGGGCTCACCATCACCCCTGAGCGGGAAAAAAGCGTGCGTTTTACCAACGCTTATTCCCACTCAGGGATCCAGCTTGCGGCCTCTCGCACCTTGGCCGCGGATAAGAAAACCGTGGCTGATTTTAACCAGCGCGGGGTGATTTTAGCGGTGCGCCGCGGTGCGTCGCCTGCGCAGGTGGCGAAAGCTAACTTTCCTAAAGCGACCTTGCGCCAGTTTGATGACGAGTCTCAAGTGTTTCAAGAGGTACTAAATGGCCGAGCCCATGGCGCCCTCTCTTCCTCACCAAAACCTGAGCAAGAGGCATTGCGCCACCCCAAGGCACTGTTTATTCCGTTTGCCAAACCGCTGGCACAAGGCAGTGAGGGTTTTGCCTTGCGTAAAGACGATGCGGCGCTAACGGCGCGCTTTAATACCTGGATTGCCGCACGCCAAGCCGATGGCTGGCTCAAAGCCCGCCATGACTACTGGTTTAATTCGTTAGCATGGGAAGCGCAGGTCGCTAATCCCTAATGATGAGTGTTATCAAACGCGTCGCGCGTAACATTGGCTGGCTAGATGGGATGATCGCACTGATCTTGCTGCTAGCTGGCCTGTGGCTCGCCAGCCGACTGCACATTGGCGTGGCATATCAGTGGCATTGGCAGCAAGCCTTTACTCTGTTATTTACCAAGGGTCCAGATGGCGAGCTGCCCTATTTTTTCAGTGGGTTATTCACCACCTTTCGCATCGCCTTGCTTAGTATCGTGCTCGCCCTTGGGCTCGGTACTGCTCTTGGCCTTGCCGCCTTTAGTCAGCGAGGATGGTTGACCCTACCTGCCACCTTGGTGATTCAACTGATCCGCAATCTGCCGCCGCTGGTATTTATCTTTATCTTCTACTTTTTTATCGCCAACCAAATATTGCCAGCAAGCGGACTCTCCCAGTGGCTGGGTACGGTGTCGCTCTCCCCGTGGCAAGAGGCGATCCTTGGCTCCCCTGCCCGCTGGGATAATCTCATTTCAGGCACCTTGTGTGTGGGCATGATAAGTGCCGCCTTTGTGGCAGAAATTGTCCGCGCTGGGCTTGCCGCCATTCCCCGTGGTCAGTGGGAGGCAGCCCAAAGCCTTGGACTCTCACCGTGGGTGCGGCTGCGCCACATTATTTTGCCGCAAGCCTTGCTGCTGATGCTGCCATCACTCACCGGTCAGCTCATTGCCCTGGTCAAAGATACCGCTATCGTCTCGCTGATCTCAGTGCAAGAGCTCACCTTTGTTGGCACCGAAATGGCCAACTCCAGTGGCTTGGTGTATGAGATTTGGCTGTTCGTCGCGGGCGCTTATTTGATTATCTGTTTGAGTCTGTATATCTTCCTCAGTCGATTGGAAACACGAGCAGGAGCTCATTGATGCTGACGTCCCTATTACTTGCAACCGCATTGCAAGCCGAAGCCATTGGTGGTTATGCCGCAGGTTGCCTAAAAGATGGCGTAGCGCTGCCGTTAACAGGGCCGGGTTACCAAGTGATCCGAACCAAGCGGCTGCGCTATTTTGGCCACCCAAACTTGATTGAATATTTGCAAACACTGGCCAATCAAACCCGCGCCGCTGGGTTACCCGATCTTTATATTGCCGATCTGGCGATGGAGCACGGTGGCCCGTTTACCACCGGTCATCGCAGCCATCAAAGTGGATTGGATGCTGATATTTGGTTTCGAATGGCTAACCGTCCCATCAGCTCATGGGAACAAGATGCCCCCAACGAGTGGGCCTTAATTGATGAGCCCAGCTACACCATGCTGCCTGGGCGCTTTGGGCCCCAGCAACTGACGCTGCTGCGCCTTGCGGCTAACAAACCGGACGTTGCGCGCATTTTTGTCAATCCAGTGATCAAAGCTGCGGTATGCCAGCAGGCAGGCAATGCACCTTGGGTTGCCAAATTACGCCCATGGGTCGGTCATTTTAGCCACTTCCATGTGCGCCTAACCTGCCCCATTGATAGCCCAGATTGTAAAGCTCAAGCTCCGATCCCGGCAGGTAACGGCTGCGGCGCAGAGCTCACCTCTTGGCTAAATGACAAGCCCCAGCTACCTCAGGTGTCTGGCATTAACAAACGCCCTAAGCTGCCGGCGCGCTGTGACCACTTATAGCGGCAATCTATCGCGGCAATTTATTGCGACAATCGATAACGAACAGACCTGCATCACGGCGAATTAACCTTATATTTCAACGGAGAACCACACCATGGCCATATCATTTTGGCGCAACACCACCCAGCATTTGGTGACCCTCACCCTGCTGCTGGGCTTAACGGGTTGCGGCATGAACAAGATCCCAACCCTAGATGAGCAGGCAAAAGCGAGCTGGGGACAGGTAGAAAATCAGTATCAGCGCCGAGCTGATTTGATCCCCAATTTGGTGGCCACCGTCAAAGGCTATGCCAGTCATGAGCAAGATACCCTCAAAGCCGTGACCGATGCCCGTGCCCGCGTTGGCAGCATTCAGGTCAGCGATCCGGCCCAACTCAAGCAGTTTGAAGCAGCGCAAAGCCAGCTCTCTGGGGCCCTTTCTCGGCTGATGATGGTGTCTGAGCGCTACCCTGATCTCAAAGCAGATAAGCAATTTCTCACCCTGCAGGCCCAGCTAGAAGGCACCGAAAACCGCATCTCTGTGGCACGTCGGGACTACATCGAAGCCGTGCGACAGTTTAATACGGAGATCCGTACCTTCCCTGGTGTCATCTGGTCAACACTGCTCTATTCCGATCTGCAGGCTAAACCAACCTTTAGTGCCAAGCCTGGTGCCGATGAGGCGCCTAAGGTTAGCTTTCAATGAGTCTGTTATGGCGAGCATGGCTGCCCGTGTTACTGCTGTGGGCAACCACCCTACAGGCAGCCCCTGAATTTCCGCCCCTCAGTGGGCGGGTCGTCGATGAAGCTGCGTTGATGTCAAGTAGCCAAGCTCAGCAGCTTGGCGAGCAACTGGCGGCGTTTGAACAACGTAGTGGCATTCAGCTGGTCGTGGTGACGGTGGATAACCTCGATGGCGAAACCATTGAGGAGTACGGTTATCAGCTCGGTCGTCACTGGGGCATTGGCCAAAAAGGCAAAAACAATGGCGTCTTGCTACTTATTGCCAAAAATGAGCGCCAAGTACGCATTGAAGTAGGATATGGCCTTGAAGGTGCCCTACCCGATGCCATTGCCGCCAACATTATCCATGGCCAGATCCTGCCTGCCTTTAAACGGGGCGATATGATGGCGGGGATCTTGGCCGGCAGCCAAAGCATCATGCAAGCGCTAGCTGGGGAGTATCAACCGGCCCCGCAACATAAAGATGACAAACCCGGCGGATTTTTACTGTTTGTGCTGATGGTGATTGCGATGCTGGTGCTGCACTTTGTGCGTAGTGGACGTGGTGGACGCGGCGGCGGATCCGGTGGTACGGGTCGGCGCAGAGGCTATCTGGCCGGTGGACTGGGCGTCGGCTCCTCTGGCCGCGGTTTTGGTGGTGGCCATGGTAGTAATAATGGTAGTAACAACGGTGGCGGTGGATTCAGTGGTGGTGGCGGCGGCTTTGGTGGCGGCGGCGCATCTGGTGGTTGGTAACAGGGATTACGAGACAACAATATGATTTCAAAGCAGTTTTATCACACCCTTGAGGCCAGGATCAAACAGGCCGAGCAAGCGACAGATGCGGAGCTTGTGACGGTACTGGCTCCAGCTAGCGATGGCTATCACTACATCCCGACCCTATGGGCTGCCCTGTTAGCCATGCTGACCCCACTGCTGGTCTTTCAGCTTGGCTTTTGGCTTGGCTGGTACGAAATCTTACTGGTGCAGTGGAGCGTATGGCTACTATTGAGCCTGCTGTTTCACTGGCGCCCGATCAAGATGCGACTGATCCCCAAAAAAGTGCGTCAGCATCGTGCCGCCTTGATGGCTCGCCTGCAATTTATCGAGCAGGGGCTGCATCGCACCCGCGACAGGCTAGGGGTGCTGATCTTTGTCTCAGCCGCTGAACACTATGTGGAGATCTTGGTCGATGACGGTATCGCCCAGCATATCGACAACGAGCAGTGGCAACAGATCATCGATGACTTTGTTGCCCAAGTGCGTAACAACGAGATCGAACAAGGGTTTTTGGCCTGTATTGAACGCACCAGTGCGATTTTGACTGATGCCTTCCCAGCGACCCGTGATCAAAACGAACTACCAGATAGCTTGATCATCTTGGGCAAGCCTTGATGTAGCTTAAAAATGCACCACCCTGCATAAGGGTTGAGCAGTTTACAAAGATTATGAAAAATAAGGGGAAAAGTGGTTGACCCACGCAGCCCTTTCCCCTACATTACGCCCCGTTCTAGCGCAACAGCGCCATGAGCAAATAGTAAATTTGGTGAGCTGTCCAAGTGGCTGCCCACCGACGAAGTCGGTAATGAAGTGCGCGTAGCGTGCTCCGTAAGCCACTTCCTCGTAGTAGTTTGAATAGTAAATTTGGTGAGGTGTCCGAGTGGCTGAAGGAGCACGCCTGGAAAGCGTGTATACGGCAACGTATCGAGGGTTCGAATCCCTCCCTCACCGCCAAATTTAAAAAAACCGACCTTAAGGTCGGTTTTTTGCATTTAAAAATCGGATATCCCCCCTTAAGCCGCTTGTTATCCCTCTGTTTGCGGCTATGCCGCCATGTAACTATGCCCCCATTAACTACACGCAACTACACCGCAATTACACCGTAACTATACCGCCACCCAACACATCAGCGATCGCCCCACCCCTTAGATAAATAATACGCAAATGAAGCGGCATCTTTTGACTCTCATTCTGTATGCGTCTAGACTTTCGCCTCTGTTATGTTAATCGGTTTGAACCGAAAGTAGGAACGCAAGATGAACTGGTATATCTCAGTACTCAAGCAATATACGGTATTCAACGGGCGGGCTCGCCGCACCGAATACTGGATGTTTGCGTTATGCAACTGCGTCATCGCATTGTTACTCAGCTTGGTGGGCAATCTGATGGGGGCGGATTTTATCAGCGGCATCTACTCGTTCGCCGTATTGTTACCTTCGCTGGCAGTAGCGGCGCGCCGTCTACACGATACGGATCGTAGTGGTTGGTGGTTGCTACTCGTACTGGTACCGCTCATTGGCGCACTGGTTGTGCTCTATTTCATGGTGAGTAATGGTCAGCAGGGACCCAACCGTTTTGGTGACGATCCTAAAGCGGCCCTTGGGCAAGATGCGATCGCCGGCTAAGGCAAGTGGTCAGTTCAAGATAAAAATGAGGGAAGCATGATGCTTCCCTCTTTCGTTTAGTACGTTCTGTGATAATGACAGCGCACCTTAACCTAAGTGCACCCGAGCATTTCTAAATAACCGCATCCAAGGGCCATCCTCGCCCCAATTATCGGGGTGCCATGAGTTGGCTACGGTGCGAAACACCCGCTCTGGATGCGGCATCATGATGGTGGCTCGACCATCTGTCGTGGTCACGGCGGTGATGCCCTCGGGTGAGCCGTTCGGGTTGGCAGGATACTGCTCGCTCACCTGGCCGTAGTTATCGACAAACCGCAGCCCCACCACGCCACTTGCTTGCAGTGCATCAAGGTGAGCGGCATCGCGCAGCTCAACGCGCCCCTCCCCGTGGGAAACAGCAATGGGCAGCACGGAGCCCGCCATCCCCGTAAAGAAGGCCGACGGGGACTCTTGCACCTGCACCAGACTAAAACGGGCCTCAAAGCGCTCAGAATGGTTACGCACAAAACGCGGCCACAGATCGGCACCTGGGATGAGGTCTCGCAGGTTGGACATCATCTGGCAACCGTTACACACTCCCAACGAGAGGGTGTCACCACGCTCAAAAAAGCGTTGAAATTGGGCTCGGGCAGTATCGTTAAACAAGATGGATTTAGCCCAGCCTTCCCCTGCACCTAACACGTCACCGTAAGAAAATCCGCCACAGGCCACCAGGGTTTGGAACGCCTCTAGCTTGATGCGACCGGCCAGAATATCGCTCATGTGCACATCTACCGCGGCAAATCCGGCGCGATCAAAGGCGGCGGCCATCTCGACGTGGGAGTTCACACCTTGCTCGCGTAACACCGCCAAACGGGGCGCGACCCCACGGGCAATGTAGGGGGCCGCTACGTCATCACTTTGCGCAAAGCTAAGGCTGACCTGTAAACCTGGATCGGCTGCGTCCTGACGGGCTGTATGCTCCTGATCTGCACACTCGGGGTTATCACGCAGGCGCTGCATCTGCCAGCTGGTCTCGCCCCAGATGGTTCGCAAGGTGCTGCGGCTAGCGCGATAGACCTCCTGACCCGCACGCTTGATGGTGATGAGATCCCCTTCGCGCACAGTGCCAAGTACATGGGAGCAAGCCGCCAGTCCATGGCCCGCAAGCAAGATCAGCACCGCTTCTTTATCTTCACGGCGCACCTGGATCACCGCCCCTAGCTCTTCGTTAAAGAGCGCGGGCAGCAACTCGCCACCGATGCGATCGAGCTGAAGATCCAGCCCGCAGTGACCGGCAAACGCCATCTCGGCCAACGTAACGAACAATCCACCGTCAGAGCGGTCATGGTAGGCCATCAATTTGCGATCACTGACCAACGTCTGAATGGCATTGAAAAAGCCCTTGAGCTGAGTGGGATGGTCAAGATCGGGGGCACTATCGCCTAACTGACGATAGACCTGCGCCAGCGCCGAAGCCCCAAGACGCTGCTTGCCATTACCAAGGTCAATTAAGATAAGGTCGGTCTCACCAAGATCGGTGCGCAGCTGCGGGGTCACGGTGTTGCGCACATCTTCAACGCGGGCAAAGGCGGTAATAAGCAGCGAGAGCGGCGAGGTGACGCTGTGCGCCTTGCCATCTTGCTGCCAGCGCGTTTTCATCGACATGGAGTCTTTGCCCACCGGAATGGTGATGCCAAGGGCCGGGCAGAGCTCCTCCCCTACCGCTTTGACTGCCTCATAAAGCCCCACATCTTCCCCCGGGTGACCGGCTGCTGCCATCCAGTTAGCAGAGAGCTTGACCCGCTTGAGCGACCCTATGTGTGCGGGGGCCACATTCGTGAGCGCTTCTGCCACCGCCATGCGGGCAGACGCCGCGTGGGAGAGCAATGCCACAGGGCTGCGCTCCCCAATCGACATGGCTTCGCCATGATAACTGTCATAGGTTGCGGCCGTAACGGCGCAATCGGCAACCGGGATCTGCCAAGGACCCACCATCTGATCGCGGTTAACAAGCCCTGTCACACTGCGATCACCGATGGTAATAAGGAACGATTTTTCTGCCACTGTGGGCAGTCGCAACACCCGATTGATGGCCTCATCAAGGGTAATGCCCGCTAGCTCAAACGGCTTACCCTGCGCAGGTAAACTGGCCGCCTCGCGGTGCATCTTGGGGGCTTTGCCAAGCAGCACGTCCAGCGGCATGTCGATGGGCTGATTGTCAAAATGCGGATCGCAAAGCGTCAGGTGTTTCTCTTCGGTGGCAGTGCCGATGACCGCATAAGGTGCCCGCTCGCGCTCACACAATGCCTTGAACTACGCTAATTTATCTTGCGCCACGGCCAGCACGTATCGCTCTTGCGATTCATTGCACCAGATCTCAAGCGGCGTCATGCCCGGCTCATCGCTCTTGATAGCGCGCAAATCAAAGCGCCCGCCCCGTTTGCCATCGTTAACCAGCTCAGGCATAGCGTTAGATAGCCCACCCGCCCCTACGTCATGAATAAAGGCGATGGGATTGTCATCCCCAAGTTGCCAGCAGCGGTCGATCACCTCTTGGCAGCGACGCTCCATCTCCGGGTTGTCTCGCTGCACTGAGGCAAAATCGAGATCTTCGGCCGACTGGCCAGAGGTCATGCTTGAGGCCGCCCCCCCGCCCAGCCCAATGTTCATCGCCGGGCCACCTAGCACGATTAATGCGGCGCCAACGGGGATCTCCCCTTTTTGCACATGATCGCGGCGAATGTTGCCAAGCCCGCCGGCGAGCATGATGGGCTTATGGTAACCCCGTACTTCAACGCCATTGTGACTTGGCACCTGCTCTTCAAAGGTGCGCAAGTAACCGAGAATGGCCGGGCGACCAAATTCATTGTTAAACGCAGCGCCCCCAAGGGGCGCCTCTTGCATGATGTCAAAGGCGCTGACGATACGGGTTGGCTTGCCAAAATCGTGCTCCCAGGGCTGTTCAAAGCCGGGGATCCGCAGGTTAGACACCGAAAAGCCCACCAATCCGGCCTTGGGCTTAGCACCGCGCCCCGTGGCGCCCTCGTCGCGAATTTCGCCGCCAGAGCCGGTGGCCGCGCCCGGGAAGGGGGAGATAGCGGTCGGGTGGTTGTGGGTTTCGACCTTCATCAAGATATCGATAGGTTCTTGATGGTACTGATACTCGCCGCTCGCCGGACTTGGGAAAAAACGCCCCCCAAGGCTTCCTTCCATCACGGCGGCATTGTCTTTATAAGCAGAAAGCACATGATCTGGCGTTTGGGCAAAGGTGTGCTTGATCATCTTAAACAGCGACTTGGGCTGCTCCTTGCCATCGATGGTCCAGTTAGCGTTGAAGATCTTGTGACGGCAGTGCTCGGAGTTTGCTTGGGCAAACATGTAAAGCTCGATGTCGTTGGGGTTGCGACCAAGCTTGGTGAAGTTCTCCACCAGATAGTCAATCTCATCATCTGCTAGCGCTAAACCCAGCGCTACGTTGGCCTTCGCCAGCGCTGCTCGTCCCCCCTCTAGTACATTTATTTGGCTGCAAGGACGCGGCCCATGGTGAGCAAACAGGGCGCTCGCTGCACTCATATCAGCAAACACCACCTCCATCATGGGATCATGCAGCACCGCAGCAATGGCACGGCGCTGGGCCATGCTCAGTTCACCAAGATCTGGCACCCCTTTGATGGTGAGGTAATAGGCGATCCCTCGCTCTAAGCGTGTGACTTGGGTTAAGCCGCAGTTATGGGCGATGTTGGTGGCTTTAGAAGACCAAGGAGAGATAGTGCCGGGACGAGGGGTAACGAGAAATAGCAGAGCGCTTGGGAGGGGGGATGGGATGAGGGGGCCAGCTTGCGTACCGGGTTGCAGCAGCTGGCCCAGTCTCGCTCGCTCAGGGGGTGCCAAGGGGGTCGTGACGTCGGCAAAGTGCACATATTCGGCATACAGGTCGACAATCTCGATACTGCCCCCTATTTTGCTCCTTTTTGTACTCTTTACTCCATTGCTGATCCCATTTTCTGTCGCAAGCTGGGTCAGCCGTTGCCACAGTTTTTGAACCCGAAAATCAGACAGTGCTGAGCCACTACGCAAGATATCCATATGATCGTTCTCACCAAGTTGTTACGTGGGGGGAAAATTGAGACCGGCGTATTATAGGGATCAGCCACTAAGCGGACAAACGTTTTTCTAACGGGATGCGATGTGACTCTCTCCCCACTCTCTGGTATAAAGGGGTCTGCTTTTTGACAAAAGCCGATTTTTTCAACAAAGGTATTCACCTACTTGCGATGCATTTTTCGACTATTTATCGGGCTGTTATTAACGCTAACCCTCGTCGGTTGCGATTTTCATAGCCCCTCCAGCCAGCTGGAGCAGATCCGCCAACGGGGCGAGATCCGAGTCGGCACCATCTATGGTCCCACCTCTTATTACCAGCGCGATGAGCTCTCACAAGGGTTCGATTACGAGCTGGCGAAAAACTATGCCGACTGGTTAGGGGTTACCCTGACCATCATTGCGGTCAATTCTACCGATGAACTGGTGGCACTGCTCAAAAAAGGGGAACTAGATCTGGCGGCTGCCGCCATTACGGTAACCCCTGAGCGGCGGGCACTGTTTCGCTTTGGCCCTGCGTTTTATCAAGTGTCTCCCAAGCTGGTTTATCGCAATGGTAAACCTAAGCCTGCCTCGTTAAACGATATCAATGGCAAGCTGGTGGTCGCGGCCGGATCTACCGGAGAGGAGTTGCTCACGACGTTAAGTTCGCAGCACCCCACATTGACCTGGAGCACCAGCGACAGTGCCGATGTGCAAGATCTACTCAAACAGGTAGTAGATGGCAAAATTGATTACACCGTGGTGCAAGATACCGTGCTGGCCCGTAGCCAGCGCTACTATCCCGAGCTCACCGAGGGGCTCACCTTGGCCCAAAAACAGACCGTGGCATGGGCCATCAGCAAACAGCCCGATGACAGCCTGTACGCCAGCATCATCGATTTTTTTGGTCAACGGTTTATGGATGGCGCCATCGCCAAGCTCGATGAAAAATATTTTGGCCACGTACAAAATTTTGATTTTGTCGATACCCGTACCTTTCTCAAGCGGGCGAAAAGCTTGTTACCCAAATACCAAACCCTGTTTCAGACCTACGCCAAAGATATCGATTGGCGCCTGTTAGCGGCCATCAGTTATCAAGAGTCTCACTGGGACCCGCAAGCCCGCTCCTATACCGGAGTACGCGGTATGATGATGCTGACCGAGCCCACTGCCAAGGCCATGGGGGTAAACGATAGGTTGCATCCAGAAGAGAGCATCAAAGGTGGCGCGCAATATCTGGCGCAGCTGATGGAAAAAGTCCCTGACTCCGTGCCCCGCGATGAAAAAGTGTGGTTTGCCCTCGCCGCTTATAACCTCGGCTATGGCCATATGATTGATGCGCGGCGCTTAACCAAAGATCTGGGGAAAAACCCCGATGCGTGGAGCGATGTCAAAGAGGTTCTGCCGCTGCTGCAACAGGCCCGCTGGCATAGCAAAATGCGGTTTGGTTATGCCCGTGGTAGTGAGGCCCGTAACTACGTTAATAACGTGCGCCAATACTATCAAAGCTTGCTGTGGCTCGATAACGAGCAACAAAAAGCGCACCAGCGCGAGCTCCTCGATAACGACAGCGAGCCACAGACTAGCGAGCGCCCCACCATCATTGCTGAAGTGGTCAATGAGGTCACCAAACCGTAAACCGCACGGATGGCAAAGTAAGTGGCCGGCGAGTGGGCCAGCGCGAGTCACGCCATGGTGCAGCTCAAGCCCCATTGCGCCGCGAACACCGACGCGCACCGCGCGCTCACACGCGCCTCTCCCCTAGCAAAAACCCGGCCTGCGCCGGGTTTTTTAGCACACTCAGCGCTTAAACCTGAGCGCCGCGCACCGTGGCCGTAAAGTGCACTTTGCGTTTAGATACCAATCCATTGCAGTGATTGCAAAAATAATCCACCGCGCCACACGCACGAAGGCGCTCAAGCTCATGCTGGCAGGTCGGGCATACCGCCTGCACGCTTACATGGGCCTGACACTGGCTACAAATCAGATCGTTACTGCGGGTATCCAGTGGTGAGTGGCATGACGGACAACACAGATCTTGCATTCTCAACTCCTTATCAGCTGAACCTATGATGGGCTAGTTTCACAACAATTGTCCCTAGCAATGTGCCCTAACAATTTGCCCTAACACTCTGCCCTAACAACGTAGCCCCTCACAAGCAGCCACTTAGTAAAACGGCTGCCGATAAGGGCAGCCGCTGATGCTTATTTTTTCATTTTTAGCAGCCGTTTACGTTGGCGCTCCTGACTCAGGGTCATGGTATTTTTTCTGCCCTCAAACGGGTTCGCCGATTCTTGGAATTCAACTCGGATCGGGGTACCCATGATCTTGAGAGATTTACGGAAATAGTTGATGAGATACCGCTTATAAGAGTCAGGCAAATCGTTCAACTGGTTACCGTGGATCACGATGCGTGGTGGGTTATAACCACCGGCGTGGGCATACTTGAGCTTCACCCGGCGACCATTCACCATCGGTGGCTGGTGATCTTCTTGCGCCATCTGCATGATACGGGTCAGCATCGCGGTACTGGTACGGCGCGTCGCCGACTGGTAAGCCTCTTGGATGGATTCAAACAGGTGGCCAACACCGCTACCGTGCAGCGCAGAGATAAAGTGAACACGGGCAAAATCGATAAAGCCCAGACGTCTGTCCAGCTCATTTTTCACATCGTCTTTCACTTTTTGATCAAGACCATCCCACTTGTTCACCACCAACACCACAGAGCGGCCAGAATGGAGCACAAAGCCAAGGATACTTAAATCCTGGTCGGTGATGGTCTCTTGAGCGTCGATCACCAGCAAGCAGACGTTGGCATCTTCAATGGCTTTCAAGGTCTTGATAACAGAGAACTTCTCTACCGTTTCATGAACCTTGCCACGGCGACGGACCCCAGCGGTATCGATGATGACGTATTTTTGCTCATCCCGCTCCATCGGAATGTAAACAGAGTCACGGGTGGTGCCGGGCATGTCATAGACGATAACCCGATCTTCACCCAACATCCGGTTGGTCAGGGTCGATTTACCCACGTTCGGGCGACCGACGATGGCAAACTTGATGGGCAGGTCTGCAAACGGCGTCTCTTTGGTATCTTCTTTGGTATCTAACTCACCAGCCGCAACCATCCGCAGTAGGGCTTCTTCATCAAAGTCCTCAAGCTCTTCATCCGCGGCATCGTCACGGGCTGCGTCAACCAAGGTTTCTAAGTGCGGCGCTAAGGCCAACTCCAGCAAACTCAAGACACCGCGACCGTGGGCGGCAGCGATTTGATACACATCCCCCAGTGCCAGCATATAGAACTCAGACACGGCTGAGTCACCGTCGATACCGTCAGTTTTGTTGGCAACCAAAAATACTTTTTTGTGGGTTTTGCGCAAATGCTCGGCAATGGCTTGATCCGCGACCGTCAGGCCTGCGCGGGCATCCACCATAAACAGCACCACATCCGCTTCTTCCATAGCCAGCAAAGATTGCTCGGCCATCTTCAGCTCAATCCCCTCTTCGGTGCCATCGATACCACCGGTATCCACCACGATAAATTCCAGCTCGCCCAACTTCGCCTGACCGTATTTACGATCTCGGGTCAGACCGGGAAAGTCGGCGACCAACGCATCCCGAGTACGGGTCAAGCGGTTAAACAGGGTGGATTTCCCCACATTGGGGCGGCCCACCAGGGCTACTACAGGAGTCATAAAAGCCTCATTCTCAAGACGACAAAGGCTCCTGACCAATTGGTCAGGAGCCACATATTCACATTATCGGACGATCAAGGACGCTTAATGGCGTACAACTGGCCGTCACGGCTCTGCACATACAGGGTCGCGCCATCCACGATGGGGGCGGCGTAGAGACCACTGCTATCGAGCTGCTGCATCGCTTTGATGGACCCATCGGTACGATCCAGCCAATACAGGTATCCTTCCATATCACCTACCACCACGTAGTCACCAAAGATGACAGGCGCGGTGACATTACGATTTTCAAGTAAGGTATTGGACCACAGCTCCAAACCGTTACGGCGATCGACCGCAAAGAGGTGGCTGCGGCTATCGGTGAGCACGATGGCATCACCGGTGATCGCTAAATTGCGATAGCCAGAATATTTACGCTTCCACACCTCATCGCCAGTCATTAATTTGCGCGCCATCAGCTGGCCATTGTAAGCAATGGCATAAAGCTCATCCCCTGCAATCAATGGGCTGGCATCGACGTCCACCATGCGATCAAGCTCGGTTGCGCCGCGCGGATCGGCCACCTTGGATTGGCGCACTGGCTGACCATTGGCCAGCAAGGCAATGGCCACTTTGCCATCAGCGCGGCCATAGATCACCGCACCATTGGTGATAACTGGCGCACCGGCGCTGCGCAGGGTCAGTGGTGGCTGCTCTTCAGACAGCATCCACTGCACTTTGCCTTGGTCAGTATCGAGCGCAATCAGCCGGCCAGAGGTGGTCAGCACCACGACCCGGCCATCCTCGACGACAGGGCTCGCCACGACCTCACCCGAGACATTGGTCTGCCACAACACCTCACCGTTGGTTTCATTAAGGGCGTACACCACCCCGTTTTCTGAGCCAAGGAACAATTTGCCATAGCGAGCGACCAAACCGCCGGAGAGCCGTGGACTGCGTTTTTCAGCATTCACCGGCAGATCGGCAAGATCAACGGTCCAAAGCCGATCCCCTGTCGCCCGATCAAATGCGGTGACATCACCATCGCGGGAGGCGGCATAGATGTGATCGTCTTCTACTGCAGGCTTGAGCTGAGAGTAAAAATCGCCAATACCATCACCAACGCTCGATGACCATAGGGTATCGGCACTGAACGCTGACTCCACCTTTGGCAACGGCGCCATCGGGTTAAGATCTTCTTCTGAGCTAAACAGGGAGCAGCCCTGCAACGCGAAAGAGACCGCAGCCCCTAACGCAACCATCTTAAATAAATTACGCATGGGGTGCCTCACCAGTCACAACGGCTGGCAGCGCCAGGTCGTCCATTTTCAACTTCAGCTCTTGGCTACCCTGTAGGCCACCGGCATCTGCCGCAACCTGATAGGCATCACGAGCCGCTTCTAACTTGCCCTGCTTTTGCAAGATATCGCCACGGGTTTCTGCGACTTGCGCCTTAAAGGCCTCGTTTTGGATGGCCGTTAACTTAGCCAACGCTTCATCCGCTTTACCCTGCTCATTGAGCACCCGGGCCAGACGGATGGCAGCGATAGGCCGAATAGTCTCATCCCCGGTGTTAGCCAGTAACGTCAACTGCTTGACCGCAAGATCAAGTTTATTGGCCTTAACGGCTGCCGCTGCCAGCTGCAACGACGCTAACTGGGCATATGAGTCACCTTTGTTGACGGTCACAAACTGCTCTGCTGGTGCAAATCCGGTGGCATCTGCGGTCACCAACGGGGCAATGATCTCGCCGTATGCACGGGAGGCCACTTCCATTGATTCCTGTTGATGTTGGTTGTAATAGCGCCAGCCAAACAGGCCAACTAAACCGATCACAGTTCCCGCGATAATGGCGGTCCCGTTCTCTTTCCACCAATCCTTGATAACCTCAACTTGTTGTTCTTCGGTGGTATAGACTTCCACAGCTTATTCTCCTTTGGCTGCCAGCAGGGCAATGGCGGCGTCAACCTTGATGGTCTGTTGCTCAGCCTGACCACGCAGATATTTGATAGTGATCTCCCCGTTTTGCACCTCGGTTTCACCAAGGATCAGGGCGATGGCCGCGCCGCTCTTGTCGGCCCGTTTGAGTTGTTTTTTGAAATTACCGCCGCCGCAGTGGCTCATCAGACGTAAATCGGGCAGCGCATCACGTAGCCGCTCAGCAAGCTGAAAACCGGCCAGTTCAGCCCCCTCACCGACCATCGCTAAATACACATCCACCGCAGGACGAATATCTGCGTTGAGCTCAAGGGTTTCTAGCATCAGCACCAGTCGCTCCATGCCCATAGCAAACCCTACAGCAGGCGTGGCTTGACCACCTAACTGCTCAACCAGACCATCGTAGCGACCACCGGCACAGACGGTGCCTTGGGCACCTAAGCTGCTCGTGACCCACTCGAACACGGTCAGATTGTAATAATCCAGACCACGAACCAGCCGTTCGTTAACTTCATATTTGATGCCAGCCTGCTCAAGCAAGCGCTTGAGCCCATCAAAGTGCGCCAAGCTCGCCTCACCCAAGTGATCAAACAGTCGCGGCGCATTAACCAATAACGCCTGCACTTTTTCATCTTTGGTATCAAGTACCCGCAATGGGTTGCTGTACATGCGCCGCTGGCTCTCTTCGTCCAGCTGATCTTTGTACTGCTCCAAATAGGCCACCAGCGCATCGCGATAGGCGGCGCGCTCTTCACTTTGGCCCAAGGTATTGAGCTGCAACGTCACCTGATCGCTAATACCAAACAAGCGCCATAAACGGTGAGTGAGCATGATCAGCTCTGCATCGATATCTGGCCCATTAATGCCAAACAGTTCAACGCCAAATTGGTGGAACTGGCGATAACGCCCTTTTTGTGGACGCTCGTGGCGAAACATGGGGCCGATATACCACATTCGGCGCTCTTGGTTATACAGCAAGCCATGCTCGATACCGGCGCGCACGCAGCTTGCGGTTCCCTCAGGGCGCAAGCTCAGGCTATCGCCATTGCGATCTTCAAAGCTGTACATCTCTTTTTCGACCACGTCGGTCACTTCACCGATGGCGCGCTTAAACAGATGGGTCTGCTCGACAATCGGCATGCGTATTTCGCTATAGCCATAGCTGGCCACGACTTGACGCAGGATCTGTTCAACCTTCTGCCATACCGGGCTTTGGTCCGGCAGGCAATCATTCATACCGCGAATAGCTTGGATCTGTTTTGCCACGTTGATTCTCGAGAAAAAGAGGTAAAATTTGGCCGCATTATAGGGATTTTCACCCCCAAGGTAAAATCAGAGAGTCCGGATGCGGGATGTAAAATCAGTCACCTGAAGCAAGGGCCACCTAACGTGGCCCCCATTCGTTCACTCTTTGCCCACCACAATCTGATTAGTGGGGTCGAGCATGGCCGCCCGCGCACGAATGCGACGCTCTAAGATCGGAATAAGATCTTTGTTATCAAGCCTATCGACGCGTACGCCCCCTTCATAAAACGCACTCTTATTCGCCGCGCCTGCCAAACCTAAATCTGATGCTAACGCTTCCCCTGGCCCATTAACCACACACCCGATGATAGAGACATCTAGCGGGGTGATGATGTCTTCAAGCCGCTCTTCTAAGGCATTGACGGTTGAAATAACATCAAACTCTTGCCGAGAGCACGTGGGACAAGCAATAAAATTGATGCCACGGGAGCGGATCCGCAGGGATTTGAGAATATCAAACCCCACTTTGATCTCTTCAACAGGATCGGCTGCCAGCGAGATACGAAGGGTATCGCCAATGCCATCGGCCAGCAGCATACCCAGCCCAATGGCCGATTTAACGGCGCCAGCACGAAAACCACCCGCCTCGGTGATCCCCAAATGCAGCGGCTGCTCAATCTGTTTAGCCAGTAGGCGATAGGCGCCTACCGCTAAAAACACATCGGATGCCTTAACGCTGACTTTGAAATTTTGAAAGTCGAGGCGATCTAAATACGCAACGTGACGCATGGCTGATTCAACCAGCGCCTCAGGGGTCGGCTCACCGTATTTTTCTTGGATATCTTTTTCAAGGGAGCCGCCATTGACCCCAATTCGGATAGGGATATTGAGATCTTTGGCACAATCGACCACCGAACGCACCCGCTGTTCATTGCCGATATTACCGGGGTTAATACGCAGGCAATCGGCGCCATATTCAGCGACTTTTAAGGCAATGCGATAGTCAAAATGGATATCAGCAATGATGGGGATGCGGGTTTGCTGCTTAATAAGCTTGAAGGCCTCTGCCGCCTCCATCGTTGGCACAGACACCCGCACGATATCAGCACCGACTCGCTCGATCCGCTGGATCTGTGCAACGGTGGCAGCAACATCGGTGGTCTTAGTGTTGGTCATGGTCTGTACAGTAATGGGGGCATCGCCCCCAACAGGTACATTACCAACCATGATCTGCCTAGATTGACGGCGAATAATCAAAGATGGGTGAGCGGACATAAGAAACAGCTTACTCCTGCGGCAATTTGAAACGAGCAATACGGCCACCGTTATAACGGCTCATATCAAACGCATTGCCTTTGTATTCAAGCTTCACGACAGATGGCGCCCCGATGGTGAACTTCAGTGGCTCAGCGCCTTCTAAGATCAGCTCATCGTTGGCCTTTTTCATGCCGCTAAACAGCGTTTTGCCGGTGGCATCCTTTACGGATAACCAGCAATTCCCGGTAAAGCTCAGCTTCAATTGTGGTGCGCTGGTTGCATCGCTCGCTTGGGATGGCGCAGCGCCAGAGACCGGAGCCGTCATTGCAGTGCTGACTGACCCACTCACAGCGGCCTGACTTGCAGGCACCGATGGAACAGGCAAGCTACCGGTTACCGCCACAGGGGCATTCGCTTGGGTATCTGGCTGGGCCATAGCGGCTTGCACTGGGACAGCTTGTTCTGCGGATGATGGTTCTGGTGCTGCACTATTAACTGCAATCGACTGAGTCATCGTGCCCGTTGCAGGAATGGAGCCACTACTACTCATCTCACTTGCAGCTAGCGCATCATCGCCAGCAGAGCGGCGCGATGAACTTTGCCACCACCACGCCACTGAAAGTCCAATCAACATCAGGATAACCAACCACGTCACCCCTTTGAGCCGACTGTCGTTTGCTTGTCGACGAGTGTGACGAGAAAAGCTCTGCATATCGATGTTATCTGGCGGCGTCAGCCCAAGCTTGTCATAGGCGGCCAAAATGGTCTGATCGGGGATCCCCACCAATTTGGCATACGTGCGCAAATAACCTCGAATAAAGGTATGAGCGATGTGCTTATCGTAAGTGTCGGACTCCATTGCCTCAATGAGGGTAGGTCGCAGGTGAATACGCGCCCCAACCTGTTCTCGTGTCCAGCCAAGCTGTTCACGGGCATTACGCAATAATTGGCCTGGACCTACGGGTTGGGCATCGTTTTGAAAATCGTGTGGCTGTTCAGTAGTCATTGGATAAATAACGCTTGGCTTGTTGCGACGTGGGATATTGCTTTACCAGCTCAGTCCCGAATTGATGAATTAATGCTGGTTTGTCCATCACCCGTGCTAGTCGCAGTCTCAACCAGAGGCTGCCCTCACTTTCGTCTGACACATCGGCAAAACGAGCGAGATAGGACTGTACATCAGGTAGCTTGCCATCATTCATGGAAAGCTCGGCCAAATCCAGCAATAACCTAGGATTGCGGGGAGTATACCCCAAGGCCAAGCGATAATACTCGCTTGCTTTGTCATTTCTACCATTTTGCTGGGCACAATATGCTGCATTTTCATAGGTATCAGCAATTTTTACATAGCTCGGCTGGTGCACAGCTTGGCTAAACGCCTGATCAGCTTCTTCATAACGGCCCCGCTGACACAAAAACGCACCGTAGTTGTTCATTGCGTCAGCATTGGACGGATTCATGGTGAGGGCTTGCTTATAATGCTGCTCTGCGGCTTTAACATTGCCTACTTTTTGGTAAAAGTAGGCAAAACCGACCTGGATCTGAGCATTGGCGGGATCATATTGAAGGGCGCGGTCTAGGTTAAATTTGGCCTGTTCAGCATTGCCTTGACGCAGGTATTGGATCCCAAGATCAAGGCGAGTTTGAGCCGCCGCTTTAAGGTCTGGACCCACTTCTCGCATGGTCGAATTTTGACCTGCGTAAGTGGTCTCAGTCACACAACCTGGCAATGCGCAAAGCGCGGCCACTAACATCAATGTACGTATATCCATTCCCTGTCTATACAATGGCTTAGCATTTAAACCATTTTGACGGAAATCTCATCCTGTTGCATCCGATTTTTCATTGTGCGCTTGGTGCGATCGATGACATCTCCCACTAACTGCCCACATGCAGCATCAATATCATCTCCGCGCGTTTTACGCACAATGACGGTATAGCCGTACTCCATCAGCACCTTAGAGAATCGATCGATACGACTATTACTGGGCTTACCGTAAGGATTGCCCGGGAACGGGTTGAACGGGATCAAGTTGATCTTGCTCGGTGTATCTTTGAGTACCTTGGCCAACTCGTGGGCATCTTGCATATCGTCATTAATATGATCGAGCAGCACATACTCCACCGTGACCCGCCCGCCATTGGCATTAGACTTTTCAAGGTAGCGGCGCACCGCGGCAAGAAATGCCTCGATATTGTACTTATCGTTAATCGGCATGATCTCAGAGCGCAGCTTGTCATTGGGTGCATGCAGTGAAATGGCCAAGGCCACGTCAATTTGGTCCCCTAACATATCTAATGCAGGCACTACCCCAGAGGTGGAAATGGTCACCCGGCGCTTAGAGATGCCAAAACCAAAATCATCCATCATGATCCGCATCGCAGGCACGACATTAGCCAAATTGAGCAGTGGCTCGCCCATGCCCATCATCACCACGTTGGTGATTGGTCGCTGGCCGCCGACCACGCGCGCAGCGCGCCATACCTGACCGATGATTTCCGATACTTTCAAATTACGGTTAAAGCCTTGCTGGGCAGTCGAGCAGAACCGACATGCCAGCGCACAGCCGACTTGGGATGAGACACACAAGGTCGCGCGATCCCCCTCTGGGATATACACCGTCTCAACCTCTTGATCCCCCACCTGCAGGGCCCACTTGATGGTACCGTCAGCGGATCGCTGCTCTTGGCTAACTTGCGGTGCTTTAATCTCAGAGATCGCCTTTAATCGCTCTCTTAAAACCTTGTTAACGTTGGTCATTTGATCAAAATCATCACAACCAAAGTGATAGATCCACTTCATTATCTGATCTGCCCGGAATGGCTTTTCGCCCAGTTCGACGAAAAAAGCACGCATGGCATCCCGATCAAGATCCAGCAGGTTGATTTTTGTTTCGCTCATCAATGGCCTCAGTTCAAACACTTCATCGATTATTAGCTGACGACGTCAGGGGGCGGCATTGTACAAATAATGGGCCTAGCTTTCTAGCAAGACCGCAGCGCAGTCGCGGCTAAACACTAAAAAAAACAACGAAAGCCTAAGCTCTCGTTGCATAGTCACAGCCCCATCAAATCGATGATTATCCCCGCGAACAGATCTCGCGTTCATTAAAAAAGTAAGCTATCTCACGGGCTGCTGAAACCAAACTGTCAGCGCCGTGCACTGCATTACGATCAATGCTTTGACCATAACTCGCACGTAAGGTCCCGCAAAGGGCTTGCGCAGGATCGGTTAATCCCATCAGATCGCGATAACGCTGCACCGCATTTTCCCCTTCAAGCACCTGCACCATGACAGGACCACTGGTCATAAAGGTCACTAACCCATCATAAAAGGGGCGGCCTTGATGTTCGGCGTAAAAACCGGCCGCTTGTTCGCAAGTTAAGTGCAGCATTTTGGCTGCTACGAGCGTTAGGCCTGCACTTTCTATGCGGTGATAAATTTCACCAATTAGGTTTTTGCTAACTGCATCTGGTTTAACGATAGAAAAAGTACGTTCGATGGCCATGGGATCTTTTCCTTAACGACAGGGTGTTATTGTGAGCGATGTTGACTGGCAGTGAGTGGAACCTGCGCCAGACAATGAGTCTATTGCTGGGTAACGGTCATCTATTTATCACTCATATTACGGCTCATTTTGACTGAGTTGGGTCACAAAATATGTGCGCGTCACCACAATCATCACCTGAACTGGTCATATTTATGATGTTTCTGGCCACTGACCCCATAGATCAAGGCACCCGAAGGTGCCGTGATCTCATTTTACTTTCGCCTTTTACTTTCGCCTTTTAGTGTCGCCTTTCAGTATCGCCTTTCACTTCTTCTAACAGTGTTCTTGCAATGGTGCGCATGCCTAACCCGTTAGCACCTGGCGCCCACCACCCATCTCCGTTGTCATTAAAGCAAGCGGCAAGGTCAATATGCAGCCAACCGGCGCCATCGTTCGCCACGAAGCGGGAGAGAAAACCCGCCGCATTCGACGCGCCCCCCGGGCCGCCCCCCTTAAGCGCCCGACTATTGGCCGTATCGGCGTAATGAGAAGGACATTGATCTTGATGCCAACGCTCGAGGGGCAGTGCCCATGCAGGCTCGTGCTCCCTATCGGCATATCCCATGACGCGATTGACCAACCGTTTATCGAGCCCAAAGAGCGCATTGTAGTGCCCCCCTAGCGCCATCACGGCGGCGCCGGTCAACGTCGCGGCATCAATGATCAGTGGCGCACCACTGTCACTGGCCAATAGCAATCCATCGGCTAGCACCAGCCGCCCTTCAGCATCGGTGTTGACTACCTCAACCGTGGTGCCGTTTTTGTAGGTAAGAATGTCACCTAGCTTATACGCATGGCCTGATACCAAGTTTTCGGCGCAGCACAAAATAAGCGTTACCCGTTTATCAAGGCCCCGCAGCATCGCTAATGCGAGCGCCCCAGTGACCATAGCCGCGCCGCCCATGTCACACTTCATGGTGAGCATACCTTCCGAGCTTTTTAAGGAGTAACCACCCGAGTCAAAGGTGATCCCCTTCCCCACCAAGGCTGCTGCAATGGGCGCGCTAGGATCTCCTGTTGGATTAAAATCAAGCTCCAGCAGCACCGGCTCACGTTCACTGCCACGCCCCACCTGATAAAGGCCTGTCCACCCTGCTTGTTGTAGTGCTTCGCCTTTAAGTATTCGGTGACTGACGTGATCCGGTGCCAGTTCAGTAATAAAAGACGCCGCTTCAACCGCTAATGCCAGTGGCCCTAATTGGGCAGGGGTCGCATTGGTCATCTTGCGAACCCAGCAGCCACATAACCAGCGCGCCTCAAGTTCTGCTCTATCTTCTTCTGACGATAACGCCCACTGCAGTTGCACCTCCACTTTTGGGGTTTGCAATCCTTGGGCAAATGCCCACTGCTGCTCACGCTCCCAATGGCCCGCCAGCACAACCTGGTGGATCCCCTGTTGGCTAAGGCGCCGCGCCGCTTGCTGAATATCAAGCAGTACAGTGGCGGTGATCAAATGGATCACCATTCCATCGGCGCGATGAGAGATCTGTGCTCCCTCACCCCACTCAGCCGGTGCAAACTCTCGACTTAACCAAACATTCATCCCGTGATCTCCCCTCGCCCGTTTGCCATCAATAAAGCCCAAGCGGCAGCACGATGGGCCTGCCGCTTAGACTGCGATATCTCGCTCACACTCATGCAGTGACGTCTTGCAGCCAGCGGGCGATGGTGCGCACGCCATGGCCTTTTGCCCCCGTCGCCCACTGATCATTGGCTGATTTTTGATACGCTGCAGCCAAATCTAAGTGCACCCACCCTTTTCCCTCATCACGGACAAAGCGCGAGAGAAATGCCGCCGCAGTACTTGCCCCAGCACACCCTTCAGCGGCGGCAATATTGCCAAGATCAGCAAAGGCTGATGTAAGCTGGCTGGTGTGCCAAGGTTCAAGGGGCAGTGCCCACGCTTGCTCATTTTCACGCTTAGCGGCCACCAATGTACGTTGCTGCTCAACGTCATCAAGGGCAAAAACCGCATTATAATCTCGGCCCAACGCCATTTTGGCCGCGCCAGTTAAGGTGGCGGCATCAAGAATATACGCCGCGCCACTGTCAGAGGCCGCCATCAGGCCATCTGCTAACACCAAACGACCTTCTGCGTCGGTATTTTGGATCTCAACCGAGATGCCGTTTTTGTAGGTGAGGATGTCACCGAGCTTAAATGCGTGCCCTGAGACTAAATTCTCCGCGCAGCACAAGATCAGCTTGACCCGCTTAGTCAAGCCACGGCTAATGGCCAGCGCAAGGGCGCCCGTGACCATGGCAGCGCCGCCCATATCTGACTTCATGGTCAGCATATTGTCAGAAGATTTGATGGAGTAACCACCAGAGTCAAAGGTGATCCCTTTGCCCACCAGCGCGGCGACCACCGGTGCATTGCGATCGCCAGTTGGGTTGTAATCTATCTCAAGCAACACAGGCTCACGCTCACTCCCACGGCCAACGGACCAGATCCCAATGTGGCCGGATTCACGCAGCGCTTCGCCTGCGGTAATGCGCGCGGTGACGTCATCACCACCTAAAGAGCGGATAAGCAACAAGGCCGACTCGGCCAAACTCATGGGGTAAATCTCTTCAGGGCTGCCATTGGTTACCTCACGGGTCCAGTTTGTCGCCTTGATCAATCCATATAAGTGGCTGGCATCCGCCTCAGTTTGCTCGCCAAAATCGAGCTCACGATCCCCTTTTGCGGCATAAAAACCTTGAGAAAAGGCAAACCGTCGCTCCAAATCCCATTCAGCTCCCACCAGCGTCACTCGCTTGATACCGCTCGATTCAAGCCGACGGGCAGCACGTTGAATGGTGCGCAGCACCTCCTTTTCCTGCCCCATACGAGCGATATGGATCTGCGCTTCATCGCCATTAAAACTAAGCTGCGCCCCCACACCCCAATGGGCCGCCGCAGCTTGGGTAGATAATGCAACCTTCATCATGTCAGCCATCGTGTTTACTTCCTTTTACCGCACTGTTTATTGACCCTCTTTATGGGCAAAGAGGCTATTTACACAGAACATAACAAATACAAAAAAGGCCATGCCCGAGGGGCACAGCCTTTACCATATCACCGAAGCATCTGCTGATGCTGCATGTGCAATTTACTCATGGATAATTAATGCCGCTCAGAGGCAAGGTTGAGGGTGTACTTGGGCAGCTCCACCACAAGATCCTCGTCTGCCAGCTTAGCTTGGCAACTGAGCCGCGATTCAGGCTCTAGGCCCCATGCTTTGTCTAGCATGTCATCTTCTAGATCGTCGCTAGGCTCAAGCGAATCAAACCCCTCTCGCACCACACAGTGACAGGTTGTGCAGGCGCACGATTTTTCACAGGCATGCTCAATTTCAATCCCATTGCGCAGTGCCACATCCAAAATGGTTTCACCACTTTGCCCCTCAAGAGCCGCGCCATCAGGACAGAGCTCAGGATGAGGCAGAATAATCAGTTTTGGCATATTACACCTTGTTGACGTTTTGTCCGGTTAGCACCTTGCGAATGGAGGCATCCATCCGGCGGGCGGCAAACTCACCACTGGCAGCATCCGCCGCCTCAATGGCATCTTTGATTTGATCGGTTGTTCCGCCATTGCGCATCGCCAGCAAATGGCCGATAGCCCCATCGATAGCCAAGCGCTCATCAGCACTGAGCAGCGCGTCACCATCGCTGGCTAACGCAGCATTCAGGCTCAATACCACCCGGTCAGCTTCGACTTGTTGTTCTGCCAGCATGCGCGCATCCATGTCTTGCTGGGCATGGTTAATGGATGCACTTAGCATGGTAAGGATGTCTTGCTCGGCTAAACCATAGGAGGGTTTGATCTCGATCTGCGCTTGCACGCCAGAAGATTTTTCCATCGCGCTGACCGAGAGCAGACCATCTGCATCTACTTGAAAGGTCACCCGAATATGAGCGGCACCCGCGACCATGGGCGGAATACCGGTTAGGGTAAAGCGAGCCAGCGATCGGCAATCGGCCACCAGCTCTCGCTCCCCTTGAACCACATGAAAAGCCATGGCCGTTTGACCATCGTTGAAGGTGGTAAACTCCTGGGCGCGGGCGACCGGAATCGTGGTATTGCGCGGGATAACCTTCTCAGCAAGGCCCCCCATGGTCTCAAGCCCCAAAGAGAGTGGGATCACATCAAGCAGTAGCATCTGGGCATCGGGTTTATTCCCCACCAAAATATCGGCTTGAATCGCCGCCCCAATGGCCACCACTTTATCAGGATCAATGCTGGTAAGCGGGGTGCGCGCAAAGAATGCCCCCACCTGCTCACGCACCAATGGCACCCGCGTGGATCCACCCACCATCACCACTTGCAGCACGTCCACTTGCTCAAGGCCTGCATCACGCAGCGCGCGGCGACAGGCTTGTAAAGTGCGCTTCACCAGCGGGGTGATGAGTTGGTCAAACTGGTGGCGGCTAATACTTCCCTGCCAATTGGCAAAGGTGCATGACGCCTGCTCAGCATCAGTGAGGTCATGTTTAACGGCTGCGGCAGCATCGAGCAACTCACGTTGCAGATGAGCATCGAGATCGCCAGCTAAACCGGCTTGCTCTTTAATCCAATCGGCTAGCAGATGATCAAAATCATCGCCACCAAGGGCCGAATCACCGCCGGTGGCCATCACTTCAAAAACACCCCTATGCAAGCGTAAAATAGAGATGTCAAAGGTACCACCACCCAAATCGTATACCGCGATGACCCCCTCTTGACCAGAATCAAGGCCATAGGCAATGGCTGCGGCGGTGGGCTCATTGAGCAGCCGCAGCACATGTAATCCGGCTAAACGCGCCGCATCTTTGGTACCTTGACGCTGAGCATCATCAAAATAGGCAGGCACCGTAATCACCACCCCATCAAGATCGCCACCTAAGCTCTTAGCGCCGCGCTCAGCCAGTGTTTTTAACACCTCTGCTGACACCTGCACAGGATTGACCAACCCCTGACGGGTCTGCAATTGCGGCATGCCATTGTCTGTGGCAATGAATTGATAAGGTTGCTGGCGAGTGTCGATATCGGCCAATGCTTTACCCATCATCCGCTTAACCGACACAATGGTGTTGTGTGGGTCGAGGGCTGCTTCGCGCTTGGCATCAAAGCCGACGCGAATGTCATCTAAGCGATAGTGAACAACCGAGGGGAGCAGCGCACGCCCCTGTTCATCATTAAGGGTATTGGCGTGACCACTACGCACCGCTGCCACGAGGGAGTTTGTGGTTCCAAGATCGATGCCAACGGCACGTTTATGCTGATGAGGAACAGCGCTCTGGCCGGGTTCGGCGATTTGCAATAATGCCATGGGTAATGAAACTTCCAGCGTTAAAGGATCAAGACTCGAGGAGCGAGTCTTCGAATCGTTCCAGCTCTTCAAGGAGCTTGTCGACAAACTTGAGTTTGCGAACGCAGTCAGCGGCAACCAGATCCACTCCAGAGGCGAGAGAATTGGTCAGCTGCTGCATCAACAACTGGTGATCATGCCTGATCTCGCAGCGAAAATCCGTAATCGTGGGCAAAGGGTCTGCGTCATCTTTGAGATCCGCTAATCGCTCACGCCACTCTAATTGCTGCATCAAAAACGAGGTGTCTTGTAGCGTTTGCTGCTCTGCTCGAATATCGCAACCCCGCAAAAAGAGCAGATACTCCGCACGGCGCAATGGCGACTTGAGGGTCGTGAAGGCGTCGTTAATTTGAGCCGCATGCTGCACGGCAACGAGCAGCTCCCCTTTAGGGGCGCTAGCAAAACGATCAGGGTGAAATTGGGTTTGCAGCCGGCGGTAGGTATCCGCTAACTGATGGGTATCGAGCTCAAAGCCTTCAACCAGCCCAAATAGCTCGAAATAATTCATGCAAACCTCTTAAATATATGGCCCGCCCAGCAATGCTAATAGACAGGATACTCACAAACCGAGCGCTAACAGACGGGGTGCTAGCAGATAAACAGTGTTGAAAGGATCGACGCTGACCCTATTCAACACTCGATGACGGGATATAACGTGAAGAACCCTAGACGCTAAAACTTTCACCACAACCACATTCGCCTTTCGCGTTAGGGTTGTTAAATTGAAAGCCCTCGTTAAGACCCTCTTTGACGAAATCAAGTTCAGTGCCATCAAGATGGATCAAACTTTTTGCATCAACAATGATCTTAACGCCATGCTGCTCAAACACTTGATCTTCTGCGCTGAGTTCATCAACGAACTCAAGTACATAGGCAAGGCCTGAACAACCGGTAGTCTTAACGCCAAGGCGTAGACCAATGCCTTTGCCACGGTTAACCATATAAGAGGAAACCCGTGCCGCGGCGGCATCTGTCATGGTAATAGCCATACTGCTCTCCGGCGCTTAGAGACCTTTTTTCTGCTTGTAATCGGCAATCGCTGCCTTGATGGCATCTTCCGCCAAAATAGAGCAGTGAATTTTGACGGGTGGCAGAGCAAGTTCTTCAGCAATATCGGTATTTTTGATACTTGCTGCCTCTTCTAGGGTCTTCCCTTTGACCCATTCAGTCACCAAAGAGCTTGAGGCAATGGCAGAGCCACAACCATAAGTCTTAAATTTGGCATCTTCGATGATGCCATCTTCGCTGATCTTGAGTTGTAGCTTCATCACATCACCACACGCGGGTGCACCCACCATACCGGTTGCAATGTTAGGATCGTTTTTATCGAACCCACCGACGTTACGAGGATTTTCGTAGTGGTCGATTACTTTTTCACTGTAAGCCATATCTCACTCCTACTCATGCTGTTGCTCACTGACAGATCAGTGATGTGCCCACTCAACGGTGCTCAAATCGACGCCATCTTTGTACATATCCCACAAAGGAGACATCTCCCGCAGTCGACCGATGGAATCGCAGAGAAGTTTGACCGCATAGTCAATCTCTTCCTCGGAGGTAAAACGCCCGATGCTAAAGCGAATAGAGCTATGTGCCAGCTCATCGTTTAGCCCCAACGCACGCAGTACGTAAGAGGGCTCCAAGCTCGCGGAAGTACAGGCTGAGCCAGAAGAGACGGCGAGATCTTTGAGTGCCATGATGAGGGACTCCCCTTCTACATAGGCAAAGCTCACGTTGAGATTACCCGGTACGCGCTGGTCAAGATCACCGTTGACATACACAGCTTCAATATTTTTAAGGCCATCCCACAGACGCTGACGCAGCGCCATGATCCGCACCCCTTCACTCTTCATCTCTTCTTTTGCGATGCGAAATGCTTCACCCATCCCCACGATCTGGTGGGTTGGCAAGGTGCCGGAGCGCATGCCGCGCTCGTGTCCGCCGCCGTGCATCTGGGCTTCTAAACGCACCCGAGGTTTACGGCGCACATACAAAGCGCCAATCCCTTTTGGGCCATAGACCTTGTGGGCTGAGACCGAAAGCAAATCGACTTTCAACGCTTCAACATCGACCGGGATTTTACCCGCGCTTTGAACGGCATCAACATGCAAAAAGATCTTGCGGGCACGGCATAGCTCGCCGATCGCCGCAATATTTTGGACCACGCCAATTTCGTTATTCACATGCATGATGCTGACTAAAATGGTGTCATCGCGCAGCGCCGCTTCGATTTGAGCAATAGTAAACAGTCCGTTTGGCATGGGCTCAAGGTAAGTGACCTCGTACCCTTCACGCTCTAATTGACGGCAAGTATCCAGTACGGCTTTGTGCTCAGTCTTAGAGGTGATGATGTGTTTACCTTTGTTCCCATAAAAATGAGCAATGCCTTTGATCGCGAGGTTATTAGATTCTGTCGCGCCAGAGGTAAAGACGATTTCACGGGGATCTGCGCCAATGAGCTCTGCCACTTGATTACGGGCCAAATCTACTGCCTCTTCAGCCTGCCAGCCAAAGCGGTGAGAACGGGAAGCCGGATTGCCAAACAGGCCATCCATAGTGAGACACTGCATCATTTTTTCTGCGACACGCGGGTCCACTGGACAGGTTGCCGAATAATCAAGGTAAATAGGCAATTTCATGTTTTTCTCCGTTACAGTCCGGTTCACACATCGAACGACTGTGGAAAGCTCGTTTGTTTATAGTTGGACCTTCAAACTCACATCACCACGCTCTACCTGATCTACTAAGGAGAACACGGCTTTCATCTGTTCATCTTGCTTGCCTGCAATTTGGCGCACATCCGCTTGGTGTACCAATTCAGCCAAACTAATGTTGCCAAGAAAACTTGAGATCCGTTCGCTTAAATCACGCCACAAGGAGTGCGTTAAGCACTGAGTCCCGCCATGACATCCCCCTTGTCCGAGGCATTTAGTCGCATCTACCGACTCATCTACAGCACTGATCACTTGGCCGACTGATATCGCCGCAGGATCCAGTGCAAGGCGATAACCGCCTCCGGGACCGCGCACACTGCTAACAAGGCCGTGTTTGCGCAGGCGAGCAAATAGCTGCTCAAGATAGGACAACGAGATGCCCTGACGCTCAGAAATATCGGCAAGGGGCACTGGCCCTTGCTCTGCATGCAATGCCACATCTAGCATGGCAGTCACAGCGTAACGTCCTTTTGAAGTCAGTCTCATGGGCCTTACCGTCTTGCGAAGCAATTTGATGTGGCACATGGTTCCATACCCGACTAAATCAATCAAGTATTATAGTTACGAGAAATTGTCAGCTTAATCCGGCACTTTCGATTTTTGTACCGAGGTTAAGATGCCCCGCAAGATATTGAGCTCTGATGCTTCTGGTCGCGCCCGATTAAACAAACGCCGCAATTTACTCATCACATGACCCGGATGATCATCTGCAATAAACCCCGTTTTTTGCAGTGTTTGCTCTAAATGCTGATAAAAACCATCTAGCTGGGCAGCCGTTGGGTACTCCCCCTCTTCTTCGGGTTCTGCAGGTTGTTGCTCCAGCCAACACATCCGAATTTCATAACTTAAGGTTTGAACCGCCATCGCTAGATTAAGAGAGCTGTAAGCAGGATTAGCCGGGATAGCCACATGAAAGTGACACCTTTGCAGCTCATCGTTGGTCAATCCCGTGCGCTCTCGACCAAATACCAGTGCAACTGGATGTGTCATCCCTTCAACCACTAGCTTCTTTGCCGCCTCTCGTGGATCGAGCATCGGCCAGCTGAGGGTGCGAGAGCGGGCACTGGTGCCAATGACCAAACCGCAATCGGCAATCGCCTCATCAAGGGTCGACACGATACGTGCATTGGCCAGCACATCACTGGCGCCGGCGGCTAACGCAGTGGCGTTGTCATCTGGCAATATCTGTGGATCAACCAACACCAATTGGGTCAAGCCCATGGTCTTCATGGCTCGCGCCGCAGACCCGATGTTGCCGGGGTGAGAAGTGTTTACCAAAACAATACGAATCTGATCCAGCATGCCCAGTCAATCTTCAGTGAAAAATGGCGCGCAATAGTAACATATCTCAACCAAATTTTGGCATCGTAAACGCGCGCCAAATCAGAACCATGTTGTAATACCCCAAGGTGCAATCGGCATCTCGATGACGCAGCAATAGCCCCCTCTCTACGCCGCTATTTATGCCACTGTTTATGCGGCTAGCTATGCCACTGTTTCAACTCAGGAGCGTCGTTCGCGGCGATATGCTGGCAATTGATAAGCAGGTGTCTAATTTACGATCGTTGAAGGCGCAGGCGCCGTAGCCGGTTTGGTGCGAGCCTGCTCGATAAAGGTTGCTAAATCCATCAAGGGGTATTTGATTAAGGTGGGCAAACCATCAAGATCCAAGCCATCCATCAAGTTTTTGAGCTCTAGACCGAGCTCGGTGTCCCCTTCGATTTTGAGTTTGCGCTGAAAAAACAGGGAATCAGGATCCTCTTTACGCCCAGCAATCAAGATAAGATCATTGACCGTACCGCTAAAACAGACATCGGCCTTCTTGCATTCACTGGCCACCACCAGCTGGCCATGCTGCTTACTGATAAACCAGCATAGATCCAGATCGATCACCTCCACTTTGAGCCATTTACCGGCTAAAAATTCAAAATCTCCCTCTGCAATGGCCTCTTTGAACACCTGAGCCAAAAGTGTATCTAGCAGTTTTTTTTTCACCCTAAACGGCACCAGCTTGAGGGGATGACGTAAAAAACGGGGGGCCTGTTCGACCAAACGAGATTGCAGTTGTTGAAACACGATAAACTCCCTTTTTTTGTCATTCAAACACAGGGCCGCATTCAAGATCCTGTGGAAAATCAAACTTATGCAAAGTTATCTCCCATAGGTTAAGCCGCACAAAACTGCCTCAGGTCAACATCTTTGATGACACAACTGCATACAATCAGGGGCTATTGGCGGTTTATATGCCCCCTTTACATGCACTTTTTATACGTACTTTCGGAGCTTACTAATGGAATTACTCTGTCCGGCAGGTAGTTTGCCGGCACTGAAAACTGCCGTAGATAACGGGGCCGATGCGGTTTATATCGGCTTCAAGGATGACACTAATGCTCGCCATTTTGCCGGTCTTAACTTTACCGATCGTCACCTTGATAAGGCCGTCGACTATGTGCATCAACATGGACGAAAATTGCATATTGCCATCAATACCTTCGCCCATCCTGGCGCAGATACAAGATGGAAGCAGGCCGTAGACCGTGGGGTGGCCCTTGGTGCGGATGCGTTGATCATCGCCGATCTGGCCGTGCTGGAGTATGCAAGCCAGCGCGATCCGGACATGACACTTCATGTGTCGGTGCAGGCCAGCGCCACCAATGCCGCGGCCATTCGCTTTTATCAGCAGCAATTTAATGTGCAGCGGGTGGTGCTACCACGGGTGCTCTCTATGCATCAGGTCAAGCAACTGGCCCGAGAAACTGATATTAGCCTTGAGGTTTTTGCCTTTGGCAGCCTGTGCATCATGGCCGAAGGGCGCTGCTACCTCTCCTCTTATATGACCGGAGAAAGCCCTAATACCGTTGGCGCCTGTTCGCCGGCAAAATTTGTTCGCTGGGAAGAGACCCCCCAGGGCCTTGAGTCGCGGCTCAATGAAGTGCTCATCGATCGCTATCACCCGGGTGAAAATGCCGGTTATCCGACCCTGTGCAAAGGGCACTTCGAGGTAGATGGCCAGACGTATCACGCCCTAGAAGAACCCACGAGCCTCAATACCTTAGGCCTATTGCCTGAGCTTTTTAACACCGGCATACAATCGGTCAAAATTGAAGGGCGCCAACGCAGTCCGGCCTACGTCGAGCAAGTGACCCGAGTCTGGCGCGCGGCAATTGATACGTATCTGCAAAATCCGTCGGCCTATCAGGTCAACCCCCAATGGGATGCCCAGCTCACCCGCGTATCAGAAGGTAGCCATACGACCCTTGGTGCCTATCATCGTCAATGGCAATAATTCGCGCGAATAAGGATGACTCGATGAAATTCTCTCTTGGCCCCCTGCTTTTCTACTGGCCAAAAACGGATACCCACGCCTTTTATCATGCTGCGGCGACGAGTTCAGCTGACATCATTTATCTTGGTGAAACCGTCTGCAGTAAGCGCCGCGAGCTTAAAGTTGATGACTGGATTGCCTTAGCCGGTGAAATGGCACGCGCTGATAAGCAGGTCGTGCTTTCAACCCTTGCGCTGATCTCGGCCCCCTCTGAGCTTAAAGAGGTCAAGCGACTGATCGATAATGGCCAGATGATGATCGAGGCTAACGATCTGGGGGCGGTGCAACTGGCTAAAGAGGCGGGAGTTCCATTTGTATGTGGCCCAGCTATCAACGCCTACAACGCCGATGTGCTGCGCATGCTGCTCAAGCAAGGCATGCAGCGCTGGGTGATGCCCGTTGAGCTATCGCGCGACTGGCTTATTCAACTCAACCAAGACTTAGGGCCACTTCGAGCCCAGTTCGAGGTTGAAGTCTTTGCTTATGGCCATCTACCGCTCGCCTATTCTGCCCGCTGCTTTACTGCCCGCTCCCTTAATAAACCCAAAGATAACTGTGAGCTGGCCTGCATTGATTATCCAACGGGGCGACAAGCCAACAGCCGTGAAGGGCAGCCGGTGTTTAACCTCAATGGCATCCAAACGCAATCGGGTTATTGCTACAACTTAGGCAATGAGCTCGCGGGGATGGCGGGCTTGGTTGATGTGGTGCGGCTCTCGCCACAGGGGCAAGACACGTTAGCTATGCTGGCTCATTTCAAAGCAAACCAACACGGATTGGCGCCACTTGCGTTACAGCAAGGGAGTGAATGCAATGGCTACTGGCGCCAAATTCCGGGCATGATGTTGGTGGATTAGCCACCCTCATCGCCACGCCTGCACCACCCGCCCCTTAACTCAGCAAATCGAGCCTAATCAAAACTAAAACCCAAAGACCCTGCCAAGCAGGGTCTTTGCATCTTTACCCGATGAACCGGATTACCCGTTAGGGTGGCATAACGCTTGCCGATAGTCTGATAAACGATCACATCACTCAGCTCAACCAGCGGTTAGCCATGGCATCGAGCCGTTCTTTAATCTTTTCCCAACCAGGCATCACCTGACTCATCAGCCGGTAAAAGTGCTCGCTATGGTTGTGCTCGGCAATATGGCAAAGCTCGTGCAGGATCACGTAATCGATGCACTCGCGGGGCGCTTTGACCAAATGTGGGTTAAGCGTGATGCGGCCCTGTGGGGAACAACTACCCCACTGGGTCTGCATGGTCAGGATGCGCAGTGGCGGACGCTCGGTGACCCAGATGGCCTGATCGAGCATGGCATTGAGTCGTCTGGCAAACACCTCCCTGGCACGGGCCTTGTACCAGTCAGCGAGCAATACACGTACTTTCTCGGCGCGTTTTGCGCTATCCGTGACGGGACCTCTAACCGACACCTCCAGCTTGCCGCGCAACATCTTGACACCCTGCACAGCATCAGGTGCCGCTATCACCTTGAGCAGGTACTGCTTGCCGAGGTAATAGTGACTTTCCCCACTGATGTACTGGCGTGGGGTGACGTGTTCCAACTGCTCACGAAAATCGCGTAACTGCTGGTAGATCCAGCGTCCGCGCTGCTTGACCGCTGTGAGAACCGCATCATCAGCCGTCTCACGCGGGGCCGAGACCACGACGCGGCAATCGGGATGCACCTTGATAAGCACCTTGCCGCTAGCCTGTCTCCGTTGCACCCGCTCGAAGGCGATCCGCTCATCGCCGTAGCGAAAGCTAAAGGATGGAGCTGGAGCCTGGGGCTGAGCATCGCCCTTGACCCGAATAGGCACATTCATCTGATCAGACTCCACTCAAGCCGACTCGGGTGATCTGCACCACCATCTCGACGATCTTCTTGGCCTGCTCCATACCACTGCCGATGTTTTTGCACTCCTGGAACATGCGTGGCAACAGTTGCTTGCGAATACCCGCCTCGATGTTCTGCGGGTTGATGGAGTGCTCGGCCACAGACGCATCCACGACCGTATCGATCTCGAAGGCCAGCTTTATCCATTTGTCCTGTACCTGGCTGTCGGTAATGGTGAACACCTCCGGCAGTACCTTTTTAAACACCCCAAAGTAGGCCTGAGCGTGGCGATGCCCAGCAAAAGCGTCAGGAATGTCACTCAGGCGGCGCTCCTGCACCTGCTCTTCGAACTCACGAAACAGCATGTACTGCTTGAGCGGGTGATCGAACAGCTTCTCTGCCTCCTCGATAGCTTGGCGCAGCAGCGTGGAGAAGGCTTCCTGGGCGTAAGGGTCATCACGTAGCTCCTGCTCAATCATGCGGGTGACGCGAGTCTTGATGATGTCGGTCTCGTTGCGGGTCTTGTTCTCGCTCCACTCTTCTGGCTGCTTTTGGCCCATCTTGCCGACTTCATAGACGCCACCCGGCTCTTTAACCTCTACCCCGACCACATGCTTATCCAGCAGCTTCTTCACCTGTTCGGCATATTCGTCGTAGTCAATCTTCTCACCTGCATCCTGTTGCACCAGTTGGCGCAGGCTGGAGAGCTGTTTCACCGTCTCTTTGTAGTGGCGACGATCCGCCTCGCTAAAGGCGCTGTCCTCGAAAAAAGAGGCCGATTGCAACGCCACTTTCAGGCAACTGGCAAACGCCGTGAGCGCCTCGTAGAAGTCTTCTCGCACCTTGAGGTGCACATCCACCAGTTCGCCGTCCAGTTCCTCCATCTTGGGCACCAGTACTTGGCGCAGTTGCTCGATATCCTGCTTGTTCTTCACCCCGGCGAAGATGTTCCACAGAGTCTGGTAGAGCTGCGGCAAGCGCTTGTACTCGGTGCCCATCTGGTTGTAGAGGCCTTTGAGATCGTCAACGTCATAGCCGCCTTGGGTGCGGGAAGCGAGATCCTGATACTTGCCGATGGTGGTATCCAGCTCGGATAAGATGCCGCGATAGTCGATAAGCAGGCCGAACTTCTTCTTCGGGTGCAGCCGGTTGACCCGCGCAATCGCCTGGATCAGGTTGTGCTCTTTGAGTGGCTTGTCGATATAGAGCACTGTGTTCTTTGGTTCATCGAAGCCGGTCAACAGCTTGTCCACCACGACCAGCAACTTGAGGGGGTCATTTTCATCGGCAAAACGCTCGATAAGCGCCTTGGAATAGACCTGCTCATCCTGAGTGCCGACATTCTCCTTCCACCACTGAGTGACCAGCGGGGTGGTTGATTCATCGACCTCGGTGTTGCCTTCACGACTGTCGGGCGGGCTCATCACCACCGCCGACTCGAACAGCCCCGCCTCGTCGAGGTATTTTTTATAGAGCACCGCCGAGGCCTTGCTATCGCAGGCCAGCTGGCCCTTGAGCCCCTCGACAATGTGGTTTGAAAAGTGACTGGCGATATCGAATGCGATTAGCTTGAGGCGATCCTCCGCGCTGTAGATCTCGCCCTTGCGGGCGAATTTGCGTTTCAGATCGGCCTGTTGCTGCTCGTTTAACCCCAGGGTGATACGCTCAAACCAGCTGTCGATGGCCCGCTCGTTGACCTCCAGGTCGGGGATGCGCTCCTCATAGAGCAGCGGCGTCACCGTTTTGTCCTCGACCGCCCGCTGCATGGTGTAGGCATGGACGATGGGGCCAAACTTGTTGGTGGTTTTGTCATCCTTGAGCAGCGGCGTGCCGGTGAAGGCGACAAAGGCGGCATTGGGCAGCGCCTGCTTCATGCGGATATGGTTCTCGCCTCCCTGGCTGCGGTGGCCCTCATCGATCAGCACGATGAGATCCGGGCTCTTGTTGATGCACTCCGGCAACTTGGTGGCTGAGTTGAACTTCTGAATAAGCGAGAAGATGATCCGCTCGCTGCCCTTACCGATCTGCTCGGCCAACCGCTTGCCCGAAGTGGCCATGGCCGCTTCTTTATCTTTCTTGCCCGCGAGTTCACCGCTGGAGGCGAAGGTCTTGCTGAGCTGGCTCTCCAGATCCACCCGGTCGGTCACCACCAGCAGGCGGCACTGTTTCAAACTGTCATGCAGGATCAGCGCCTTGCTAAGGAACACCATGGTGAACGACTTGCCCGAGCCAGTGGTGTGCCAGATCACCCCACCTTCTCTCCCGCCATCTGGGCGTTTCTGGTTGATACGCTCGATTAACCGCTTGATGCCAAACACCTGCTGGTAGCGGGCGACTATCTTGCCCGCCTTCTTGTCGAACAGGGTGAACAGCTGGGTCATCTCCAGCAGCCGATCCGGGGAGAGCAGGCTGATGAGCAGCCGATCCTGATCACTGACAGCCAGTTCGCCCGCCGCAACCAGAGACTGATACCAGTCCAGATCGGCGGCAGGTCGGTGGCTAAACAGGGCAGAGAGTTGTTCGGATGAGAGCGGCTGATTCTTGATGGCTGTCATCTCACCATCACCGATGTCCTCCTCACGCCAGGCGGCCCAGAACTTCTCCGGCGTACCGCTGGTGCCATATCGTCCCTCGATGCCATTAATGGAGAGCAACAACTGGCTGTAGGCAAACAGCAGCGGGACCTCGTCCGGGCGCTGGTTGCGCAGGCTCTGGGAGATCCCCTCCTTGATGGTCGGCCCTTTTTTGGCGTTGCCATCCGGGCGCTTGGCCTCAATCACCACCAAGGGCAAGCCATTGACGAAGCAGACGATATCCGGGCGACGCGACTCGATACCGCCTGCGCGGGTAACCCGAAACTCTTCGGTGAAGGTGAAGCGGTTATTGTGCGGGTTGTGCCAATCAATAAGGGGGATGGTTGGGCTCACCTTCTTGCCATCAACAAACTCGGTGACCGACATGCCATAGAGCAAGTGGTTATAGAGCCGCTCGTTGGCCGCCTGCAACCCTTCATTCAGGGCCGGGCTGCACAGCTCACTCACCAGATTATCCACTGACTTGGGCGACAGCGGATAGGTTTTGCCCGCAAACACAAAGGTGCGCTCGACCAGCACGCTGCGCAGTTGTTGGCGCAGCACCACCTGATCGAACTTGTTATCCCGTGCCGCCAGCGCCTGTTCAGGGGAGAGGAAAGACCAGCCCAACTGGGTCAGCAGGGTCAGAGCCGGGATCTTGGCGCTGTACTCTTCCTGAAATTTCGGTGTAGGTTGTGACATGCGTAATCTCTATTTAATTCAAGATATTCGAGAGTCAATGTCTAGTTATTACTTTGGTGCACTACAAATAAAAGTGATGAAATCGGGAACCAAACAAAAAGAACCAAGAAAAATAATTAATATCGTGAACCAAAGTGATAATGGCACCTTATCATTTAAAAATTTGAAACTTAGTTGTTCATCTATCCAGTCGATCTGATGCTCCCAGAAAAACTTATAATGTGCATACCAATTACTAAACATTATTTGATGATGCATGCTGATATTGTTGTAGTCCATTTCTATACGTTGGAGTTCAGCTACATACATATCAAGCGCACCTTGCTCGGCCTTCACCTGACCATACAAAATTTTTAACGCATTAAATAACTTAGTTAGCTGAACACCATTTTTTGCATATTCATCTTTTTTCGAGTCATAGAAGGTAATAAACATTCCTATGACACCCAAAATGATAAATGTAGCCGAGAAAAATTTAACATTCAGAGCCTCAAACACTAATGCATATACACCAAATGCCAGTGAAGTAAAACTTATCAAGCCAGGCATTTTGGCTACTATATCATAAGTAGCAAAGTTCTTTTTTGCACCAAAGCCTACATTGTAGGCAGTTTGTGCAATATGCTTTAACAGATCGTTTTTATTCATGGCCATCACTCAATTGGAACTTCAATTCTATTTCTTGCAACAACAACATTATTTTTTACGACGTAACACTCAACAATATGCTCACCCTTAAAACTGGTTGATTCTCTTCTCTGGGAGTTACCATCATCAAGAAAAATCTGTCCTCGAATGCAGTTTCGCCTTTGAGCCTCTGCCCCACGATTGAGAACTTTCCACTTGATGTCGTAGGGATACTCAATATCACTAGGGGTGGCGGTAAATTTTAGACTTTTGTTTGGTTTCAAAAGGGCATTAATTGAAAGTAGGTACCGCAAAGAGTGATCTCTGAACCCATTCTGAGATACCTCACAATCAAGCTCTACGCTATGACGTATGTCTACAGGATGCAGATCTTCAATATATTCTTCTGTATCGCTCCATGATTTTACGTTCGCACTCTCTGCTAGAACAGCAGGCTTACTAGGGAATGATTTTCCATAGACCTTCTTCCACTTAGAGTAAGCAGCATCCGTACCATCTGCTTCAATCGCGGCCAAACAAGCTTCATATGCTTTTTTTGCTTGCTTTTGAAACTTTTTTTTCACTTTTACATCTTGACCACTGCCGAGTGCTTGATAATGATCTTGATTTTGCTGTTCCATTAAGTATTTGAAAAAATCACGACTAAACCAGTCATAGAAGGAGTAACTCTTATCATCGTAATAATCTGTGGATTTCAAAAAATTGTATGCCAAGGTGTCAATTAGCAGCCCACCCATGCCAATACCACATTTATTCTTCCACGCTCTGGCCATCTTACAAAGCTTACGAAGATTTTTGTTTTTTTGATCAACAAACTCCTTCATAGCAGCAATTTCCTGTCTTGGTTTTGTTATTTTCCAACAACCACCATTGTAGGTATCTGGATATTTAAAATAGCTGTTCCCATTAGCATCAAACTCTTCAAAGACCGGCTGAACTTCAACGTGAAAATTTGTATAAGTCACAGTAACGACCAAACGATCTACACGAATATCAGTTGTAGGATATCGAGCTTTTATTGCATCCCTTGTCGCATTAAGAAGCTTCGTTTGACCACTATCTACGTTATAGTTGCCCCACTCGCTCTTCGGCATGATGTAGAGCATATCCAGATCAGAAATCCCCTTGATACCGGTGTACCGACCATACGAACCAACTTGGAGACTATTTGCTGTCTTTGACTCAGTATCACGGAACTTTTTATTCAGACTCGCAGTGATCTCACCATATCGGTCACTTATGTTACCAGAGTTGTCGACTTGGATATTACAAAGGAAGTCATTAAACATATTCGATACAGACATGTTCACTCCTTTAAAGGATTAGACTTTAACTCGGCGCTTACCGGTCAAAAGTTGTTGCATCAGGGCCTTTTTTTCTTGCTTTAAGGCGTCGAGTTTCTGTTGCAGGGCAGTAATTTCTTTATCGGCGGTGGACAGGACTGCTGCGATTTTTTGTTGCTCATCAAGCGGTGGAAGTGGCACATGTATCAAGCTGAACTCTTTCCAACGGAGGCTTCCCCGGCGATCAACCGATGCATTAGTGGCAGCACCAAAGATCTGCCGATAGTGATCAGTCTTTAAAACTGCATAAAGATAATCGTTATCTACCTTTTTCGTTTTTGCTCGAAAGACAACATAAATAGGGCTGACAATTCCAGTATCGTAGAGATTCTGTAGGCCAATCGAGCCTTCCTCAACGTGGTTGGATGGAAAACCAAAACAACCTCGGTGAATTAACCGATAGCCAGATGTGTCATCACTGTAGACCTTCTTTTTGAAGTACTTAAGCGAGTCAACAAAACCATCGTACTTGGAGCATGATAGAACGGGATAGTCAGCAGACACTGTATTTTTTTGGGTCACCTGCGTACAAATATCCTTGATTGCGGGATATTCCCAATCTTTAGGAATAGTTCCGTACCGAGTTTTCTGTAATTCGTAACTTTTATCAGGTATCCCGAGGCGTTTTTTGCCGGTCAGCAGTTTCTGCATCAGCACCTTTTTCTGCTGCTGGCTATTGGCCAGCAGTTGCTCGGTGGTGGTGATGGCCTTATCCCAAGTGGAAAGGATATTGGCAATTTTTCTTTGTTCGGGTAGAGGAGGTATTGGCGCTACAAGTTCTTGCACCTGCTTTGCAGACAAATTAGCTTGTTTTGTGCCCCCAGGGAATGAATATAATCGTGAAAGAATCACTTCACTTCGCAGTAAATTCAGTAAATAACCAGCACTTGTTTTTTTCTTAGGAACAAATTTCATTACTCGCTGATTCAATAGTGAATCTGGCGCATGAGATGGTATTTCTACTGTAAATCCATAGTCGCGTTTACCCATAGTCCCCGTCATAGACATGACCAGATCACCAGGTCTCACCAGAAATCTAGCATACTCATCCTTGAATGACTCAGGTAGATATTCTGGATTTCGTTCAAAATCTAAAGTGTTTTGATATAAATTACCCATTCTGAGCAAAGGAATACCCGTAGGAGTAAAGTCGCTACTTTTAAATGCGAACCCCATAACGGTATCTGCTAATTCACTTAATGTACCAACCGTCCACCCCTTAGGCACCATAGCCCAGCTCCTCCAGATACTTAGCCATCTCGATTTCCAGCTCGGCCAGTTGGGTTTTCAGTTGTTCGCGCTCGGCCCGCACCGCCAGCAGATCGATCTCCTCTTCCTCCTCGAAGGTATCCACATAGCGGGGGATATTGAGGTTGTAGTCGTTCTCCTTGATCTCTTTGAGCGAGGCAAGGTAGGCATATTTATCGACATTGCCGCCGTTGCGGTAGGTTTTGACTATCTTGGCGATATTGTCCGCGCTTAGCAGGTTCTGGTTTTTACCCGCCTTGAAGTCACGGCTGGCGTCGATAAACAGCACATTGTCGTCTACCTTCTGTTTTTTAAAGATCAAGATGGCGGCGGGGATGCCGGTGCCATAGAAGAGCTTCTCCGGCAGGCCGATCACCGCATCGAGCAGGTTCTCGTCGATCAACTGCTGGCGAATTTTCCCCTCGCTCGCCCCCCTAAACAGCACGCCGTGGGGCACCACTACCCCCATGCGGCCACTCTTGGGTTTGAGGGTCTCAATCATATGGAGGATAAAGGCGTAATCCCCCTTGGTTTTGGGCGGGAGCCCACGCTTGAAGCGACCGAACTTATCGTTCCCCGCTTCCTCATAACCCCATTTATCCAGCGAAAAGGGCGGGTTGGCGGTCACGATATCAAAGCGCATCAGATCGCCGTTTTTATCCAGCAGCTTGGGGTTGCGGATGGTGTCGCCCCACTCAATTTTGTGGTTGTCTTCCCCGTGCAGGAACATGTTCATCTTGGCCAGCGACCAGGTAGAGCCGATGGCCTCCTGCCCATAGAGGGCGTAGTGCTTCTCGCCATGGTTTTCCACCACCTTGCGGCCGCACTTCATCAAGAGTGACCCCGAGCCACAGGCCGGATCGCAGATGGTGTCGCCCGGCATCGGCTCCAGCAACTCGGCGATAAGATCGGAAACTTCGGGCGGGGTATAGAACTCCCCCGCCTTCTGGCCGCCACTGGCGGCGAAGTTCTTGATGAGATACTCGTAGGCGTTGCCGATCACATCCAGGGTGCCGACCCGACTCGGTTTGAGGTTGAGCTCATCCTTGGCAAAGTCTTCCATCAGATGACGCAGTATGGTGTTCTTCTGCTTCTCTTCGCCGAGGCGGTCGGTGTTGAAGCTGATGTCCTGAAACACGCTCTTACCCGCGTCTTTGAGCTTGGTGCCATTGGCCTCTTCGATGGCGTGCAGCGCCTGATCGATCCGCTCGCCGTTGCCCGGTTCAAAGCGACGCTCGAACAGGCTGTAGAAGCTGGCCTGTTTGGGCAGCACGAAACGCTCGTTTTTGAGCATCTCTTCAATGAGCTCCGGCTCATCGCCATATTCGGCCTTGTAGCCATCGTAGTGATCCTGCCAGACATCGGAGATGTATTTCAGGAACAGCATGGTGAGCACGAAATCTTTATAAGTATCAGGGCTGACCGTGCCCCGGAAGGTATCACAGGCAGACCAGAGGGCCTTGTTGATATCGTCCTGGTTTATCGAGGTAGTCATAAGTCACAATTCCTTGGGTATTTCTTGGAAAAATGGGCTGCTCAGCGAAACTATTTCGCAGGCTGATAGGATTGTTCGAGCAGGCTGGCAGCGATGGCCTGCATCATCTGCTCGCCGTTACGTTGCAGTTGTTGCATCAGGTTCCGTTCTTCACGCAGGCTGTGGGCCAGCTTCATGATGGCGGCCTGTCTCGCAAGAGATGGGATGCCGATAGGGGCCTCCTCCAACACCTGACGGCGAATACTTTTTGCCGCGCTGCCTTCGGCGTGAAGCTCGAAGTAGCGCTGGCAAGGGGACTGATTGAGCTGCCAAGCCAGAAATTCGGGACTGAGCGCCTCGCTATGCAGCCGCACCACATAGAAGTGAGGAGCAGCTACGGCGGGCAATGGTGCAAGCCCGGTATCGACCAGCACGGCATAGTTAGTGCTGCCACGGGCAGCCACCAGGATATCGCCGGTTTGCAGCCAGTCAGGCTCCTTCTTGCTGGTAGGCTCAGAACGAAGGCAGGCAGACCAGTCAACCCCTTCTTCTGGCGAGGCATCTCTCATCTGCACCACGGCCATGCTGCCGGAATCGATCTCCGGGATCTTGCCGCGATAGGGGTGCCCAGCACTGATGGTGGCAATTTGGTTCAGCTTCACAAAAAATCTCTTCATCGTTAATGATGCAGTTATAGTGTGTCGCATCTGACGCTACTGAGTCAATATCAACGCCCATTATTTTTGCATCAATTGGAATGATGCTTTTATGTGTACCATTGACAAGAGGTAGACCCTGGCCTGCCTGAAAGATCCAACCGAGATCATTTTTGTAATTTAATTACAGATATTCACCGCACAAAATAAAAAGGCCCTGCTGTTGCAGGGCCTTTGAGTTTCCAACTTGAATGGTCGGTTTCCAACTTCAATGTCACGGTTTCCAACTTAAATGTCCGTGATCATGGACGCCACTTACTTGGCGTAATCCTCGGTCGGGATACAGGCACAGAACAGGTTGCGATCGCCGTAGACGTCGTCGATACGGTTCACTGACGGCCACAACTTGGCGGCGCGCACGGCGTCGGACGGGAAGACCGCCTCGGCGCGGCTGTAGCCACGGGACCACTCTGCATCCATCACGTCATCCTGGGTGTGCGGCGCATGGACCAGCGGGTTGTCGGTCAGGCTCCACTGCCCCTCCTGCACCTTGGCAATCTCGGCGCGGATGGACGTCATCGCCTCGACGAAGCGATCCAGTTCGCGCTTGGATTCCGATTCGGTCGGCTCGACCATCAGGGTACCCGCTACCGGGAAGCTCATGGTCGGCGCGTGGAAGCCGTAGTCCATCAGCCGCTTGGCCACGTCCATCTCGCTGATGCCACAGGCTTCTTTAAGCGGGCGGATATCCAAGATGCACTCGTGGGCCACCCGACCGTTGCGGCCAGAGTAGAGCACCGGGAAGGATTCACCCAGCTTCTTGGCCAGATAGTTGGCGTTGAGGATGGCCACCTGAGTGGATCTCTTCAGCCCCTCGTCACCCAGCATGGCGATATACATCCAGCTGATGGGCAGGATGCTGGCTGAGCCGAACGGTGCCGCCGAGACGGCGCCGTTGTCACGGCTCGCCAGTTCGGTCTTGACCACGGCGTGACCGGCCACGAACGGTGCCAGATGTTTCTTCACACCGATGGGACCCATGCCCGGGCCGCCACCGCCGTGAGGAATGGCGAAGGTCTTGTGCAGGTTGAGGTGAGAGACGTCCGCCCCGATAAAGCCCGGCGCAGTGAGGCCCACTTGCGCGTTCATGTTGGCGCCGTCGAGGTAGACCTGACCACCGTACTGGTGAACGATATCGCACACCTCCTTGATGGTCTCCTCATACACCCCGTGGGTGGAGGGGTAGGTCACCATAAGACAGGAGAGCTGCTCCCCCGCCTCGGCCGCCTTGGCGCGCAGGTCGCCCAGATCCACGTTGCCGGATTTGTCACAGGCGGTGACGATGACCTTAAGCCCCGCCATCTGGGCAGAGGCCGGATTGGTGCCGTGAGCAGACGCTGGAATGAGGCAGATATTGCGATGCCCTTCACCACGGGATTCGTGAAACTTTTTAATGGCCAAGAGGCCTGCATATTCGCCCTGCGCACCGGAGTTAGGCTGCATGCAAATAGCATCAAAACCGGTCACCTTCACCAGCCAATCTTCAAGGTCAGCCAGCAGCAGCTGGTAGCCCTTGGCCTGCGCCAGCGGGGCGAATGGGTGCAGCTTGCCAAACTCAGGCCAGGTCACCGGGATCATCTCGGCAGTGGCGTTGAGCTTCATGGTGCAAGAACCCAAGGCGATCATGGCGTAGTTGAGCGCCAGATCTTTGGCTTCAAGACGGTAGATATAACGCAGCATCTCGGTTTCACAGTGGTACTTGTTGAACACCTCGTGGGTCAGCACGGCATCGGTGCGCAGCAGATCCTGCGGGATGGCGTGATGAGCCTGGGCCGCCTTGTCGAGAGCCTCGATGTCAAGCCCGTGGCCTTGGCCGAGGAAGAGATCAAACAGCTCGGCCACATCGCCGCGGGTGGTGGTTTCAGAGAGGGAGACCCCTACCGTACCGTCGAGGTCTGCACGCAAGTTGATGCCATTGGCTTCAGCCTTGGCAATAAGTGCTGCTTTATCTGCCGTCAGCACGGTCAGGGTATCGAACCAGCTGGCATGCTTGAGGGCCACCCCCTTAGCCTTGAGGCCAAGCGCCAGAATGGTAGTGAGACGGTGCACACGGGAGGCGATGGTTTTCAGCCCTACCGGACCGTGGTAAACGGCGTAGAAGCTCGCCATATTGGCCAGCAGCACCTGTGCGGTACAGATGTTGGAGTTGGCCTTTTCGCGGCGGATATGCTGCTCGCGGGTCTGCATCGCCATGCGCAGCGCGGCTTTGCCGCGGGCATCTTTGGAGACACCGATAATGCGGCCCGGCATGGAGCGCTTGTAGGCATCGCGGGTGGCGAAGAAGGCGGCGTGGGGGCCACCGTAACCCATGGGCACGCCAAAGCGCTGGGCGGAGCCCAACACCACGTCGGCGCCCAGCTCGCCCGGGGACTTGAGCAGCAGCAGGGAGAGCAGATCGGCGCTGACGCAAGCCAGCCCTTGCTGGGCCTGTACCGCGGCAATCAGGGCACTCAGATCGTTCACTTCACCTGTGGTGCTGGGGTACTGGAACAGGGCACCGAACACCTCTTCGCTCACCGCGTCGCTCGCGGCGCCAACCGCCACGTCAAAACCGAAGTGAACCGCGCGCTCCTTGACCACGTCGATCACCTGCGGGTGCACGTCATCGGCCACGAAGAAGAGGTTGGATTTGGACTTGGCCATCCGTTTGGCCAGCGCCATCGCCTCGGCGGCGGCGGTCGCTTCATCCAGCAGGGAGGCACTGGCCAGATCCATGCCGGTGAGATCCAGCGTCAGCTGCTGGAAGTTGAGCAGGGCTTCAAGCCGGCCTTGCGCCAGCTCGGGCTGGTACGGGGTATAAGCGGTATACCAGCCCGGATTTTCCAGCACATTGCGCAAAATGACGTGGGGTACATGGGTATCGTGATAACCCATGCCGATATAGCTCTTGGCTATCTTGTTCTGAGCGGCGTAGCCCTTGAGCTTGGCCAGCGCTTCGACTTCGGTCATACCGGCACCGATCCCGAGCGGACCCGGCAGGCGAATGGCGGCGGGCACGGTCTGGGCAATCAGATCGTCCAGGCTTTCAGCCCCGACGGTCGCCAGCAGCTGGCGCAGCTCATCTTCATTTGGGCCAATATGGCGGTGGGTAAAATCGGTTTTTTGCTCGAGTTCACACAGTGATTGGGTCATGTCCCTGACTTCCTGATAAGTATGTCCTGCTACCAATCTTGATAGACATTACTGATAATTAATGGCTGATAACTGATGACTGATCGCGGGTGATAGCGACCATCCTTGTCCATAAAAAAGCCCTGCTAAAAAAGCCCCGCTAATGGAGCAGGGCCTTAATGACTACTCGTTGTCGACCACCTGTTGGTAACCTTGCGCATCCAATAGATTGGCCAGCTCGCTCATATCATCGAGCTTGATGCGAAACAGCCAACCGGCATCGTAGGGATCTGAATTCACCAGCTCTGGGCTCTCTTCTAGCGCATCATTCACCGCGATGATCTCGCCGCTCACCGGGCTGTAAATGTCAGAAGCGGCCTTGACCGACTCGGCTACGGCGCAGTCGTCACCGACACTCACCTGCTTACCAACACTTGGCAACTCAACAAACACCATGTCACCTAGCAGCGCTTGGGCGTGCTCAGAGATGCCGACCACGGCCTCGCCGTTGGCTTCAACACGGATCCACTCGTGGGAGGTGGCATATTTCAATTCGCTTGGGATATGGCTCATGTCTGTTTCCTCTGATCGTTAAATCGCGTTTAAAAACGAATATAAAAAGCGGTGGGCAACCCGTGGTCCTCCTTCGAGACGGTGTTAAACCCGCTTTTGGCCGTTACGCACAAACCCAGGTTGGGTGACCTTCACGGTGACCCGCTTGTTGCGGATCGCCACCTGCGCCTCGTCACCGATGTCGCGGGGTACTCGCGCCAGTGCAATGCTGCAGCCAAGGGTGGGCGAAAACGAGCCCGAGGTGATCACCCCCTCCCGCAGCTCACTGTTTGCCGCGGTGAAGGTGACCGGCATACCGGCTCGCAGCACGCCTTTTTCCTCCATTACCAACCCCACCAGCTTGGGCTGGTTGCCCGCCGCTCTCTGCGCTGCTAGCACCTCGCGCCCGATGAAGTGGCGATTGCGGGGCTCCCAGCCGATAGTCCATGCCATGTTGGCGGCGAGCGCAGAGACTGACTCGTCCATCTCCTGACCGTAGAGGTTCATCCCAGCTTCCAGGCGCAAGGTATCACGAGCACCAAGGCCACACGGAGCCACACCCTTATCTCGCAGCGCTTGCCACAGCGCGCAGGCCTGCTCTTGCGCCACCATGATCTCGTAGCCATCCTCGCCGGTGTAACCGGTGGTAGCGATAAACAGATCCCCTGCCTGCACGCCAAAAAAGGGCTTCATTCTTTCTACTGCCGCATTCTGCGCAAGGGTAAATACCAAGGCCGCCTTGGCCTTGGCGTTCGGGCCCTGCACCGCAATCATGGCAAGGTCGGGACGCTCGGTCATTGTGATGTCGAAATCGATGGCGTGATGGCAGATCCAGGCCAGATCTTTTTCACGGGTCGCAGAGTTGACCACCAGCCGATAGCAGGTGTTGGTCAGGTAATAGACGATAAGATCATCAATGACCCCGCCATCAGCATTAAGCATGCCGCTATATAGGGCCTTGCCGGGGGTGGTGAGTTTAGCCACGTCATTGGCCAGCAGATGTTGCAAAAAGATCTGAACCTGCTCGCCCGTCAAATCAATGATAGTCATGTGAGAGACATCAAACATGCCCGCATCACGTCGCACCGCCTGATGCTCTGCTAGCTGAGAGCCATAGTGAAGAGGCATTTCCCAGCCGTGAAAGTCCACCATTTTAGCGCCTGCATCAAGGTGTTGAGAATGCAGTACCGTCCTTTGGATCATCGCATTTATTCCTTTGCAAAAAGCGCCGAATCAGCACCGAATCGCCCATTAACAGCCACGTCACTGCCACCGCACATGGCAAGCGGACTCCTTTTAACGGCGCTCATTCTCTGGCCAGCGGCGATGCTGACTACTCGCGCCGTTATTACATCCGTAAAACTGACCCCAGACACTAAGATAAATGCCGCGATAAAAACAGTGCTTGAGGGATCTCAGCCCGCTTAAATGTCGATTTTTGCTATGCCGTCACAATTTATGGCGCTCTTTATTTCACTTTTTATTTCGCTTTTTATTTCACTCGTTATTTCACTCTTGATCACCCTCTTGATCGCCATCGTTTATGCTCGCGCAAAAAAAAGCAGATGCCCAACGAGAGCATCTGCCTTGATAGATGTTAAATGGCCACATCTGCAAAATATGCGCAGTGTGACCCTTAGCTAAGACGCATCGTTCTTAGCTGCAAGCCCTGACCCGTCAGGGCGGGCAAGGGCGGGTAACTCCCCCTCCAGTCCCATGGCCGTGCGGATTAACCCTTGCTTAAACGGCGTCAGCAGATTAGCCGCCCGTAGCCCCACCCCTCGCACCAACTTTTTGAGGGGATGAGCACCGCTAAATAATCGTTTGAGCCCCTCCATCGCCGCCAGCATGCGGGCCGCTTCACTCTTGCGCCAGCGCTCGTAACTACGCAGATTAGCGAGCAGGCCAATATCTTTTCCTGCTGCATGGTTGTGTAGCAGTTGCTCCGCGAGCGCAGCAGCATCAAGCAAACCAAGGTTGACCCCCTGCCCCGCCAGCGGGTGGATGGTATGGGCGGCATCCCCAACTAATACCAGCCGCTCGCGGGCAAAGTCACGGGCATAGCGGGCGGTGAGCGCAATGGCGCTACGCGGCCCTGCCACCGTGCACAGGCCAAGCCGGGCATCGAAGGCGACCGTAAGTTGGCGATTGAACTGCTCGTCATCGCACGCACACAGTGCCTCGGCACGATGTGCGGGCAGCGACCAGACAATGGAGCAGCGATTTTTCTGCCACAGGGGCAAAAAGGCGAGCGGGCCATCTGGGGTGAAGATCTGGCGAGCAACAGCTTCATGGGGTTCGGCGCAGCACACCGTCGCCACCAGCGCGTGGTGGCCGTAATCCCAACTGGTGAGGGGGATATCGGCCTGACGGCGTACCCAAGAGTGGGCACCATCAGCCGCCACCACCAGCTTGGCCGAGATAGCCTGACCATCTTCAAGGAGCAGCAATGCGCCTGCGGGGCCACTTTGCAAGCTCGTGGCTCTGGCGGGAGTCAGCAGCTGGATATTGCTAGCCCCTTTAATCGCCTCAAGCAGCGCCAGCTGGATCACCCGATTTTCGACAATATGGCCAAGGTTTGCCTGACGCAGGCTGGCGGCATCAAAATCGATATGGCCAAAACTGTCTTGCTCCCACACCGCCATCTTGTCGTAAGGCTGCAGGCGGCGCGCTTCAATGCCCTCCCAGGCACCCACATGGCGCAGGATCTGCTGGCTGGCAAGGCTCAAAGCGCTGACCCGGTTATCGGCCACCTCCCCCAGCTGCGGATCGGGCAGTTGCCCCTCCAGCACCAGCACCTTAAGGGCGCTATCTTTGAGGGCCGCGGCAAGCCCCAGCCCCACCATACCGCCACCGACAATCACCACATCCACACTTTTCATCTGCATCATCTCATCCTTTCAGGGCTGACCGGCTGGCCAACGAGAGGACACCCGCAGGCATCGCCTCTTTATTCAATACGTTATTCAATACGTTTTGATCAACGAATAGCAGTCACCATCTTCCGCTCAACCGGTTCCACTCAATAGCTTCCCCTCAACACACGCTGGCTAGTTGCCGCACACATCGGCGACAAAGCCCAGGGTGCGCGAGGCAAGCGGCGCCTTGAGGCAAGGAAGCCGCCCCATCAGGGTGAGCGCCAGATTGCGCCCAGCCACCAGCGGATCGAGACCATTAGAAAAGAGCTGGGCCAGCGAGGAGGTGAGCCAGACGGTCTGCGCCTGATCGCCCTTGCGCTGCTGCCAGTAGCCGTTTAGCACCGTAAAGCTACCGATATCCGCTCCTGCCGCCAGCGCCTTGGCCAGCGCCTCGGTGAGCAGGTCGAGATCTCGCATGCCAAGATTAAACCCCTGCCCGGCGATCGGATGCAGAGCATGGGCAGCATTACCCACCAGCACGCTACGCTGGGCCAGTGGATAGTCGCAGGCAGTTAAGATAAGCGGATACACACAGCGCGCACTTACTTGTTCAAACCGGCCAAGCCGCCAACCAAAAGCCTGCTGCAGACGGGCAAGAAACGCCGCCGCATCGAGGGCCATCAGTTCATCGACCTCATGAGGACCCACACTCCACACCAGTGATGACTGGCCATCTTGCATCGGCAGCAGGGCCAGCGGGCCCCCTTCGGTAAAGCGCTCGAAGGCGCGTCCTGCAGGGTCTTGCGCCGTTTTGACGGTGGCGATAATGGCGCTTTGCTCAAAATCGTGACGGGTCACGGGCAGCTTAAAGTGCTGACGCACAAAGGAGTTGCCCCCATCTGCCGCCACCAGCAAGCGGGTTTCAATTTGCTCGCCACTCTCAAGGGTCAAGGTCACTTTCTGCTCATCGGGCACAATCTCGCTCACCCGGGCCGGACAGCAGACCCGGATATTGGGAGAGGCCCTCATCGCCCGTTGCAACTCATGACCGGCAGCCGCAAGCGTGATCACCTGACCCAACGCCGGCAGCCCATATTCGGTGGCCGATAAGCGAACCTGACCGCCGTGGCCTCGATCTGAAACATGAATATGGGTAATGGGGGCGCAATGGGGGGCAAACAGCGGCCAAAGTCTACGCCGACTGAGCGCATCGCAAGTTCCGGCCGAGAGCGCAATAGCGCGGGCATCAAACCCCGAATGGGTATGCTGCTCGGGCATGCTTGCCTCTAGCAGCAAGATCTCAAGAGGAGAACCATCCGCGTTATGCAGAGCCGCGAGTGAAAGTGCAAGTACGGCGCCGCTCATTCCACCGCCAACGAGCGTCACATCCACCCGTCGCACATTAGATTGGGGCATAAGCGAAAAAGACAAAGTGAAAAAGGTAATCCTATGCTATCACAAAGCCATTGGCACCATGCCAGCGCGCGGGCAAAACCGGTGATGTCTCACAGGGTTAGCTATTCGTGTTACGGTGGTTCGCTGCGTCTGTTCGTTGTAACAGTGCCATAAAAAGAGCGCCATTAGGCGCTCTTGCAAATCTGTTTTGGGCTATACCGGCCAGCAGATCAGTGCAAAGTCGGTGATGCACTCGGGGTTTTTGGGCGCTGACCAAACTCTTCAAAGGCCATCATCACCCCAAGCTTAACGTGCTCATAAAGCACGATAAACGCCTCTTCATGCTCCTCATCTTCATTATCGAACTCAGCGCAAACCTGAGTGATACTGGCAATATCTTGGATCATCTCTTGCAGCTCTTCAGAGGCCCGCGCTAAATCTTGCTGCACGACCCCAAATCCGGCCAAAAATGCCTGCGACCAATCCACTAACCCATCAATTCGCTCATCGAGGGGAGCATCATCGTTAGGGAGCAGCAGCTCAACCCCCTTTTGAGCCATCAAGGCGTCTACCACATGATGATAAAGATCGGTCATCACTTGGCGCACGGGGGCTGGCAGGCCAAACCCATCATTTACCAAATCATTAAAAGGGGGTAACCAGCTCTTATCATCTAAGGTTACGCCACCGCACACCAGACCACAGATCACGCCGTGGGCTTCTACGGCCGTTGCCATCAACTCATGGTGTTCCATGAGATCAGTCACCGTAATATATTCAAGGGGGTTCGTTTTGCTCATCGAGGATCCGCTTAAAGTTCAGACACTTTTGTCAAATTAATGGCCAAGACTCTAGCATTCTCCCTCTTCCAGAGCTAGCAAGGCCTTGAAACTTATGCATCTGCGCTATATAGTCTCGCACAGTTGTCCACGTGGATAAAAGCGGAAATTAACTCCGCCTTATTGAGGAAGGCATGAGCACAGAGGCTGTAGAAATCGTCATTTTGGGACGTCCCTACAAGATAGCTTGTCCCTTGGGACAACAGGATGCCCTGCGCCAAGCCGCCGAGCAGCTAACGGATAAGCTGACTGATCTACGTCAACGCACCAAAGTTTCTAGTAATGAACAATTAGCAATCATGGCCGCGCTTAATTTTTGCCATGAGTTCTGTCTTGAGAAAGAGAAGAATCAACAATACTCTGAAACCATGGACCGGCGGATCAAAATGCTGCAACGCACGATCGAAGCGGCGTTGGTTGAGCAGGGACAGTATGGTGATACGCACGACGCGGGACAGTCGTCCTAATCGCGAAAAGTTTTAAAAATTCCCTGGGATGTTTGTCAGCCGGTTCAAGTCCCCGAGCCGATAATCATACCCAACAGGGGATCAGCCTTTTAGCTATTGTGCATGCTCGGCACGACCGAGAAGCCTGCGGTTAAATTCGATTCCCGCCTTGAACCTACGGTTCAAGGGCCCAAATCGGCAACGGCATCTCGGGGTACCAATAGTAAAAGCCCGTCACCTGTGTGACGGGCTTTTTTATGCCAGATTAATCGCAATATCCCCTCCCCGGTAATCCCCCCAACCTTACGTCGTTAATGCTTACCTAGATTGTTTATTTCACTCCTCCTTACATCTCAATTCTTGTCTCATCTCATGTCACATTGCTTGTTAGCGAACATGCCTGCCGCATTGCACATCATATTGCACCAATAAAAAGCCCACCGCTGAGGGTGGGCTTATGAACAAGCAACGCAAATATCACATGGCCATTTGTTGTTGGGGAGAACCATGAGAGCGCAACCATACAAAACTAAGCGCCACAATCAATACCATTAGCGTCATGATGGCGCCAAGTGTCGCTTGTCCATCCATCGGAAAACCGGCGGCAAACAGCGTCACGACCCCTGCCCCCACATTTTGCATTCCCCCAAGAATCGCGCCTGCCGTTCCTGCCTGAGCCGGAAAAGGCTCAATGGCGCAAGACGTCGCGGTTGGATAAAGAATACCACTACCGATGAAATAGACCGCGGCTCCCCCCACTAAAGAGGCCGCACTGACCACGCCAAATAGACCCGGTACCAAAATAATGAGCGATCCCAGCGCCAAAAAGCTAATACCATGACGCATCAACTTGCCTTGGCTCAAACGAAAACTCAGCTTAGCTGAGAGCCAGGCACCAAATAGGTAGCCGGGTAATGGCAGCACGAACAATACGCTCACTGTACGCGCACTGAGCTTAAGCACATCCCCAAGTAATACACCGGCTGCGGCCTCAAACATGGCGAGCCCTGCAAAGGTAGCCATTAGGCACAGTAAATTTCCTTTAAAGCGAGAGTTACTCAATACATGTCGATACGCCGCACTCACCCGTAATGGTTGTTGACGTGACGTTGCAGGTAACGTTTCGGCAAACCATGCCAGCAGTGCCAGCGTAGTTAACGCCCCAAACCCGAACAAAAACCAGTAACCAGCCCGCCAATTAAATAACTCTGTTAGCCACCCGCCGAGCACAGGTGCCAGCAAAGGGGAGAAAATCACCCCCATACTCACCAAACTATTTGCACGATTTAGCTCAGCCCCGTTGTAGCGATCGCGCATCACGGTTCGACTCATTGCTCCACCGGATCCAGTTCCCAACCCTTGAATAAAACTACCAACCAATAGCGCCATGAAATGGGGAATAAGCTGGATAACGAGGGTACCCACTAAAAAAATGATCATCCCTATGATTAACACAGGGCGGCGGCCAATCCGATCTGACAACGGGCCATAAACAAATTGTGATAAACCATAAGGGATCAAATAACAGGCCATCACCGCTTGTAACTGACCGGGGGCGACATGAAAATCTCCCGCCATCATAGGAATGGAGGGGACATATAGGGTTTGGGTCATCTGGCCCACCGCAACCATTAAAATGGTCAAGAAAAATAACGGGTAAAAACTGTGCCGATCCATATCTGTCCAAAAATCGTAAAAATATTGCCGCCTCTGTGGCGCGCCATGGCCCAAAGGAATCGAGTTACATCACAGTTAACGTATCGAAAACATGCAGAAATAGGTGACGGGAAACCCACTTAACATCACTGAGGGCCCAAGGCTGTATGAGCGCATCATAGTGACTCCGCTCACAAAAAACGAACTAATCTTTATAATCAGCTTGCCCTATTTTTTCTAATATTACTGGCCGATAAATTCACTATTTGGCAGTGATAGTGCGACTAAACGCAGCTCTCGACCTCTTGAACGGGCGTTGTTTCCCAAATCAGCCAGTAAGTCATGACTTCCCCAGCCCCAAGTGACCGCTACACTTGGGGCTTTCTTACAGGCAGACCAAGGGTGTTCAGTTTGTTTATTGCGCTCACATACGCCATCACTTCTCCCACC